>NZ_AP038773.1:6627500-6938409 GCF_047159485.1 Krasilnikovia sp. MM14-A1004 | reverse complement strand
CTACGACTAGCTCGCCTTCGGCCAGTTCGAGGCGCTTTGCAATCTCGGCCGGGGCCTTGATGAGTGACACCTCGATCGTCTGCGATGGCACCCGACCTTCCGCAGTGATCTGCTGGCAGTAGCGGTCCATCTCAGGCGTCGCCGGTTGGGGCCGCGATTCCGCCTGCGGCCGATACACCATGTGCTCAAGCTGCCTGACGAAGTGACCATGCGGACGCCGCGAGACGACCAGGCCCTCGGCTACGAGCGCGCCCAGGCCGTTGCGGACTGTCTGACGCGCAACGCCGAACTCTTCGGACAGCTCCTGTTCGGTGGGCAGCTGCTCCCCAGGCGCCAGCGCGCCCGAGGTGATGCGGTCGCGCAGGCTGGCCGCGATCCGCTGGTACGCGGGGAGGGTGGCGCCTCGGAAGGTGTTCACGCATCAGTTCTACGCGTCTGACCTGCGAATGTCTAGTCAATGTGGTCAGCCCTCTTGACGCCTCGGCATGACTCGTGCCACTCTCGGCTCAACGAACAGATTGTCTAGTCAATCTGGTCATCCTGTTCGGGCCGCCGAAGGTCGCCGGGGAAGGCGGGGCGCGTCAGCGTCACGCACGCCTACGAGCCGTCGTGTCGGACTGCACGTTGAGAACTGAATTCAGTGGGTCGCGCCTCCCCGTAGCAACCGCCGAAAAGGTCGCCGCGCACGGCTCAGGTCCGTGCATCCGCCCCTGCTTCTTGCTGGTCGGCGCGGCTGTAGCCGCATCGTGCTGCCGCCGCGCCGACCTCCCACCGTGGAGGAAACACCGTGAGGAAGCTCCGCCGTACCAGCGATGAACCCACCGTCGCCGAGCTGGCCGCGATCGAGGACGAGTGGCCTCTGATCGAGGCCGAGCTGGACGTGGTCAACGCCGAGATCGCCATGCTGTACGCCGCTGATCGTGGCGGCCCGACCGTTCTGGACTGGCGCCGTCTGCGCCGGGCCGAGGCCCGCGTCACCCGCGTCGCCGCCGAGCTGGCCGCCAACCCTGCCGCCCGGAAGGCGGTGGCCTGATGAACCTGCGCAAGGCCGCCGGGCTGATTGCGTTGGCGTTCGCGGTGTTCTACGCGATCAGCAACCCGCACAACGCCGCCAACGCCGTTCATGCGATCGCGTCGGGGCTGGCCTCGTTCGCCTCCGACCTCGCGAACGGAGACGGCCGATGACCGCGACCACGCTGTCCCGCAGCGCCTATCCGACCGCCGTCGACGACCTGATCCCCCTGGCCTGCGCCTACACAGCCGAGCTAGGCAAGGCCCCGACCCGCAACCAGCTCATGAAGCGGTTCCGGATCGGCGCGCCGAAGGCAAACCTCGTGCTCGCCGCCCTGGCCGAACCCGAACCCGCGCCGCCCGAATCGATTGTGTGGGTGGAGGACGAGGCGCAGCGGGTCTTCGGCCAGGCCGAGCCGCTACGCATCACCGACGTACGCGGCCCGGAGTTCGGCACACCGCCGTTCGCTCCAGCCCCTGACAACACACCCGAACCGCCCGCACCTGACGACATCACCACCGCCGAGCAGGTGACGGAGCAGGCCGCGCCGGTCCGGCGGCCGGTCACCTGGCCGGTGCTGATCCTGTGCTTGCCCGCGTTCGTCGCGATCTGGGCCGGGTGGGTCGAGATGGGACGGCTCACCGGATTCGGCAAGGTCACCCTGCTGCCGGGGATCGCGGATGGCTTCCAGGTCGACACCGCGATCACCCTGCCGATCGGCGTCGAAACCTACGCCGCCTATGCCCTGTGGGTGTGGCTGTCCGGCCGCGTAGTGGGGGAGGCGCGCCGGTTCGCGAAGCGCTCCGCCATCGCCTCACTCGCCCTGGGCGGGCTGGGGCAGATCACCTACCACCTGATGACCGCCTGGCACTGGACGGCCGCCCCGTGGCCGATCACCGCGCTGGTCGCGTGCATCCCGGTCGCCGTGCTCGGCATGGGCGCCGCCCTGGCCCACCTCATGCACGCCCACCTCACCACCCACCGAACAGGAGAGCCGTCATGACCGAGCCCCGCGAGGTGTACCGCGTCAACGAACTCGCCACCCTGCACATCAACCTACGCCTGCTCGCGGACTGGGCCGACGACCGGCTCAACGACGACTACGACCGGCAGTACATCGCCGAGCACATGACCGCCGTCATCAACGCCCTGCTCGCGCACCAGCCCCCGCCCCGGCGCCCGTTCTGAGTTCGCCCGGCGGCACGGCCCTCCGGCTTCCCAACCTCGCACCGCGCCGCCGGTCCCACCCCTTCGATCCCGCTCACGCGGGGTCTCACAGAGACAGGAACCCCATGCTCCCGCACCCACGCACCGCAGTCGTCTGCGCCCTGATTCCGGTCACCCTGCCGTGCCGATGCACCGTCACCGTCACCTCCGGCGGTGAGCTGGGCCGCTGCCCGGCAGGCCACGACCAGGACTACCCCCAACACCTCGACCGCCGCCACGGATCGGAGCACCGCTGATGGCTGACGCCCCGTGCACCCGATGCCCGGCCCTGCACCGGCACATCGCCGAGCTGGAGAAGCGGAACGCGTTCCTTCGTCACCTGCTCGGCCAACTCCTCGGCGGGGTCCGCTCCACGCTCGCGTTCATCGCCGCCGAGCAGGACACCCCGAGCTTGCCGCGCCGCCACCAGCTCCCCGCGATCCATGCCCGCCTGACCCATGTCGCCGAGCAAGCCGAAGGGATCCGAGTCTGATGACCACCACCCCGACCCTGACCCCCGACGACGAGCCCGAACGCTACCTGCGACTCGTCCCCACCACCGACGCTGCCGGGTCCGGCACGCTCGTACCCACCCCGGACGCCGAAACCGTGCCCGTCGGTGAGGTCATCGAGGGTGTGCCCGTCGACGCAGAGGACATCCCGGTCACGACGACCTGGGCGACGTTGACGACCCGCCCCCGGATCCCGATCTGGCCCGCCTGGCTCCGGGATCGCCGGGAGTTCCGTGCCCAGGTCTACGTGGCCGCTGACCTCGCCGGATACACCCTCGCCTTCTACCTAACCCGCTCACCGAAGTACCTCGCCAAGACCCTGTGGTACGCCCCCAAGGGCCTGTTCCGCACGATCGGGAAGGTCGTGCGCTGGGCGAGTGCGGAGGAGGGAAACTGGGCGCTGCGGCAGCACGCGGCGAACGCCAACGACGCTTACACCTGGCAGTCCCTCAACCGCACCCGCTCCAAGGAGTCCAAGGGTCGCTGGTGGCTGGTCCTCCCTGCCACCATCGTCCTGGCCATCACGTTGCTGGTCCTGGCCGCAACCGACACGGTTCCGCGGCTTGGCTGGTGGGCCGCGCTGGCCGCGCTGGTCGTGGTGATGGCCCGAGTTGGCCGGCCGATCGACACCCCGATCATCGACCGCGTCTCCAACGGGCCGAAGTTTACCAAGCTCACCGCCGAGATGGTCCGCTCCGCCTTCACCAACCTCGGCATCGCCGCGATGAAGGATCCCGCCTCGATCGCGTTCAAACACCCCGGCATCCACCGCGACGGACCCGGCTGGTTGGCCCGCATCGACCTGCCCGAGGGTCTGGAAGCCGTCAAGGTCCTCGAACGCCGCGGCGCCCTGTCCTCGGCATTGCGCCTGCCTGTCGACCAGGTATGGCCCACCCCCGGCCCGGACCATGCCGGGCAGGTCGACCTGTGGGTCGGCTACAAGCCCGCCAGCAAGATGGGCAAGCCGCGCTGGTCGCTGACCGACGACAATGCCCGCACCAGCTATTTCGAGCTGACCGAGTTCGGCTACGACCAGCGCCTCCGGCCGATCAAGGCACAGGGATTCGGCATGAACTACCTGATCGGAGGAAGGCCCGGCTCCGGCAAGTCCTTCGCGGGCCGGTCGCTGGTCACCACGTTCCTGCTCGACCCCACCGTCGAAGTCAAGATCGCCGAGTACAAGGGCACCGGCGACTTCCTCGACATGGAACCGCTCTGCTCCACCTACGTCTGCGGCCTCGCCGACGAGGACATGGCCGCCGGACTCAACATCCTGAACTGGGGCCTGGCCGAGGCCGAACGACGCGGCAAGCGCATCAAGGACGCCTACCTGCGCGGGGAAGCACCCGAGCGGAAAGTCACTCCGCAGTTGGCCGCCAAGCCCGGATCCGGGCTGCACCCGATCGTCATCGTCATCGACGAGGCCCACGAGCTGTTCGGCGACTCGACCGTCGGCAAGGAAGCCGGGCTGGCCGCCGAACGCCTCGCCAAGCGGGGCCGTGCCCTGGCGATCACGCTGGTCATCATCACCCAGATCCCCGACAAGGACAGCCTGCCCACCGGGATCACCCGCAACATCGGGATTCGCTGGTGCCTCGCCGTTCCCGACCAGGTCGCCAACGACATGATCCTCGGCACCGGCGCCTACAAGCGCGGCATCACCGGCACCATCTACCGGCCCGGCATCGACGCCGGATGGGGCGTCCTCACCGGACTGGCCGAACCCACCTCCGTCCGCAACCACTTCCCCGACCACCGGGAATCCGGCCGCATCATCCGCCGCGCCATCGCCCTGCGCCAGGGCGTCGTGGTCGGCGGGGACAACCTCCCCGCCGCCCGTGATCTGCTCGCCGACCTCCTCGAAGTCGCAGCGAGCAACGGCCAGCACTGGGACAAAGCCGCACCCGCGCTGACCGAGCGGTGGCCCGAGGCATACCCGGCCCTCACCCAGGACGCGCTGTCCGAGCTGGCCCGCGCACAGCACCTCGCGTCGGTCGACGTGAAAGTCGCCGGACGCAACCGCAAGGGCTACAAGGTCCCCGAACTCCGCAAGCTCATCGCCGACCGCGACACCGCCACCCGAGCCGCCGACGCGGGCGACGTTGAGAGGCCGTCCGATACGGACAGTTAGGTAGCGGTTGAGGTAGCGGCAGGCAGGCAGGTAGCGGCAACGCTACCCGTGCCGCTACCTCCCTCCACTAACCCCTGCCTGCGACGACTTTCCGCAGGTAGTGGGTAGCGCCATGCCGAAAACAGGCCCCAAACCCGCCCCTGGAGGCATTCCGTGACCCCCCTGCTCGCCGCTACCACCCTCGCCATTGGTTACGCAGCGTTGTGCTGGGCGCTGCCGTTCGGCCGCTGCTGGCGCTGCAAGAAGACCGGCAGCCACCCGCGCCTCATCACCCGACGACTGCGCACCTGCCGCCGCTGCAAAGGCTCCGGCCTCCGACTGCGCTACGGCCGCCGCACCTACAACTTCCTCGCCCGCATCCACCACGACGCCACCACCGCCCGCACCCGCAACGGAGCAAGCCGATGAGCGCCCACACCGGATGGTGCGTCGCCGACCACCGCTGCGACCACGCCGAACACCGCTCCGACGACATCACCGTCACCCTCCCCGGACTGGGCCGGGCCGTCCTCCACCGCGTCCGCGACCAGCGCGGCCGCGAGTACGGCGAGATCCGCGCCCGCATCCGCCTCGGCCGCGACGAGTACACCGCCCGCGTCCAGCTCCGCACTGCCCTGACCGACCTGCGGGCCCTGCTCTCGCGGGCCGCCGACTTGGCCCGGAGGGCTGCCTGATGCCTCATGCAATCGCCCCGACGTTGCGGTTGCAGTCCTGCGGCGCAGGGGTGCAATCCACGGTCCTCGCCCTGATGGCCGCCGAGGGCCTACTGCCTCGCCTTGATGGGGTCGTCTTTGCCGACACCGGTTGGGAACCCGCGCAGGTGTACGCCCAGGTTGACCGCCTTGCCGCGGTCCTGGCGGATGCGGGTATCCCGATGTACCGGGTGTCCGCGGGGAACCTGCGTACTGACTCGCTCGACCCGACCCATCGGTTCGCCAGCGTGCCGTACTACGTGCGCAACCCGGACGGCACCGACGGGATGGGCCGCCGCCAGTGCACCGCCGAGTACAAACTCAAGCCGATCAACCGCAAGGTGCGGGAACTGCTCGGCGCCGCCCCGCCCCTGTACCGGAGGGTTCCGGCCGGCCGGGTGGCCGAGCAGTGGATCGGCTTTTCCACCGACGAGATCCACCGCGTCTCCGACCATGACCGGCTCTCGTATGTCCGTAAGCGGTACCCGCTACTGGAGCTGGGCATGTCCCGCAAAGACTGCCTGCGCTGGCTCGTCGCCCGCGGCTGGGGGAGCACCGTCAAGAGCGCGTGCATCGGGTGCCCGTTCCACGGCAACGCCCAATGGCGCGCCATGCGCGACCAGCACCCCGACGAGTGGGCCGACGCCATCGCCTTCGACACCGCGATCCGCAAGGGCGGCGCCCGCGGCCTGCCCCTGCACGGCCAGGCATTCCTGCATCGCTCACGGATACCCCTGGCGCTGGCCCCGATTGACCGGGTGACGCGGGGGGAGTGGGCCGACCGGTCGCCGGACATCTTCGACGCGCTCGCCGAGCTGGGCGACCCCGACGGCTGCTCACCCTACGGATGCCGCTCGGGAGCGGCGGTAGCCGCATGAGCGACATCGAAACGCTGCCGCTGTTCGGCGAACCCGACCGGCCCAACCTGCCCGCCCCGCCGAAGGTCACCGAGGTGCGGTGGGCCAGCTACCACCCCACCAACCGCGTGCAGTGCACCCACTGCGTCCAAATCGTCCACGCCCGACACGGACACGGCCGTCTCGACATCCGCACTGCGACCCGCCGCCGCACCAGCCACGACGGTGAACTCCTGCTCTGCGCCCTACACGCCGACGCCAAGCACACCGCGGACGTCGCCGCCGGGCTCGTACCCGCCCCGAAACGACCGGCACGCCGCCGTCGCTAACCACCCGCCCTGCTGCAAAGGAGGAAACCCGTGGCCCAGTCCGCCGGGTACGACCTGGCCGCCGAGCAGGCCGTCATCGGAGCCGCCCTGCTCGCCCCACACCTGATGGCCGAATTGGCCGCAACGATCGCGCCCGGCGACTTCTACCGGCCCGACCACACCGTGTTGTGGCAGGCGATGACCGCCATGCACGCTGCCGGTACCCCAACCGATCCGATCACCGTCACCTCCCACCTGGCCGAGACCGGCGACCTCGCCCAGGTGGGCGGGGCACCCTACCTGCACACCCTCACCGCCGACCTCCCATCGGCCGCCAACGCCGGGCACTACGCGCGGATCGTCGCCGACCTGGCGAAGCGGCGAAAGGTCGCCGACCTCGGCACCCAGCTCGCGCAGCTCGCCACCACGGGCGCCGACGCAGCCGGACTGCTGGCGACCGGACGGGCGCTACTCGACGACGCGGCAACGCCGGGCGGGTGGGCGCCGCTGATCCCGCTCGGCAAGGGCCGCCACCTTCCCGTCTTCCCGGCCGAGCTGCTACCGACCTGGCTGGCCGAGCAGGTGTTCGCGGTCGCCGAGTTCACCCAAACGCCCCTCGATTTGGCTGGGAGCCTCGCCCTGGCCTGTCTGTCCACCGCCGCCGGGGGCCGGGTCGTTGTGGAGGTGCGCGGGTCGTGGCGTGAGCCCACCAACCTGTACACGGTCGTGGTGCTGCCGCCGGGGTCGCGGAAGTCGGCGGTGTTCGCCGCGATGGTCGCCGCGATCCTGGCCGCCGAGAAGGCCCTCATCGCCAAGACCGCACCCGCGATCATCGAGGCCGGGATCAGCGCCAAGGTCGCCGGTAAGGCCGCCGAGAAGGCCGCGCTCGCGGCGGCGAACGCGGACGCGTCGGGGCGGGACACGCTGGTCGCCGAGGCCACCGCCGCCGCGATGAACGCCGAGGCCATCACCGTGCCGGCCGAACCGCAGTTGGTCGCCGACGACGTGACCAGCGAGACCGCCGCGTCCCTGCTCGCCAAGCAGGGCGGACGCCTCGCCGTGCTCTCCCCGGAGGGCGGGATCTTCGCCACCATCGCCGGGCGCTACTCCGGCACCCCCAACCTGGAGGTGTTCCTCAAAGGCCACGCCGGGGACCTGATGCGCGTCGGCCGCCTGTCGCGCGAGGCCGAACACGTCGACCACCCCGCCCTCACCATGGGCCTCGCCGTGCAACCCGAGATCCTGCGCGACATCGCGGGAATGCCCGGCTTCCGCGGCCTCGGCCTGCTCGCCCGCATCCTGTTCGCCCTGCCCGAGAACACCGTCGGACGCCGCAAGATTGGCGCCGACCCGATCCCCGCCGAGGTCGCCGAGGCGTACCACGCCAGCCTCAAGGCCCTGGTGTTGTCGCTGGCCGACTGGACCGACCCGGCCGTGCTCGTGCTCACCCCCGACGCCAACGAGCTGGTGCTCGATATCGAACGCCAGGTCGAACCCCGGCTCGCCCCCGGCGGGGCGTGGGCGCACATCGTGGACTGGGGCAGCAAGTACACCGGCGCCGTCGTCCGCATCGCCGGGCTACTCCACCTCGCCGAACACCTGCGCGACGGGTGGGAACGACCGGTCAACGCCGACACGGTGGAACGCGCCGCGATGATCGGCGACTACTACGCCGCCCACGCCCTCGCCGCGTTCGACGACATGGGCGCCGACCAGCACACCCGCAACGCCCGCACCATTCTCGGCTGGATCGAACGCACCGGCACCCGTGCCTTCACCAAACGCGAGGTGTTCCGCGCGCTCAAGTCATCGCAGATCCCCACCGCCGCCGACTTCGATCCGCCCTTGGCCGTTCTGGAAGCCCACGGCTACCTGCGCCAGCTCGACCCGCCCGCATCCAGCAAGGCCGGGGGTCGCCCGCCCTCACCCAGCTACCTCGTGCACCCCGACGTCCACCAACCGGCCGCCCCCGTGCACCCGCTCGGCGGCACCCGGAGGACCGCATGAGGGCTCTGCCAGAACTGCCACAACCGCCACAACCCCCCACCCGCCGAGGTTCTGGCAGTTCTGGCAGTTCTGGCAGACAACCTCCATGCCCAACCGGACCAGAGGCCACCGCGCAAGAGCCGACGCCCTCAGAGCCACACAGCGGGTCCGGCCTATCGCCTGTTACCGGGCCACCCCGGATCTTGACTCTGCGGCGTTCTCAGCGGGCCGGTAGAAGTCCGCCTCCTGAACCGGCTGCCACACCGTCCACCCCAGACTCCCGACCGTTGAAAGCCCGCTGTCGCAACCCTCATCCGCCCTGGAACCCCTCGCCAGTGGGAGGCCGCACCCCGATGGCACGCAACTTCCTGACACTCGCTGACTTCCTCGACGAACTGGACGTACCCCGGTCGACCTTCTTCCGTTGGAAGGCGCTCGGCCAGGCACCTCGCACGTACAAGCTGCCCAACCGCCAGATCGTCATCCGCCGCACCGACTTTGAAGCGTGGTTGTCGACCCGAGAGGAATCGCAAGCCGCATGAGCACTTATGACGTCCGAATCTGGAATATCCAAGAACACAAGGGCAAGGACCGGAAGACCGGTAAGCCCCGCAGCACATACCGACTTCGCTGGGTCGTCGCGGGCCACGTGTTCGGTGACCGCTTTCAGACCAAGGCACTCGCGGAGAGCTTTCGGGCGAAGCTCGTCACCGCGCAGCGGGAAGGAGTGGCGTTCGACGAGTCGAGTGGGCTGCCCGAGCCGATGGCACGGGAACTCAACACCCGGACGTGGTACGAGCACGCCATGGCCTTCGTCGACATGAAGTGGCCCCGCTCGGCCGCCGCGCACCGCAAGAGCATCGCTGAGGCACTGACGTACGTGACCACAGCACTCCTGACGGGCAGCCGTGGTGCACCGAGCGACCCGGAGATCCGACGGGCGCTCTACTCCTGGGCGTTCAACAAGGCGCGGCGGGATGTTGGGCCGCCCCCGGATGACCTGGCGCCCGTGATTCGGTGGATCAGCGCCAACACCGTCAATCTCGGCGACCTGCAGGACGCTGCTCTCGTCCGGAAGGCGCTCGACGCGTTGGCGCTGCGCTTGGACGGACGGTCCGCCGCGGCGAACACCGTGGCGCGCAGGCGAGCCGTGTTCTACGGCGCACTTCGGTACGCCGTTGAGCTGCGTCTCCTGGGGTCACATCCGATGGACTACGTGCAGTGGAGCGCACCGAAGTCCACCGATGAAGTGGATCGGCGGTCCGTGGTCAACCCGAGCCAGGCACTCGCGTTGCTTGCTGCCGTGCAGGACAAGGCGCCGAAGCTGGTCGCGTTCTTCGCCTGCATGTACTACGCCGCCTTGCGGCCTGCTGAGGCCCTGCATCTTCGGGTCGATGACTGCGAACTGCCCGAGAGCGGATGGGGGATGTTGCGCCTGTCGGGATCGACTCAGTACGTCGGCTTGGACTGGGGCAATGACAGTTCAGCCATTCGCGAGGACCGCGAGTTGAAGCATCGGGCCAAGACAGCGGTCCGCCCGGTCCCCGCGCCGCCGCCGCTCGTGAGGGCGCTGCGCTGGCACATTGCCGAGCACGGGCACGGCGCGGACGGACGCCTGTTCGTCACGCAGGGGATTGGGCAGCACTCGGTGTCGAAGGAGACGTACGCGCGGGTGTGGCGGCAAGCCCGGCTGGTCGCGCTCACGCCCGCACAGCAGCGTTCTCCGCTGGCCAAGGTGCCATATCACCTGCGGCACGCGGCCGTGTCGCTCTGGCTCAATGCCGGCGTCCCCGCGACCCAGGTCGCCGAGTGGGCGGGGCACAGCGTGCACGTCCTGCTCAAGGTCTACGCGAAGTGCATTGAAGGGCAGGACGAGGCGGCTCGTCGCCGGATCGAGGCAGCGCTCAACCTGCCCGACGATCAGGCGGATGGGTGACGGGCGCCCATAGGTTCGTGGTCGCACTATGGTCGCGGCGAGCGAGCCGGTACGGATCCGACTGAGATCGAGTGAGACTCGCCGATCAAACAAAAGAGGCCCCGTTGGCCAGCGTTTGCGCTGGCCAACGGGGCCTCTTTCGTGATCAGGAAGTGCGGAGGGCGTGGGATTCGAACCCACGATGAGTTTCCCCATACCGGTTTTCAAGACCGGCGCCATCGGCCACTAGGCGAGCCCTCCCGAGCGGTGCCTCCCAGTTTGCCAGACGGCCGCACTCGGCTCACACGGCCTCCTGCCCGGCAGCCCGCCGCGCCGCCTGCCTTTGACGAAACTTATTTTAAGTCATTGAAAAGACACCTGAACTGCGGAAACAGCGGCTCGACGAGAGGTGAAGCTGTTGACATGACATTGACGACGGTGTTAATTCTCGCTGCGTACCTATCCGGTCAGGCCCCCACCTCCGGTCAAGGGAGATCCCCGCCATGTCCCCCATCAGCAGGCGGCTCGTGGCCGCCACGCTCCTCACCGCCTCAGCCACCCTCATCCCCACGCCGCCCGCGCTCGCCGCGAACGAACAGGTCCGCGTCTACCTCACCACCACGAGCGACAGCGCCGGGCGTACGGTCACCCGCGGTCTGCAACCGCAACCGTCCATCACCTTCACCGGTGGAAGTGGCGCCGCGAACCAGACCATCACGGTCAACGAGAACGCGACGTACCAGCAGTTCGAGGGCGCGGGCGCCTCGATCACCGACACCGCCGCCTTCGACATCCGCGGCAGCGGCGCCCTCTCCCCGGCTACCCAGAACGACGTCATGACCAAGCTGTTCGACCCGGACGCGGGCATCGGCGTGAGCGCTCTGCGCAACGTCATCGGTTCGTCGGACCTGGCCCAGAGCAGCTATGCGTACGACACGACGTGCTGCGACCTCAACGACTTCTCGCTCAACCGCGACGCGGACATCATGGCGTTGACCAAGCAGGCGCGGGTCCTCAATCCGGCGCTGTTCGTGATGGCCTCGCCGTGGTCGGCGCCGCCGTGGATGAAGGACAACAACGCCTACAGCCAGGGCTGGCTACGAGCCGAGTACTACGGCACGTACGCCCAGTACTTCGTCAAGTACATCCAGGGCTACCAGGCCCAGAACATCCCGATCCGGTACGTGACGGAGCAGAACGAGCCCGGCTGCTGCCCCGGCTACCCGTCGATGCAGTGGAACGCCTCCGGGCTGGCCTCCTTCGCCAGGACGGACCTGTTGCCCGCGCTGCAGAACGCCGGCCTGAACACCAAACTGCTCATCGGCGACTGGAACTTCGACACGTACGACGCGTGGGTGTCGCCCCTGATCAACGACAGCGAGATCCGCAACCACCCGAACTTCGGGGGCATCGCCTGGCACGACTACGGCGGCGACCCGGCAATCGAGTCCACAGTGCACGGGCTGTTCCCCGGCGTGAACCAGTACAACACCGAGCACTCCGGTGGCACCTGGGTCGGTGACCAGCATGCCGAGGACATGGGCGACCTGGTCGACTATTTCCGCAACTGGGGCCGTAGCTGGACGAAGTGGAGCATGGCGGTGGACGAGGCCATGGGCCCGCACAACGGTGGTTGCGGCACCTGCACCGGGCTGGTCACCGTGCACCGCAACGACGCCCGGCGCGGCCAGGTCGACTACACGATCGAGTACTACACGATGGGGCACCTGACCAAGTTCGTCCGGCCCGGCGCGGTCCGGATCGACTCCACCGCGAACGGCGCCGTGCCCAACGTCGCCTTCCGGAACCCGGACGGCTCGAAGGCGCTGATCGCGTACAACACCACCGGCGGTGCGCAGACCGTCAAGGTGAACTGGGGCGCACAGAGCTTCACGTACGCGCTGCCCGCCCGCACGTCGGCGACGTTCACCTGGACCGGCACGCAGTCGGGCGACGGCACCGGCCGTACCGGGCAGGTCGTCGGCTTCGGCGGCAAGTGCGTCGACGTGGCCGGGGCGAACGCGGCGAACGGCACGCCGGTGCAGCTGTACGACTGCAACGGGACGGCCGCGCAGAGCTGGACGCTGGCCGCGGACAACTCGGTCCAGGCGCTCGGCAAGTGCCTGGACGTCACCGGCGGGGCCACCGCCAACGGCACCAGGATCCAGCTGTACGACTGCAACGGCACGAACGCGCAGAAGTGGACCGCCTCGAACGGTGCCCTGGTCAACACCGGCTCGGGGACCTGCCTCGACGCCACCGATGTCAGCTCGGCCAACGGAACCCGCCTGCAGATCTGGTCGTGCACCGGCGGCGCGAACCAGCAGTGGCAACTCCCGGCATGATCTGACCGCGACCGGCGCGGGCTGTCGGCATCGCCGGGCCCGCGCCGGCCACCGGCGCACGACTGGCGAAGAGACGGCCGCTGTCGCACGGATCGGGCAGAGTGGACCCATGCACGCCATCGTGATCCAGACACCGGGCGGTCCCGGCGCACTCGAATGGACAGAGGTTCCCGATCCGGAGCCGGGTCCGGGCGAGGTCGTCGTGGACGTCACCGCCGCCGCCGTCAACCGGGCCGACGTCCTGCAACGGCGGGGCCACTATCCGCCGCCGCCGGGTGCTCCGCCGTACCCGGGGCTGGAATGCTCCGGCGTGATCAGCGCGACCGGCTCCGGCGTGGCCGACCACCGGGTGGGCCAGCGGGTCTGTGCCCTGCTGTCCGGCGGCGGCTACGCGCAGCGGGTCGCCGTGCCCGAGGGGCAACTGCTGCCGGTGCCGCAGGGCCTGTCGGTGCAGGAGTCCGCGGCCCTGCCGGAGGTGGCGTGCACCGTGTGGTCGAACGTCGTGGACGTCGCCCGGTTGCGCAGGGGCGAGACGCTGCTGGTGCACGGCGGTGGTGGCGGCATCGGCACGTTCGCGGTCCAGCTCGGGGTGGCCCTCGGCGCCCGGGTCGTGGTGACCGCCAGGGCCGCCAAGCACGAGCGGCTCCGCGCGCTCGGTGCCGACCTGGCGATCGACTACACCGACACGGATTTCGTCGCGGCTGTGCGGGACGCCACGGACGGCCGCGGCGCGGACGTCGTGCTCGACATCATCGGCGGCGCCTACCTGGGCCGCAACATCGACGCGTTGGCGCCCGGCGGCCGGATCACGGTGATCGGCCTGCAGGGCGGGCGCACGGGGGAGCTGGACCTGGGCGCGCTGATGGCGAAGCGGGGCACGGTCGCCGCCACGACCCTGCGGGCCCGTTCGGTGGCGGACAAGGCCCGGATCGTCCGCGGGGTGCGCGAACAGGTGTGGCCGCTGGTCGACGCGGGGGCGATCCGCCCGATCATCGACCGTACGGTGGCGATGAGTGACGCCGCCGAGGCGCACCGGCTGATGGAGGCCAGTGATCACCTGGGCAAGATCCTGCTGTTGCCCTGAGGGTCAGTCGGCGGACAGGAGCTTGCGTGGCCCGGTGCCCTGCTCGCTCAGCAGGTCGCTCGGATTGACCAGCTTGCAGCGCTGCAGCGACAGGCAGCCGCAGCCGATGCATCCGGAGAGCTGGTCGCGCAGGCGTTCCATGAGCGAGATCCGGTCGTCGAGGCCCTTGCGCCAGCGGGCGGACAGCCGCGCCCAGTCGGCCTTGGTGGGGGTGCGGTTCTGGGGCAACGACGCCAGTGCCGTCCGGATCTCGTCGAGGGAGACACCGACCTGTTGGGCGATCCGGATGAACGCCACCCGGCGCAGCTCCGCGCGCTCGTACCGGCGCTGGTTGCCGCCGGTACGGGTGGACCGGATCAGTCCCTCGCGCTCGTAGTAGCGCAGCGCGGACGGGGCCAGGCCGCTGCGGGCCGCCATGTCGCCGATGGTGAGCAACTCCACGCCGGGTATCCCTTGAGTTGAAGTGAACTTCACCTTGCAGGCTACCCGCATGACCGTCATCGCGGAGCGGGTCAATCCCGCACGACAGCTCGTCACCCGTCTCGTGGGGGACGAGAAACACGCGCCGAGTGCGTACTCCACGCTGGAGGTGCTCTGGGTGCTCTACGACCGGGTATTGCGGGTCAGCCCGGCCACGGCCGACGAGCCGGACCGGGACCGGTTCCTGCTCTCCAAGGGGCACGGGCCGGCCGCGTACTACGCGGTGCTCGCGGCCACCGGGTTCATCCCGGTGAGCTGGCTGGACGATCTGGGTGGCCGGAACAGCCGGCTGGGCCTGCACCCGGACCGGACCCTGATCCCGGGCGTGGAGATCGGCTCCGGTTCGCTCGGCCACGGCCTCGGGCTGGCCGTCGGCACCGCGCTCGGCCTGCGTGCCCAGGGCTTCCTCGACACCCGTACGTACGTACTGCTGGGCGACGCCGAGCTGGACGAGGGCGCCAACCACGAGGCGATCGCGTACGCGTACGCGGCGCGCCTGAGCGGGCTCACCGCGATCGTCATCGACAACCAGTCCGCCACCCACGGCTGGCCCGGCGGTATCGCCGGCCGGTTCGTGGGCTGGTCCGCCTCCGTAGTGGACGGCTACGACCACGATGCCATCGCCCACGCGTTGACCAGCCACGACGGGTCACGGCCGCACGTCGTGGTCGCCACCGTCGCACCGAAAGGACGCTGACCATGCGGGAGACCTTCGTCGCCACCACGACCGCGCTGCTCGACGAGGACCCGCGGACCGCGCTGGTGCTCGCCGACATCTCGGCGGACGCGTTCGCGCCCGCGCGGCGCCGCCACCCCGACCGGGTGCTCAACGTCGGCATCCGGGAACAGCTCATGACCGGAGTCGCGGGCGGGCTCGCGCTCACCGGCCTCCGCCCGTACGTGCACTCGTACGCGCCGTTCCTGGTCGACCGGGCGTACGAGCAGATCAAGCTGGACCTGGGTCACCAGGACGTCGGGGCGGTGCTGGTCAGCATCGGCGCCTCGTACGACGCGTCGGACGTCGGCTACACCCACCACTCGCCGGGTGACGTGGCGCTGCTCGACACCCTGGACGGCTGGACGGTGCACGTACCGGGGCACCGCGACGAGGTACCGGCGCTGCTGCGTGCGGCCGCCCGCACCGACGACCGTGTCTATATACGACTGTCCATCCAGGAAAACAGTGCGCCGCAGCCGGTGTCGCCACGTCTGCGGGTCGTGCGGCGGGGCCCGGCCGGTGCGCCGCTGGTGCTGGCGGTGGGGCCGATGCTGGATCCCGTGCTGGACGCCGTCGCGGATCTGGGTGTGACCGTGGCGTACACCTCGACTCCCCGGCCGCTGGACGTAGCGGGACTGCGGGCGCTGACCACCGCCGAGATCGTGGTGGTGGAGCCGTACCTGGCCGGTACGTCGAGCCGGGTGGCGGCCGCCGCGCTGGCCGACCTGCCGCACCGGGAGCTCCACCTGGGAGTGGGGCGCGCCGAGACCCGGCACTACGGCAGCGTGGCCGATCAGGCCCGTTCGCATGGCCTGGACCCGGCCGCGCTGCGCGCGTCGATCACGGCGTTCCTCGGCTGAGCGCGGAACGCACGGCACTGTCCGCTCCCGACGAAAGCGTTCTGACCTGCGGTTTTATGTGTGTGTCACGCGAATTGGGGACCGCCCGGAAAGAGTAATTCGCGGAATTCCGCCCATCGGAAACCACATTGTGTGTTCGTCTGGTGCACGAAATGTTAGATGAGTCCGGGTTCCCATTGTCGCCGCTGGACGGCGCGACAACCGCGCGGCCGACGGCCGCGCCCAGCGGGATTCGCGCGAGTGCCCCGGGCCTGCACCGGAGGCAGACTCTGTCCCATCCGTACAGCCGCCGGACGCTGGTTTCCGGCGCTTCCACCAGTGCACCGGGCCGGCACCGCAGGCAGACACTGCCCGCGCTGTACACCCGCCAGGTGCTGCGCACCGCCGGGGTGCTCGGTAGCGCCCCGGGACGGCACCGCAGGCAGGCGCCGCCGCATCCGTACACCCGGCGGGTGTTGACCGCGAGCGCGCTCGCGCTCGCGGTCCTCGCCCCGGCGGTGGACCCCATGGAACGGCCCGCCGAGGCCGTGCCCCCGCCGCCGTTGTCGCCCGACAAACTGGCCAGGGCTGCGGAGGCGGACCCGATCGCGGTGGTGTCGGAACGGCACGCCGACCGGGTGTCGCGCTCCGCAGTGCGCGCGATGACGGTACGGCCGGTGGTCAACGTCGTCCGGAATGCGGCCGGGCGGGCGGTCGTCCGGGTCAGCACCCGCATCGTGGTGCTCCGGCGGGCGGCCGACGCGCGCCGGGCGCACGCGCACCGGACGCCTTCGCCGTCCCGGCACACCCGCGCCACATACCGGCTCGGCCGCGCCGTGCAGCACTTCGTGCGGGCCGAGTACGTGTCGCTGCCGCCCGAGCGCGGGATGGGGCCGGTGCTGGCGTTCGCCCGGGCTCAGCTCGGCAAGCAGTACCGCCTCGGCGGGGAGGGCCCGTACACGTTCGACTGCTCCGGATTCACCATGCGCGCGTACGCGCGGATCGGTCTGCGGCTGCCGCACTCCTCGGGGGCGCAGGCCGCGATGGCGCGGACCGTGTCCCGCGCCTCGGCCCGCCCCGGCGACCTCGTCGTCGGGCGCGGCCACGTCGGGGTGTACATGGGTGGCGGAATGATGATCGACGCCGGCAACACCCGGACCGGCGTGGTGTACCGCCGGCTCTACGCCGGCCTCCACATCGAGCGGCTCTGAAGTGGATGGTCCGCCGCGGCGCACGCTCCGTGCGCCGCGGTGAGGAATCAACAACATGATCAAAGACCATTGGCCCCTGTACGGCCTGCGCCTGCGCACGCCGCGGCTGGAACTGCGGCTGCCCGACCAGGATGACCTCGCGGCCCTGGCCGACCGCGCCGCCGAGGGCGTGCACGATGCGGCCACTCAGCCGTTCACGGCCGCGTGGACCGATGCGGAACCCGCCCAGCGGGCCCGCAGCACGATGCAGTGGCACTGGTCGATGCTGGGCCGCTGGGCGCCGGACGACTGGTCGCTGAACTTCGTGACGGTCGCCGACGGGGTCGTGGTCGGCACCCAGGACGTGCGGGCCCGCCACTTCGCCACACTGCGCGAGGTCGGCACCGGATCGTGGCTGGGCCGCGCGCACCACGGCCGCGGGTACGGCACCGAGATGCGCGCGGCCGTGCTGCATCTGGCGTTCGAGGAACTGGGTGCCGAGTACGCGACCTCCGCCGCGTTCGCCGACAACGACGCCTCGTACGGGGTGTCGCGCAAGCTCGGCTACGCCGACGACGGAATCGACAGGCATCTGGTGCGGGGCGCGGCGGTGGTCAGCCGGCGGCTGCGCCTGGACCGGGCGGGGTGGGCGGCCGCCCGTACGGTTCCGGTCACCGTCGAGGGGCTGGCGCCCTGCCTGCCGATGTTCGGCCTGTAGGGCAGTCGGCCGAGCCTGTAACGGCGACGTTGCGGGATTCCCTTCCCGCGGTTCGGGTTCCGGCGACGACTCTGGCCCGGGGAGAAGCGGCCATGGACAGGGTGATGGGGGACACTGCGGGCATGCCTCAACACTGAGCGTCGCGGCCGATGGATGGGCCGTGACTCAGGGCCATGCCATCGCTGCGCGACGACGCAGTCCGCTGGAGGATCGATCGATCTCCGGCAAGCTGCTGCCCCGACTGTTCCTGCCCGCCGGTCTGGCCGGGCTGGTCATCGCGCTGTCCGATGTCGACGGGCACCAGGGGCTCCAGCTGGTCCGGGCGCTGGCGGCCTGTGCGGTCGCGGCGGCCACCTGGCGGGTGAACTGGGACCGGGTTCCGCCGCTGGCGTTGCGCACCCTGGCCTACCTCGGCGTGGCGATGATCGGTATCGGCGCCGTCACCGCCCCGACCACCTACTACCTGAGCCTGCTGTCCTCGGCCATCGGCCTGGTCTGGGCCGGGTTCGCTCTCGAGCGGCGTGACCTGGTGGCGCTGTCCGCCCTCATGGCCGTGCTGACCCTGGCGGCGCAGTGGCAACTGGCCCCACCATGGGTCGCGGTCTGGCGTTCGGTGGCGATCTGGCTGATGCTGACCGGGATGGGTACCGCGACGCACTGGCTGCGCGGACTGCTCGACGACAGCGCCGCCCAGGTCGCCCGGGCTCAGGCTGAGGTCACTGAGCTGCAGGTACGTACGCTGACCGAGCAGCAGCAGGCCGAGGCGCAGCGGGCCGAGCAGGCCGCCGCGCAGATGGCCGAGCAGACCCGCCTGCAGCAGCAGGTCGCCGCGCAGGCGGCCGTGCTGGCCCAGTCCGCCGCGGAGGTCAGCCAGAACACGACAGTCGCGGCCACCGCGACCGAGCAGATGTCCTGCGCGCTCCAGGACCTCTCGCGTACGGCGCAGTCCACCGAGGAGGTCACGGTCACGGTGGTGCGGCAGGCCGACGACGCCGCCACGGTGATCAAGGCCCTGGCCGCGTCGAGCGCGCAGATCATGGCGGCCAGCGACATCATCCAGTCGATCGCCGAGCAGACGAACCTGCTGGCGCTCAACGCCACGATCGAGTCGGCCCGCGCCGGCGAGAGCGGCAAGGGCTTCGCGGTGGTGGCCAACGAGGTCAAGGAACTGGCCCGCCAGTCCGGCGAGAACGCCGACTCCATCAACCGGACGTTGACCGAGGTCCGCGCCCAGGTCGACGCCGCGGTCACCCGGGTTACCGAGATCGCCGGAAGCATGAACACCCTGTCGGCGCACCACAGCACGCTCGCCGCCGCGATCGAGGAGCAGACCGCCGCCGTCGCCGAGGTCACCCGTACGGTCACCCGGACCGCCGGGGAGACCCACACGATGGCCACCGGTATCCGAGCCCTGGAGCAGATCTCCCGAACCGCCGGGCGGTAGCGACAATCCAGCGCGGCCGACCACTCGATGCGCTGCGGCTGCTCAGTGCCGGGCAGCAGTCGGCACCCGTCCCGAGTGGGCGGGTGCCGACTTGCTGGCCGCCACAGCGACCTATCGCCACCGAGCGCGGGGATCTCAGCCACACGCACCCGGTCGGATGTCCGACTGAAGTATTGCCGCGGACGCCCGAAGTCAAGCGCACCAGCTGTGCGTTTGCTGGCAAAACCCCGCAGGAGTGACACGGGAGCGGCAACCGCTCAGAAAGGCCGCCGACATGTGATCTGGTTACGCTCGGCCGGTCGGGGGAATCCCCACCGTGGTCCCCGCGCACGCCGGTCTCCCGCGGACGCCTGGAGGAAGGACACCGCCATGAGTCTCGACCGCCCCACCGCCCCGGACCCGTACGACCTGCTCCCGCCGGTGCCGTCCTTCACGGTCACCAGCACGGACCTGGTCGACGGCCAGCCGCTCGACGAGCTGCACGCGCACCCCGGCGGGGGCGGCAAGAACCTGTCCCCGCAGCTGTCCTGGTCCGGCTTCCCCGCGGAGACCCGCGGCTTCGTGGTGACCTGCTTCGACCCGGACGCGCCCACGGGCAGCGGCTTCTGGCACTGGGTCCTGGTCAACCTGCCGGCCTCGGTGACGGAGCTGGAGCGGGGGGCCGACCCGCTGCCCGACGGCGCGTTCTGCATCCGCAACGACTACGGCGATCTCGGGTACGGCGGTGCCGCCCCGCCCCCCGGCGACCGGCCGCACCGGTACGTCTTCGCGGTGCACGCCATCGACGTGGACTCACTCGACGTGGGCGCCGACGCGACCCCCGCGGTCGTCGGGTTCAACCTGGCGTTCCACACGCTGGCCCGGGCGACGATCCGTCCGACGTTCCAGGTCAGGGGCTAGCCGGAGGGCCGGTGCCGAAATGGGCGGTGGGTCAGAGCGGGGTCCGCGCCACCGCGAAGACGGACTGACCGAACGGGGGCTTCACCAGGCGCTCGGCGGCCTTGGTCACCGGCAGCACGAGCGAGTCGTACACCTTCACCATCGGGCCCTCCTTGGGGGCCAGCTTGAAGATGCTGGTGGCGCCGTAGTAGCCGATCAGGCCGAGCGCGTTCGCGTAGTGCATCTTCTCGATGGTCAGGCCCGCCTCTGTCATGGCGGCCCGCATCGTCTTCTTGGTGTAGCGGCGCACGTGGCCGGTCGCGATGTCGACCTGGCTCATGGCGAACATGAACGCCGGCACGATGATGATGACCCGCCCACCGGGGCGGACGAGGCCGGCCATGCTGCGCAGCGCGCCCACGTGGTCCTCGATGTGCTCCAGCACGTTGTACGACACCGCGGCGCTGTAGTCGCCACCCTCGGTGCTGGGCAGCAGCATCTGGCGTACGTCGATGCCGGGGTGATCGGCCAGGCGCTCCTTGAGCTGCACCAGCCGGTCGGGGTCCGCCTCGGTGGCGGTGAAGCGGGGCAGATGAGCCGACCACTCGAGCGCGTAGTCCCCGAGGCCGCTGCCGATCTCGATGGGGTTGTCCCCCAGATACGGAAGCGCGAGCTCGACGAACCAGCGACGGTGGTTCACTGCCGTCGCCAGGCCCTCGAGGACCTCGGACTGGATCCGCTGGTCTCCAGTGATGTCTGCCATAAGTCGGGTTCCCTCGTCTTGCTGGACAGCGGGACCGGAAGAGTTAACCAGACGCTGCCTGCGACCGAAAGTTGAGCGGGGGGTGATCGCCCATTGTTTGCCTGATTGAGACATTGCTCGGGGGTGGCCCCGGGTGGTGCATCCTGCCCGCCGTGTGACCGAAAACGCCCCTACATATCGTCTCGATCACGCATCGGTCACTCGTCACTGCAACGTTACCAACCTCGGTTAGGCTCGCCGACGCTATGACGATTACGGGTATTGACTCGACAGGCCAGTCGGCTGGTGGGCATGCGGCCCTGCCAAACCGTGAGGCCGGCGCAGAGGACCTGGACGCAGAGCTCATCGCCCTGGAAAGCGAGGTTGCGGCGTCGCCGGTTGCTGTCAAAACCGCTGTTCGAGCCGTACCCGAACGGACGACCGAAGAGTACCGTCCCGTCCGCTGGTGGCGGACCCTCAAAGGGCGAGACGTCCTCGCGATTCTGAGTTTCGTCGCGATCGCGCTGTTCCTGACCGCACCGTTGTGGTTCAACCTTGATCATGACTTGCGCGACGATCCGCAAGATCAGGCTTTCTTTGAGTGGATGCTGGCGCACGGTGCACGAGTGCTCACGGATGGCGTCTATCCGTTCTTCTCCGATCGCATGAATTACCCCGACGGGGTGAACATGATGGCCAACACCTCGGTGCTGGCCGTTTCTCTGCCGATGACACCGATCACTTTGATGTTCGGTCCTCATGTGGCGTTCAACGTATTTCTCACGCTGGCGTTGGCATGCACCGGCACGTCATGGTATTTGGTGCTGTCCCGCCAGTTCGTGACGTCGCGGCTGGCCGCCTGGGTCGGCGCGCTGTTCTGCACCTTCGCGCCGAGCATGGTCTCGCACGCGGGCGGACACCCCAACATCGTCTCGCAGTTCCTCGTTCCGCTGATCATCTGGCGCACGCTGGCGCTCCGTACGCCCGGCCGCGCCGTCCGCGGCGGCCTGATCCTCGCGGGCCTGCTCATCTGGCAGGCGTTCATCAACCTCGAGATCCTCTTCATGACCGCCGTGGGTCTCGGTGTGTTCTGCGCGGTCATGGCCGTCACCCGGTTCCGCCGGCATCGCGGCGAGATCCGTACCTTCCTGCGCGGGCTCGGCGTGGCCGGCGTCGTCACCATCGCCGTGCTGGCGTACCCGCTGTGCGTGCAGTTCTTCGGGCCGCAGAGCTACGAGGGGCTCGCCCCGTTCGTCCGGAACTTCGGGGCCGACCTGGCGTCCTTCACGGCGTACTCGCAGCGCTCGATCGCCGGGCACGGGCAGGTCACCCCCGGGCTCGCGCAGAACCCCTCCGAGGAGAACGCCTTCTTCGGCTGGGGCCTGGTGATCCTGTTCTTCGGGCTGATCTTCTGGATGCGCCGTACCGTCGCCGTGGTGGCCCTCGGCGGCATCGCGCTGCTGTTCGCCGCCATGTCGCTCGGGCCGCAGATCTACCTGCGCGGCATCAACACCGGCGTGGCCGGCATCTGGTCCGTGCTGCACAGCGTCCCGGTGCTCAACTCGGCGGTGCCGACCCGCTGGGCTCTGGCCATCGCGCCCGTGGTCGGCATCGTCCTGGCGCTGGGCGTGCAGCGCGGGGTCGAGCTGGTCCGGACCCAGCCGTCCACCCGCGGACCGGTGCGCGTCGCCATGATCACCGCGGTGGTGATGGCGCTCGTGCCGCTCGCGCCGACGCCGCTGGTCACCAAACCGATGGAGCCCGTCCCCGACTTCGTCACCTCCGGCGCGTGGCGGCAGTACGTCGACGACAACCACACCGTGGTCGCGCTGCCGCTGCCGGATTCCAGCTACCCGGACCCGCTGCGCTGGAGCGCGTACACCCACCAGGACATGCGGATCGCCGGCGCGTACGCGCTGCTGCCCAACCAGAACCCGCTAGACCCGACCGACCGTACGGCGCTGTTCTCTCCGCCGTGGCGGCCGACCAGCGGCCTGATGGCGTCGATCAAGCAGGGCAACCCGACCCCGGAGATCACCGACACCCGGCGCGAGATGACCCTCGCCGACCTGCGGTTCTGGAAGGCCGGGGCGGTCGTGCTCGCCCCTCAGTCCCGCGACTTCGAGATGCTGCGCGTGATGACCGACCTGCTCGGCTTCCAGCCGACCTGGACGGGCGGCGCCTGGGTGTGGAACGTCCGCAGCCTGGTGGACGACCCGAAGGCCGTGCTGACGGCCGCCGCCGGCTGACAGGCGCGGGGCCGCTGCCGGGCGGCGCGTCTACTTGATGCAGCAGCCCTGGCAGACCTTGGGCTGGGGCAGCGTGAACGCGAGGCAGCAGGTCTTGCGCTGCACGTCCAGCGTGCCGGACGGGCCGGGCACCAGCTCGATGAGGTCCGCGACGCCGAGCGTCCTGAGCAGCGTGTCGATCGTCTCCGCCGACGAGCCGGGCAGGACGTCGGCGGAGCGCAGCACCGCGTACGCGACGCCCGACGACACCGACCCCATGAGGGTCCGCTTGCCCAGCCGCACCCGCCGGTGAATGGCGTCCAGCAGCGGGGTCAGGTGCTCGTCGAGCAGCGTGGTGCGCAGCGCCGCCAGCAGGGCGGCCTCGTCGGCCACCACGCGGATCTGCGGCAGCCCGCCGAGGGCCAGCGGATCCGACGGCAGCACCGCGACCTCGATGTCGGCCCGCATGCCGAGCGTGACCAGCGGGCGCGGGTCGTCGAAGTGCATGAGTACGTCGCGGGCGCGCAGCAGCGGAACCCGGCGGGCCGACGCCCAGCCCAGCACCGCCGGCAGCGCCAGCCAGTAGGTGTATGCCTTCCAGGCCAGCGCGGCCGCGGCGTGCGGCTCGGCGTTCCAGCGGCGGGCGGCCCCGTCGAGCAGGGTGTCGAGCTGGTCACCGGTCAACAGGGTGGTGGGCTGCCAGCCCGACGGGTCGCCGACCAGCAGGTCGGGCGCGAGCCCGGGCAGCTCCGTGCTGGTGCCGAACATGGCGCGCAGCGTCGCGGTCACCGGCGCCAGCGGCTGCTCGGCGTAGGGGGCACCGGTGAGCGCGGCCCGGTCGATGGCGGTGGTCACCGGGCCACGCCGATCCGAGGGCGGGAGTGCCCCCCGGAGCGCTTCGTCGGCCGGACCACCGCTGTCACCTCACACGCGCGTACGAGTCGACCGGGAGCAGATCTCCGCGGCGACGACCACCATACCTTGTTAAGGCTTACCTAACCAGGCCGATCGAAACCCGTGGTCACACGGCTGTGTGTCACAGCTCAAGCGTCCCGGTCCGCCCGTCTCGCCCGTCAAGGCATCTGTCGGCTACGTGCTACTACCTCCTTACTGACAGGCGTGACGGCGACACTGAAGCTCTCGTGGCGAAGGGGACACCGTGTTGACCACCTCACCCGTCGAGCGAGCCGCGGACAAGTTCGTCGCGGCGCTGGCCCAGTGGCGTAACGAGCGAGGCATGACGAAGAAGCAGCTCGCCGCGCGCATGGGCTTCGATCCCTCGTACGTCAGCCATGTCGAGAGCCGCCGGCACAAGCCGACGGAGGACTTCGCCCGGCGGGCCGAGGCGGTCCTGGCCGCCGGGGGCGCGATCTGGCAGCGGTTCCGGGAGTACGACGAACTGCGGCACGCCCGCGGAGCCGCGCTGCACCGCGACCCGCCCGTGCCCGTCCAGTGGATGCCGCCCGGCACCGGGCTCATCGTGGAACGGGAGATCGCCGAACTGCGCTACACCGACGGCGCGTACCGGTGCCGGGTCCGGCGCGACCTCTACAACCCCGGCGGCGAGCCGGTCACCCGGTACCTGGTGAAGATCGCCGTCGACCGTTTCCCGCACGACCCCGCCGGGTCGAACCGGCACCACCGCGCGCATCCGCTGACCATCGAGGAGATGAGCCTCGCCGCACACGCGGGCGAGGGCGCCGCGGTGGAGCCCATGGACTGGTACGTCAAGCTCGACCGGGACGCCGCCAAGGAGATCTGGCTGCTGTTCGCCAACGAACACGGCCGGTTCCCCCTCTACCCCGGCGAGCGCACCACCATCGAGTACGCGTACACGGTCGGCGAACAGAAGTGGGGGCAGTGGTTCCAGCGGGCGGTCCGCCTGCCCACCCGCAGCCTCACCGTGCGCCTCGACTTCCCGGTGGAGTTCGACCCGCAGGTGTGGGGCGTGGAGACGTCGCTGGCCGCTGAGGTGCCCGTCCGTACGCCGCTGGGACGGCACAACGACGGCGACCGGGCGATCTTCGAATGGTCGACGGACGCGCCCCTGCTCAACGCGCGGTACCGGCTGGAATGGCGGTTCCGCGCCCCCGGCGCCCCGACCGTGGAGGAACCGTTACCCCCGCCGGGTCCCGCCTCCTCCCGAGTCGCGGGAGGTGATTCCGCCGCGCCCTCGGGTGCGGGGGATGATCCGCCCGCACCCTCGGGTGCGGGCAGCGATCCCGCCCGTGGTGCGCCGCCGCGCCGCGCGGCCGGCCAGCGGCGCGACGAGGAACGGGCCAGCCAGCGGATGCGCGACATCGGCATCGTGCAGCGGGGCTCCGACCTGCTGCGCCAGCGCGCCCGGCACTTCCAGCTGCCCCGCGAGGAGGCCGCCGCCCGCGACGCGGTGACCGGGCTGCTGGCCACGCTGGACAAACTCGAACGGGCGCACGACTTCCGCAAGGGGGTCGGCCTGGCCGCACCGCAGATCGGGCGCGCCGTCGCCGCCGCGGTGATCCGGCCACCCGAGCGCGGCAGCGCGCCCGTCGTCCTGCTCAACCCCCGGGTGGTCGGCGAGTCCGCCGACACCGACGACCGGTACGAGGGATGTCTGTCCTTCTTCGACTACCGCGGCCTGGTCCGCCGCCCGCTACGCGTCGAAGTGGAACACGCCCGCTTCGACGGGACCAGGGTGATCACCTCGTTCGAGCAGGCGATGGCGCGGCTGGTCAGCCACGAGATCGACCACCTGGAAGGCCGCCTGTACGTGGAGCGGATGCCCGACGACAGCCTGGTGCCGGTGGAGGAGTACCAGCACACCGGGCGGCCCTGGGCGTACTAGGCCGTGTTTCGTAAGGCCCGTAGCCATTGGTTGATCGCGGCGATGGTAAGGGTGGCTTCGTAGCGGACGGCCAACTTGTCGTAGCGGGTGGCCATGGCACGGTGCTGTTTGAGCTGGTTGATGCCGCACTCGACAGCGTGCCGTAGCCGGTAGAGGTCGGGATCGAACGCGGGCGGACGCCCGCCTTTGGATCCCTTGGCCTTGCGGTGAGCGTCCTGGTCGACCTTGCTCGGGATGCAGGCTTGGATCCCTCGGGCACGCAGGTAGGCCCGGTTGGCCTTGCACGTGTACGCCTTGTCGGCCAGCACCTGGTCCGGTCGGGTCCGGGGCCGACCAGCACCGGCACGGGCGACGCGGATACCGCGCAGGACCGGGATGAACTGCGGGCTGTCCCCGCGCTGCCCGGCAGTCACCAGGACTGCGAGGACCTTGCGGCCCTGCTCGCAGGCCAGGTGCGTCTTGGTGGTCCACCCGCCCCGGGAACGGCCCAGTGCGTGCCCGGCGGGTTCGGTCTGCACACCGCCGGGCGGCTCCTTCTGCGCCTGGCCGTCGCGGCGGGCGCCGGCCGCGTGCTGATGGGCGCGGCTGATCGTGGAGTCCACGCTGACCGACCAGCCGATCAACCCACGAGCATCAGCGCGGGTCTGCAACGCGGCCAGGATCTGCGCCCAGATACCGTCGCGTTGCCAGCGGCGGAACCACCGGTACAACGTCTGCCACGGCGGATAGGCCAAGGGCACGTCCCGCCACGGTGACCCGGTGCGTACCCGCCACCGGATCCCGTCGATGATCTGCCTGCAGGCCCATCTGTGTGGCCGCCCACGACCTGTCACCACAGGCAGCAGCGGTTGCAGCACCGCCCACTGCCCGTCGCTGAGATCGTGGCGCCTCACTGCCGCTACGCTCGGCACGAGGTCTCCGGTCGGTCTCCGGTTTTGCTTGGTCGCTAAACCACCTACCGGAGACCTCTTCAATTATCGATCACCGCCACGCCGCGACATCGGCGCCCTTACGAAACACGGCCTAGTGGCGGTCAGGTCATCTCGGTGAAGCTGTCGTACTTGACGCGCATCGGCGGGACCTGCAGCTCCGCCAGCGTCTTCAGGGTGGCCTTGACCATCGGGCCGGAGCCGGAGACGAAGAAGTCGTGCTCGTTCCACGGGCCGTACCGGGCCACCACGTCGCAGATGTTGCCCTGCTCCCCGCCGAAGGTCGGGTCGTCACTGCAGGCGGTCACCACCGACAGCCACGGGTAGCGGGCGGCCAGCCGGTTCAGCTCGGCCAGGTCGTACAGGTCGTCGCGGTCGCGGGCGCCGAAGAACACGTGCACCCAACGGGTCCGGTTGTACCGGGTCAGCTCCTCCAGCAGCGACTTGATCGGGGCCAGGCCGGTGCCGCCCGCCACGAACACCGCGTCCCGGGTGGAACGCCGGTCCAGCGTCATGCTGCCCATCGGCGCGGCCAGCCGGACCATGTCGCCCACCTGCAGGCGGCGTACCAGGGCGCTGGACACCCAGCCCGCGCCCACCGCGCGGGCGTGGAACTCCAGCGTGTTGTCCCGTCGCGGCGCGTTCGCCGGTGAATAGGTACGCCACAGCCGCGGCTGGTAGCGCGGGCATTCCATGCTCAGGTACTGCCCCGCACGGAACTCCAGCGGCTGCAGCGGCAGCACGGTGAAGACCGCGATGTCCTTGGACCGGCGCTCGTGCGCGACCACCTCCGCATGCCAGTACGGGGGATTGGCGTCTGCCTCCGCCCCCGACAGCATCTTCGCGGCGATGACCGCGTACGCGTCGGCCCACGCCTGCTCGTACTCGATGGCCCACTGGTCGCCCGCGAACTGCCGCAACGCCTCGATCAAGGCTCCACCCACCACCTCGTAGTGCGCCGGTTCCACATGGAACTTCCGGTGATCACGACCCAGTCCGCGCAGGTACTCGTCGAACCGTTCGGGATCCTCGAGGGTCTGCACGGCCGTGACGATCGCGTTGAGCAGGCGTGCGCGCTGCACGTCCATCTGCACCGGGAAGAGGTCACGCACGTTGGGGTGGGCCAGGAAGATGCGTGCGTAGAAGTATCCGGCGACCTTGTCCCGGTGTTCCTCGACCAGGCTCCAGCTCTCCTTGAGCAAGCGTGCGAGGTCTCCCATGCCCTTCAGGGTGGGTCACGAGAGTCGGGTACCCGACGCACCCAAAGTGCGATGTCACGCGATCGTCGGCGAGTCGCATGCACCTTTTTGGTCTGTTTGTGCTTAGCGGTTGAACCGATCATGCGCCCCATAGAGTGATCCGGTGACCTCCGAATCACGGCCCGCCACCCGCACACGGCTCGGCCAGGAAGTGGCGATCGTCCTGCTGCTGTCGCTGGGCCAGTCCGCGATCTACTCCGTGGTGTCCATCGTCGCGAAGCTCACCGCGGGCAAGCCGCTGTCACAACAGGCCGCCACGCTGAACGCGTCGCAGTCCCCGCGGCCGTACCTGGATCTGACGTACCAGCTGCTGGAGATCTTCTTCGCGCTCGTGCCCGTACTGTTGGTCCTCTATCTGCTGGACCGGCCCACCCGGACGCTGGGCCTCACCCTCGACCGCCCCGGGTTCGACGCCGGCTGGGGTTTCGGTTTGGCCGCGGCCATCGGCATCCCCGGCCTGCTTCTCGTGTACGCCGCGGCGCAGCTCGGCGTCAACGCGCAGATCGTGCCCGCCGCGCTGCAGCCCGTCTGGTGGGCGACGCCCGTGCTGATCCTGGCCGCGATCAAGAACGCGGTGCTGGAGGAGGTCATCGTCGTCGGCTACCTGATGACCCGGCTGCGTCAGATCGGCTGGCAGCTCCCGCTCGTGGTCGGGGCGTCCGCGGTGCTGCGCGGGTCGTACCACCTGTACCAGGGGTTCGGGGCGTTCGTCGGCAACGCGATCATGGGGGTCGTGTTCGCGCTGTTCTTCGTACGGTTCAAGCGCGTGATGCCGTTGATCGTGGCGCACAGCATCCTCGACATCGCCGCGTTCGTCGGCTACTCGCTGCTCCCACCGTCCTGGCTCCACTGGCTCTGAACGGCTCGCCTCGCCACGGCAGAGCCGTTCCGAGTCAAACGCGGGGGATCGCCCTTGCCCAGCACCGCCACGGTCACCGGGCCCGGCCGCGCTCAGCGCGGGGCGGTGCCGCGGTAGAACAGCGTTGCCTTGGACGCCATGTTCCGCGCCGATGACCGGCCCGTCAGCGCGGCGGCCAGCAGGCTCGTACCCGGGAAGTAGCGGTTGGCGGTGCGCAGCAGCGCCCACGCGCCCGCCTGCAGGCCCGCCATCCGGCCGGCGCGCCACAGTCCTCGTAGCCGGTCGCTCTCCGCGCCGCCGCGCTCGTGGGCCGGCTGCCGCGCGGCGACCAGCGCCTGCTCGGCCGCGTCCCGGCTCTCGTGCACCTGCGTCAGCACGAGCAGGTCGGCCGCCCGCGCCGGATCGGTCGGGTCCAGGCCGTGGGCGGCGGCGATGTGCAACGCCAGTTCGGCGTGGGTCACGGCGTTGGCGGCCAGCAACGCGACCGGCGTACGGGAACCGGCCACCGCCCCGAAGACGCTGGTCACGCTGCCCAGCCGGGTGAACTGGGCCGCCGCCAAGCGGGCCAGCGCGTCGGGCCCGGCGCTCGGATAGGCCGCCCGCATCCGCTGCGCCCAGTCCCGGGCGCGCGGCCCGATGGCCTGCACGGCGGCGACCGCCAGCAGCTCCGGTGCGTATCCGGGATCGGCGAGGATCTTGGCCCACGCCTCGGTCCGGCTGCCGGATGGTGCGGTGATCGGTGCCGCAGGCGGGGTCGGAGTCGCACGTGGTGTGGTCGGAGTCGCGGGTGGTGCGGTCTGTGTTCCGGGGGGTGGTGCGGTCTGTGTCGCGGTGGGTGGTGGGTTCTCTGTCTCGGGAGGTGGTGCGGTCTGTGTCGCGGCCGGCGGGGACGTCGGTGCGGGCGGGGGTGGTGGTGTTGGTGTTCGCGCGTCGGTTGTGGGCTTGCGAGCCGTCGTCTTCTTCGCGGCGGCGGTCTTCTTGGCGGCGGTCTTCTTCGCAGGCCGGGCGCCGGGCGCCGCGACATCCGAGGTGGGTTTCGCCGCAGCGCCCGTGGCCTTCTTGGCCGGTCGGGGACGCCGGGTGGCGGCACCGCTGTCCGCGGGAGTGGCCCGGCCGGATGCGGCGGCGTCCTGCCCCGCGGCGGGCGTAGCGGGAGAAGGCGGCGAGCCTGGTGCGGATGTACCTCGTGAGGGCGGCGAGCTGGGTGTGGGCGTACCTGGTGAAGGCGACGCGCCCGGTGTGGGCGTACCTGGTGAAGGCGGCGAGGTTGGTGTGGGCGTACCTGGTGAAGGCGGCGAGGTTGGTGCGGGCGCCGAGGTGGGCGTACCCGGGGAAGTGGGGCGACGGCCCGGCCGCTCCCGCTCGGACCCGGCGCTCGACGGCGGCCGGGTGTCTGACTCGCCGGCCGGCGGCTGGAACGTCACCGGAGGTGCGGGCTTGGCGGCGCGCTCGGCTGACTGGGCCGGCGGCGCGCTCTCGTCCGGGGTGCTGAACGCGGCCCGGGGGCTACGCGCGCGCGACGGGCGCTGCGTGGGCTGGTTCTCCTCCATGCCGTCGCAGCCTAGCTCGGGTCCCGCGGTTTCTCCCGGTGAAAACCCGGTGGTCGGTCGATTCGTGATCGGCGTGGCCAAATGGCAGCCTCTTTGCCCGCCCCCGAGGCGGTCCGGTATCCTCGACGGTCGGTGGCCCCGCGGGCCGCCGGGGGAGACTTCGCCTAGTCTGGTCTATGGCGCCGCACTGCTAATGCGGTTGGGGTCTTAAAGCCCCTCCCGGGTTCGAATCCCGGAGTCTCCGCACTTCTCCAAGGTCGACTTCCGGCCCCATGAGGTCGGCATCGGTCGATCCGCCCGGATAGGGTGGCACCTCACCTGACACTTTCCGGGGGAGCTGTGTCACCCGAGCAGATTGCGCTGATCGTCGTCGACCTTCAGCACTGGATCGTCGACATGGGGCTGGCGCCGATCAGCGGCAAGGATGTCGTCGAGAAGTCCGTGGTCGTCCGCGACGCATTCAGGGCCGCCGGGTCGCCGGTGATCCTCGTGCGCTATCTGCGGGAGGACGGTCTCGACGGCGGTGCCACCGCCCCCGCGAACCAGATCGTCGACGCCCTCGACCCGCAACTGGCCGAACACGTCGTGACCAAGCACGGACTCGACGCCTTCGCGGGTACGGACCTCCAGCGGCTCCTGACCCGACTGGGTGTGCGCGGTGTCGTCGTCACGGGGATCTCCACCGCGCACGGCGTGGCGGCCACTGCCCGCACCGCCGTCCTGCTCGGTCTCGACGTGGTGGTGGTGCCGGACGCGACAGCCAGTGTCACCGCCACGGAGCACGCCGCGACCCTGGCGGAACTGGCCGGGCTCGGCATCGCGATCGTGCCGGCCGGTGACATCCCGGCGCGGTTGGGCCGACGGGCGGCCCCCGAGTCCGATCTGGAATAGTGGCACCCGCCAGCCATCGGGTTCCATCGATATCCATGCTCCTCAATCATGTCCGCGACCGGACAATCATTTCCGGGTGAAGCCGATAGACGTGCCCTGTGCGGATGCCGGAACATGAATCGTGCCCGGTATCGCCGGGCAGATGGTTCAGTTCGTTCCGGCGACTCGCGGCCTCCATTTCGTCACCTGGTGTCGGCCATTCTTGGCCGTGCGCCGCCATTTCCGCGCGCGTCGGTCAGAGACGACGACCACGATGGAAAGGACCCGGTAAACATGCCCGAAGACATCATCGTCGCCGACAACACCACCGTTCAGCTCGACGACGACGCCGCCCAGCGGTTCGCCGGAGCCCGCACCACGGTCGCCATCACCAGACTGGGCGACCTCGTCGAGGTGGGGATTCTGGACTCCGACGCCGAGCTCGACCAGCTCACGGAGGCGGCCACCACGGTCACCCGGCAGGCGCTCACCGACGTGGAGGTGCACCGCCAGCGGCGCTTCGTGCCCGGCCGTATCCGTCCGGACCTCGGCCGGTACGCCCGCCTGCTCGCGGCGTTGCCCACCACCGACCGCACCAAGGTCAGTACCTTCTGGCGGCTCGCCCGACAGTTCGACCCGGCGGCGGTGGCGCAACACGGAATCGGCCGCGAGACGCTCGTCGCCGTACCGTCGTCGGTCATCAAATGGCTGTTCCAGGACGTCACCGTCAATTCCGGCGGCACATTGCTGATGACCAACTACAACGCGGTCCTGATCTGCCGGAATCTGCTGATCCGGGCCAATGGCCGAATTGTCGCGACCGGAAAGAGCCTGCAGATCAACGCGACATCCATCAAGGGCGAATAGGAGGAACCGACATGCCAGGCTTCAACATCGTGGCCGACGGCGCGACCGGCGCATCCGGCCAGATCGGATTCGGTGGAACCCCCGGCGCGAACGGAGTGCCGGGCCAGGACGCAGACTGCGGCTTCTGGGACGACAACGAGCCCACCCGCGGCTCCGACGGCGGCCCGGGCGCCTCCGGCAGCGCCGGCTCGGCGGGCACCCCGGGCGGCACCGGTGGCGCCGTGGTCGTGCGGGTCGACGACTACCTGGGCGGCATCCAGGCCAGCTGCCGAGGTGGGACGGGCGGTCTCGGCGGCAACGGCGGCCAGGGCGGTTCCGGGGGCGCGGGCGGAGACGGCGGCTGGGGCGCCGACTGCGAGGCCAACGCGTACGGCGGGCGGGGCGGCGACGGTGGCCGCGGTGGTGACGGCGGCCGCGGTGGCGACGGCGGCGCGGGCGGCACCATCGCGATCCTGTACCGCCGGGACCTGTCCGGTATCCCGCCGGTGTTCCAGGTCGGTGGCGGCACCGGTGGCCCCGGCGGACTCGGCGGCCCCGGCGGCGCGGCCGGACCGACGGGACAGACCGGCAAGGGACGCTCGACCAGCTACAGCCACTCCGACTACGACCCCGGAAACCCGCCCGGCCCCGCCAACACCGGCCAGCCCGGTGGCACCGCCGCGTCCGGCAACACCGGGCCGTCGGGCACCGGCCAGTTCCTCCAGCAGGCCTGAGGCCATGCGTACGTCGGCGGCCCCGCCCCATTCCGCTGCACCACCATCAGATCCCTCGGGTCCGGCGGCAGCGACTCCGTCGGTTCCGGCCGGGGGCAGCGTCCCCGATCTCGCGGTGGTGACGGAGGCGCAGGTGCACCAGCTCTGGGACGCGCTGGTGACGGGCACCGGGGTGGGGCCGCCGGCGGCGGCGTGGACACCGCTGTGGCAGGCGATGAGCGCGGGCTCCTTCCCCGCGCCCCTGGCGGCCCGCCCACGCCGCTCCACCCTGGCGCCGACCGGCGTACCTCTGGAACTGTCCGTCTCCGAGACGGCCGACGGACAGATCCGGGTACGGGCGACGACCGAGCCGTACGCCGACGCGACCACCCTCGCGGAGCGCGTACGCCGGCAAGCCGGCCAGCTGGAGGCCGTGGCGGCCGCCGCCGGGATCGGCCACGCGCTGGCGCACCACCTGGCCCGCAGCCTCCCGGCGGCCGCCGACCTGGTGACCGACCGCGGCCGGTTCGGACTCTGGTACAGCGTCGGCTACGGAGGCGTCACCCCTCGCGCCGCCGGTCCGGTGCCCGTCTCTGCCCGCGGGAAATCGACCCATGGCGCCGCGGCTTCGCTGCCGGTCTCTGCCCGGAGAAGATCGACCCGTGGCGCCGCCGCTCCGGTGCCGACCCCTACCCGGGGAGGCCGCGAACCGGACGTGCTGAAGGTGTACCTGCCGCCGAACTTCGGGCCGACCCCGGCGGCGGACCTCGTGCCCCCACCCGTCGCGCCACTCGTGCGGGCGCTGCTCGGGCGCCTCTCGCCGTCCCCGGTGGCCACCCGGGCTGCCGTCGTCGGGCTGGTTGCCCGGCGCAGCGGGCGGATCACGGTCAAGGCGTACCACCGGGTGCGGCAGCCGATGTCCGCCGTCGAGGCGTTGGACCTGCTGCCCGGGGCGCGGGGCCGGCCGGAACTGTACGCGGCACTCGCCGGAGCGCTGCCGCTTGCCGAACGCGGCGCCGTGCTGGGCGTCGAGGCCCCGCTCGGAGGCGACTCCGCGCCCGTCACGACCCTGTACCTGCCCACCGCGCCCCTCGATCCGCCCACCCTCGGTGCCGGGGCGGTGCAGCGGCTCGCCACCGCACTCGGTGTGCCCGGCGGGGCCCTGAAGACGGCGGTGTCCCTGGCCGGCCACCGGGCAGTACCGACCATGGTGGGTATCCGGCTCGCCGGTGTGGCCACGCTCACCTACTACTTCACGGCGGCCGTTCCGCGGCCTGTTCCGACCTGGTCGAGGAGGCGTACATGAAGCGCACGCTCGTGTACGACGGCGGTTGCCAGCGCTGCGCCGAACTCGCCGCTCACCTCGCCCGCTTGTCCCGTTTCCGGATAGCGCCGGTGCCGCATCCGGGGCCCGGCCGCCCGGCCGGCCCGTACGTGATCCGTACCGACCGGCGCGGGCGCTCCCTCGTGCGTACCGGTCCGCGGGCCCTGGGTTGGGTGTTCGTGTGGCTCGGTCCGTTGGCCAGCGTTCGGCTGTTGAGGTATGCGCGGCGTCGCGGGGTGCGGCTCGTCCCGCCGCTCGGGGTGTTCGGCAGGCGAGCGGGGCGACAGCGGCCTGCCCGGCTATGACGCCCTCATCGCTGATGAACGCCGACCGCGACGAGCCGACTCGACCACCATGGCTCGACCGCTGCGGCGGCCCGGTCGTGCAGCGTTGGGCTTGTCAGGGGGACAACGGCCATTCATCGCGCTGCGGCTCCGTGCCGAAAGCGACTTCTGCCGGTGGCACTGGCTTCGGAGCTGTGTGCCGCGCCGACTGGGAGGTGGGCGCTGTGGGGGTCACGGGTTCGGGCCCGGGTGGCGTGCTGAAGCCTTCGTGGTCGAGGCCGGTGCCTCGGATCAGGTTACGTGGTTGCCCACGGTCGGATGCCCTGAGCGGGCGGAGACGGCGAGTGGCTGCGTATGCGCCCGTAGCTCAATGGATAGAGCAACTGACTACGGATCGGAAGTAGACCTACGCCGATATTGATTCGGCGTTCAGTACAGCTCGGCCGTGATCTGGGTAAACACAGGATCGCGGCCTAATTCGTTTCCGCATACTGGCGGGATTTCCACCGATTGGGACCGTGGTGCTCCCCTGGTGGGCCAATGAACAGAGCGCCGTCCCCCGCTCCGTTGGGCGGCACCGCGGCAGGCGACGCCGGTACCCCGTGAACCCTTGATCAAGCAGTGACAGGTGGGACCGCGGCGCGATGTGGCCCAATGTTGTACGCTCCTCCACCTTGATCAACGGGGAGGTAAGGCAACCGATGCTGCGCAAGTTCGTACGGGCCATGACCGCGGTCCTGACCGCGCTGGGTGGCGGCCTGCTGGCCGCGTCGCCAGCCCATGCCGCGAGCTACCGGGACCTGAAGTCGGTCCAGTACAACATCTGCGTCTACGCCTACGGCGACCCGCTTGAGGACATCTACCTCAAGCGTTGCAGCACGACGCCCGCCGCCAACGGCAACTGGTCGGTCACTGTCCTCGGCAATCACAACAACCACGCGCTGTGGGTGCTCACGCGGCAGGGCGGCACCTGCCTCGGCGTGGACGGCGACGCCAAGTACAACTACCTCTACAGCTCCTGCGACCCCAAAGGCTCCAAGAACGTGTGGGAGGTCTTCCCCACCACGTACGGCGTCGATCCGGTCAGGACGTCGTACGTGCTCAAATCGTTTGGTGCCTTCCAGTCATGGGGCGTGCACAAGTGCCTCACGTTCGCGGACCGGCCGAAGCTGGGCCCCTGCAGCACGTCGAGCACGTCCGACATGATCTACCGGTGATCACGTCCTGATCGTCCGACCGTAGGCCGAAAGCCCGGGGAATGATCCTTGTCCTCACGGGTGAGGGCCTGGGCCTTCGGTGCTTGGGTGGTCAGTTCGGGCGGATACCTGTGGGTCGCCGCAGCCCTCCTGGCCACCACCGTCCTGATCACCACCGCCCTCCGCGCCGCGAGCAGACTCATTGGCGGAGCAAACTCATCAGCCTTGACGTTCGGTCTCGTTGGACTCCAGGACCCGTTTCATCTCCTCGATTCCCCGCTCGACTCGCCCCCTCACCGCGTCGGCCATGGCATGTGGGAGGACGTCGGTCAGCCAGACGAGCCGGCTGTGATCGCCTTCGTCGAACACTTGGAATGCCGCGTGGTGGTAGGTCAGCGGCAGCCGGTGCCCGTCGGTCACCGTGTACGCCATCCTCCGGATGGTGTGGTCGATCGCCAAGATGACTTCACGGACCTGCGCCCCGTCCGGCATGCGCAGGATGCGAACGTCGCCCTCGACCCTGGCATCGGCCACCCGGCCGGGCAACAATCGCCGGTGTACCGCGCCGACATCCGCGATGGCCTCCCACACCCGCTGCGGGGGAACGTCGACAGTGGCTTCGACCCGGACTGTGGCCATACTCGACGACCCTTCCCATCCTTGCCTGGCGGCAACGCGGATACCGCAGCCTCCGGGTCACGATCGCATGAGGGGCCGACGCTCGCGGGCCTGGCTTCAGCTCATGCCGGCCCGAGGGCACGCCCGCCGACGAGCGCTGGCACCGTCCGCGCGAAAGGTGGCAGAGGCTTCGAGCACCGGCCTGCTGAACTGCGATGACCGTGTGGTCAGGCGAAGATGGAGGGGTCGAAGTAGCCCTGCAGCTGGCAGATCTTGTCGTGATCGTCGAGCGTGAAGACGGTGATCCCGGTCCAGGCCAGTTCGCGGCCCGTGGCCGTATTGGCCGTCGCGCGCCAGTGCACGGCGACGCTGTCGCCACCGTGGTAGGCGTTGGTAGGCGTGAGTCCGTCGAATCGCGAAAAGTGCGGGAGGAACCCGGCGATCCGTTCGCAGAACGCGACGCGGCCGGTGAACGGCGGCTGTCCGACCGGGTCGTGGATCTGCGCGTCATCGGCCAACGGACGCGCCCAGGCGTCCGGGTCGGCGGTCCTCGAACCGCCGAAGAAGTCGGCGACGGCCGTGGGCAGCTTGTCATTCATCGATGACCCTTTCGGTGACTGGTGATGAATCGCGGGGGCGTCCAGCAGGCATCTGCGCCGGCGGAACCCCGTATGCCGCTGGTCAACGCTGAAGCCACGAGCCGAACAGGCGGTGCAGCATCGGTATGACCACCCACACCATCAGCGCGACCATCACCGGCACGATCAGTGCGAACCGGCCCGCTGGCGGCAGCCGCTCCAGCACCGGGGCGGCCACCGTGACCCCAATCGTGATCAGCGGATACAACACGGCGACCATCAGAAGCCACAATTTCCATCGGACCGGCTGTGCTCGTCTCGACATCTGCGCCATGCACCGAGCCTGCGTGAGCCGCCCGTGCCGGACCAGACCGTGTGGTGGCTAGCAGCCACGCACCCGGGCTGCACCAGCCAGGAACTGCCACACTGGGCGCATGGCGTCATCCCACCCGTTAGGCGCGTTCCTCCGTGCCCGTCGCGCACGGCTACAGCCGCAGGACATCGGCCTACCCGGCACCATCGGCCGCCGGCGTACCGCGGGACTGCGGCGCGAGGAACTGGCTGCGGTCGCCGGGATGAGCGTCGACTACTACATCCGACTCGAGCAGGGCCGGGAACGCAATCCCAGCCCCGCCGTCATCGCCGCGCTCGCACAAGCGCTGCGGCTTGACACGGACGAACGCCACCACCTGCACCGGCTGGCCGACCACGCTGCCGGTCGCCGGGCGCAACGGCCACCGCCCCGACCGGCGGTCAATACTTCCACCATGGCCCTTCTTGATCGGCTCCGCCCTTGGCCGGCGCTGGTCCTCGCCCGTACCGGCGATGTCCTCGCCTGCAATCCCGAAGGGCTCGCGTTGTACGCCGGCCTCGACGAGTGGCCCGAACAACGGCGCAGCATCATCCGGTACATCTTCACGCATCCGGCAGCACGGTCGGTCCTAGCCGACTGGCAGTGGTCCGCGGCCACCAGCGTCGCGAACCTCCGTCACTGGACCGGCACCGACCCCGACGCTCCGGACCTGCGCCGCATTCACCACGAGCTCGCCGCCGCCAGCGCCGACTTCCGCCAGCTGTGGGAACGCCAGGATGTACGGCCGCGCCGCACCGCCAACAAAGCCTTCCACCATCCGCGGGTCGGCGACATCGTCCTGACCCACCAGACCTGGCACCTGGACGACTCGGCCACCCGGCTCAGCCTTTACCAACCCGAGCCCGCCCACACCGACCAGGTCGCGCTCCTCGCACACACTCTCCACACGCCACGACAGCCGTACCCAACCAGAGAGTGACCCAGCGGTCCGCGCAGCCACACCACCCTTCTCGGCGCCGCCCACCCTGACACGCTCGCCACCCGCACCGGGTTGGCCTTGCAGACAGGGGACGCTGGTGATCTGGTTCCCGCCCGCGATCAACTCGCTGCGCTGCTGCCCGTTCGCGAGCAGGTTCTCGGCACTGCCCATCCCGAAACCCTCATTACCCGGGCACTTCTGGCTCGGTGGACCGGGGAGGCCGGTGACTCCAGGCGGTGCCCTTGGGCGGTCTCCTGAGTGGCTGGGAGGTGAGGTGCCAGCCGTTGCAGGCGGCGCAGCGGTATCCGCGGAGTTCTCTGTGGCTCGTGGGTGCACCGTGGAGCTGGGCGGTCCATCGTGCGTGGCGGGCGGCGCGCAGGGCCAGCCGGATGTCCTTGCGCTCGCCGAGTCGGCGCTTGCCCGTCGCAGGGCATCGGGGAAATCGATGGTGGTGTGCCATGGGGGTCTCTCCTGTGGCCGCAGGGCGGAAGGGGGTGCCGCGGCGGCGGCCCGCAGACCTGAGGGGCCGCCGCCGCGGTGCTGGCTAGCGCGTGCAGGCGGGCAGGTGGCTGGCCTGTACCCAGCCGCTGCGCCGGGCCGCAGGGGCGTAGCCCTTCACCCACTGCTGTGCCGTGTAGGGCTTGCCGTGAGCGGTCCGGCACTGTGACCTGCTGATCAGGATCTGCTCGTGTCGGGCCAGATTGCCGATCACGAATTTTTGGGGGCCGCTGCGCAGGGTGGCGTCGCTGCCGAGGCGGATCGGCGTGAGGTGGCCGCCCGGCTTCGATGTCGGGGGAAGCTCGACCCTGCGGACGGAGTCATCGCCCCGCACGGCCCAGCCGGAGCGAATTGCGGGGGCGAAGTCCTCGCGGTCGGGGCGGTCACGGCGGTCCTGCGCGGAGGTGGTGCCCCGCGGGAAGTGCCGGGCGTGGGGGTCGACGAGGCAACCGGTGGTGGCGACCCATCCCCACCAAGGGAATGTCCCCTTGCTCTTGGTCGTCGGGGCGCGGTGGTAGTCGATGACCATGGCGTAGCCGTCGCTCACGTAGCGCACGCCCAGCCTTCGGGAGGTGGTCGCCGGCCCCGCCGGCCACGAGCGGCCGGTCTTCCCGCTGACCCGTGGGTGGTTCCAGTACACCGGACAGTTCCCGGAGACGTTGGTGGAGTTGGTGTAGCGGGGCTTCGGCTGCGATTGCGCCTGCTTCGGCTTCGTTTCCTGGGCGTAGGTGGCCGCCACGGGCAGCAGCGCGGCCAGCAGTGCGCCGGCCAGGATGATGGATGTACGTCGCTTGGTCATCGGAGCGGGGTTCCCTCTCGTCGGGGTATCCACTTCGCCTCGCGGCAGGCGCCGCGGGCGGTGTCTCCATCAGCCCATCCGGTGAAATTTTCGGCCACACGCGAAAGTGAGTTCTTCCTGGTCATCGATGTTTTCGCAGGGGTACCACCGATTTTCGGGGGGCCGCGAAATCGGTGTCGGCTGGCATCATTGGCGCGATTTCACTGGGTGAAGGGGGAGCGCGGCGTGCCGCAACAGGCCAGGCAGGCATCGACGTTGTGCAACCTGCTGAACGAAATGATCACCGCCTGGTACGTGGCCGACCATCCGGACGCCAAGGCCCGGCGGCGCAACGACCCGCCGCATGGGGCGTACATCCGGCTGGAGGAGGCGGCCGTCTTGCGCGCCAAGACGGTCAGCACCCTGCTGCGGCGCGACTTCGGGCAGAACACCAGCCGGATCCATGCGGAACGGGCGCAGAAGGCGTGGAGCCATGTGCCCCGGATGGTGGAGGTGTGTGTCGCTGAGCCGGACCGGCAGCAGTACCTGGAGCGGTTGGCCGGGGCGTACTTGACCGAGGAGGGCGGCGGCGTCGAGCGGCCGCCCGGGTACGTGGGCCGGCTACGGACCCCGGACGGGCAGGTATGGCCCCCGCTGACCGACGTCGGGCAGACCGACCGCCTCGATCTGCAGGTGCCCCTGCTGCGTGAAGCGCTCGCCGCCGAGGAAGCCGCGGTGCACCAGCTCAGCGGGCGACTCGCGGCTACCGAGCAGCAGCGGCACGATGCGGAACAGGTCCTGCACGCCGCCCGCGCCACGATCACCGAACTGCAGTACCAGGTCGAGCTGCGCGACACGGCGTTGACATCGGCCACGGCGGCGGAGCAACAGTTGGTGCACCAGGTGCAGGACCTCCTGATGAGGCAGGCGGCACAGCGGCTGCGCATCAACGAAATGGCTGCCCACCACGACCAGTTGGCCGAGGAGCGGGACCAGGCCGCCGTCCAGCGCGACGTCGCGTACCGCTTCGCCACCGAGGAGGCCGAGCAGCGCCGTGCGCTCGAGAAGAAGGTGGTCTCGCTCAGGCGAGAGCTGAAGAAGCTGATCCCGCTCGAACAACAGCTGATTGCCGCCCGGGCGCACGCCGATCAGCTCGCCGCCGAACTCACCGCGCGCACGGCCCGGAGCAACGAGGCGGCCACCGGAGCTGTCCATGACACCGCCGAACTGCTGGTCGCGGCGATTTCCCGCGCTGGCGAAACCCCAGTCGGCCAGCCGCGTATCGCCTACCAGAGCGGCGGTCCCGCAACCACCCGCCCCACCGCCGGCGGTGGCCTGTCTGACGACGCCCGCGGGCGCGGACCCAGTGAGTCCGGCTCATCGGGGAGCGCCCGCAAGGGCCTCAAGCGCAGCGCGGCCGTAGCGGCAGCGGGCGTGGCCTGCGCAGTCCTGGTCTGGTTCGGGTTGGGCATTTACGCCGACCACCACGGCGACCTTCAGTTCAGCAGCGGCGATGCCCCGCACCGCCCGGACGGCCACGACGAGTGGGAGATGAGCAGCCACCAGCGGAACATGCGGGTGATCTACCACCTTCCCTCCGACGCCGCTGTGAAGGCACCGGCCACACTCGAAGGCCGCATCGGCATATCGCACGATAACTGTGCCGGCGCCGTAACCTGGGGACTCATCGTGCAGGGAGCGACGATCCAAACCGGCACGCTTCAGGTCACTCTCGACGAATCAGCCCTAATCGATCATATTCATGACATCGCAGTGCCCGAACCGTACGGTGATCACAATGTCACCCTGTATGCGTACCGCGTGGACAAGGAAGCCTGCACGATCAAACTCCGCCTGGACTCGCTGTATCTCCAGACACAATGAGCCCCCGCCGCGGGTGGCGAGCAGGAGCAGGTCGGGGCAGACCGCCGATGACCTGCTCTCTACCGGCAGGACTCGCCGCTCAGCTGCGGCACCCTCCGCAGTGAACTCCCGCGCAGCTGCGCCGCCGCCGTAGTCACAGGTCCATACCTGCTGTACCGGCCACCCCAGCCAGAACGGTGATGGGATACGCGGCGATCCACGTCACCGCGAGGTACAGCGCTCAGCTGAGGACTGCCCGCACCGCGGCCCCCGCACCGGCCACCGCTGCCGCCCTCGGGCTGATCCAGCCGGGCCGTGGTCCGTCGACGGGCTCCAGGAACACCGCGTCGACCTGGATGCGGCATCGTTGCTGCTCATTGGTCGCCAGGCATTGGGGGGAGGGTGCTGTCAGCCCATGAGGGTTGGTTGCCCCAGCTGCCGGCGTACGACGTGAGCGGAGCGGGGCGCGGTTCGTCGCGTTTCCGGGGTTGTGGCGGGCGGTCCCGGTGGATGGCGGACAAGGCCACGACGACCGAGAGCGCCATGCCCAACGCCAGGATCTTCCATTGGGTGGTCAGTGAACTGTGGTGGGTCACCGGAGTGTTGTCGTCGGGGACGGCGTGGTGGTCGGTGGGGTCGATACGGACTCGGAGGTACTCCCCCTTCGTCAGCCCGCCCAGCCCGTCCAGGGTGGTGCTGCTGTCGAAGTGCGTGCCGGTGCGGGGGTCGGTGACGGCCAGGGCGTACGTGGTGGCGTACCCGAACGGGTTGCTGTCGATGGATGAGCCGCCGACCACCGCGTCCATCACCGGGAACGTGGCCCTGCGTGCGCTGTCCCGATCGGTCTGGGCCACGGCGGCGAGCAGCATTCCGTACATGAATCCGATCATGATGAGGAATCCCGCGGGGTAGCCCCACCAGCGCAGATCCCACGTGGTGGTCCCTGCGGCTGCGTCGTCGGGCTCACCGCGGCCCGGCTCAGCGCCTGTCCCCGTCTGTGCGGGCGAGGGGGTGTCGGAGACTTTCACACTGAAGGCGTGGGGCCGGGTTTCGCCGACCGGCGAAACCGCCGTGACCAGCGGTTTTGTACCAGGGCGGTGGTACGGCGCCTCCCCGCTCGCCGACTCGGGCGGGGTCGTTGAGGCGATGGTGAAGCCCACCGCTACGGGCTGTTCATGGTGGGTCGCCGGTTTGGTGGGGCGGGCGTTCAGCGCCGAGGTCAGCTCCTTGACCTGGTCGGTGAGGGCGGCCACCTGGGCGGTTAGCTGGTCGATGCGGGCGCGGGCGGCGACCAGTTCCCGATCCTTGGCGGTCAGCTGGTGTTCGACGGATCGCCGGTGGGTGACCTCGTCGGCGAGAAGCCGTGCCGCGGCGTCGTGCTGCCTGGCGATCCGGTCGCGGTCGGCGGCCAGGTCGGCGAGGCGCCGGTTCTGTCGGGCCTGCTCATCGAGGAGGTCCTGCACCGTGCAGGTCAGCTTCTGTTCGAGCTGGTGCCGGGCCGCCTCGGCGGCCTGCAGTTGCTCCTCGTGCAGCTGCGCCTGGTCGGCGAGGGCGCGTTCCCCGGCCGCGACCAGCCGCTGCAGCTCTGTGACCGCGGCCTGAGTCGCGGTGAGCTGCTGCCGGGCGTGCTCCAGTTCCTCCTGCATCTGTCGGCTTTGCTGCTGGGCGTCGCGGACCCGGTCCAGTTCCGCGTGCAGGGCAGTGACCTGGCGCACGAACAGCGGGAGCTTCAGGTCTGGGCGGTCGGTGTCGCGGGGGTCGTCGAGCGCGGGCAGTACCGGGCCGTCGGGCCGTCGGAGCCGGCCGAGGTAGCCGGGCGGACGTTCGACGCTGTCTCCTTCGCAGACCGTCCACAGCCAGGCCAGCCGTTCGCGCCAGTCTTCGCGCTCGGGCTCCGGCACGCAGATGTTCACCAGGGTCAGGACATCGGGCCAGGCGTTACGGGTCCGTACCGAGCCGGGCAGCGTCCGACCCCGCCGACTCCCCGCGGTGCTGGGGAAGACCCGGTTCATCAGGTCCCAGACCCGCCCGGCGGAGAACCCGGCCAGTTCCTCCAGCGGCCGCATCCCCTGCTCCACGCCCTGCCCGGTCTTGGTGACCTGCCCGGGGTTCTGCACCGCCCACCACTGCGCGACCATCTGCCGCAGCGCACCGGGCAGTGTCCGCGCGACTTCACCGACCTCGGACACGTCGTCATCCTCTCCACCCGACTGAACCCGCTGATGATGCCAGCACGGGCCCGGTTTCGCGCCCCCACGAAACCCGCCGGACAGGTGCTGAGCAGGAAAAATTGTCTGTCGAAAGTGGCCGAAGGTTCCCCCGAATGGGCTCACGGAAGGTGCCGCTGCGGCGTCACGACTGCAGCCGCATCACCGGTCCCCGCCCGCCGCCGTGCGCCGGGCATCGGACCCTGAACCTTCCTGAAGGGATAACAAGCCATGAACCGTGTTGCGTGGATCCTGGTGATCGTGCTCGGCTCGCTGCTCAGCGCCGACATCACCCACCAGATCTGGCTCGCCCTCGGCGGCACCCCGCTGGAAGCGCTCGGCGCCGCCGGCGCCACCGGCCTGGGCGCCTTCTCCATCGGCATGACCCTGTACCGGTTGTTCCGCACCACCGAGTCATAACGCCCACTACCGCGAGGCTCCCGGACCCGCCGCGCACCGCTGAGAGAGGCCCCGCCGTACGACGTCGTGCGGCGGGGCCTGGCTTTGTTGGCAAGTCGGTCGCGAGCCGCGCGGACACAGGCTCACAGCCGATTCTGACGGTCGTCCGTGGCCCCGCCCGGACGGCTTGAACTGGCCCCGACCTGGTTGGCCACCAGTGGGTGCGGTGCCAATGGGACTGTCCAGTTAACGGCTCTGTCTCACTTTCGGTGGTGACGGTGGGTGAGCGTCTAGCCGAGCAGGATGCGGTGGCGGAGAAGTTCGAAGCTGGCGCGTCCATACATTTGGCGTTTCAGTAGCTTGGTTTTGGTGTTCACGCCTTCGGTCGTGCCGTTGTGATGGGGCATGGTCAGGGCCGCGTCGACGGCGGCGCGGTCTCTGTCGAGTCCGCGGGTGAAGGCGTTCAAGTGGGGCAGGTCTTCGTCTCGGACTCCGGTGATCCACTCGGTGAGCAGCGAGTGGTTGTCATCGCAGGGTGTGAGCATCGCGGCGAACGAGGCCACCAGGTCGGCCAGGGCGGTCATCTGCGGGCAGGCGGTCGTGAGGGGATCGAGCAGCTCACGCTGCCGGTCGGTGCGGTGGTCGGGATGGGTGAGCAGGTAGCGGGCCAAGCGTCGGGGTGAGACCGCGGGACGGTCGGCCTCAACGCGGCCTTGGTGGATGTATTTGTGGAGCAGGTTCAGGCTGCCGGGGTAGCCCAGGGTCCTGATCTCGTGGAACAGGTGCAGCACCGCGATCGCGGGGTTCTGTTCGCGGCGGTGGCGTAGGTGCTCGCGGTAGGGGTCGACGAGGGTGGGCCGGTATTTCGGTGCGCGGACCAGCCGGTCAGGTTCGGTGACGCGCGCGTAGCGCTTGACCGTGTTTAGGGACAGGTTCAGCCGGCGCGCGCATTCGAGCAGGCCGACGCCTTTGTCGAGCAGGGCGTGGATTTGCTGCCACCGTTCTCGGGTCGTCGCGGCCTGGGGCCCGTCGCGTGGTGGCGGGCCCGCCTTGGCCCAGCAGACGCTGTGCGCGGCGGCCTCTTTGACGACGGCTTCGGCGAGGTTGTGCCACAGATGCCAGCGATCAGCGACCTGGACCGCGTCGGGCAGCGCACGACGGATTGCTTCGGCGTAGGTCGCGGAAGAGTCCCGGCAGACGATCTGCACGCCGGGATGCGCGCAGCCAGGCTTCCAAGGTGTCGGCTCGCCGGTCGGGCAGGACATCGACACGCTCATGAGTCTCAGCATCGATCAGGACCGTCGCGTACTGCCGGCTGCGGCGCAACGCGAAGTCGTCCACCCCCAGCACCCGCGGCGTCGGCCGCGGTGGTGGCGGCAGTCCGAGCAGGATCCGCAGAGCGGTGTGCCGGGAGATCAGCACTGTCAACGCCGATAACAGGCGAGCACCGGCCCGGCCGGCCAACTCCTTGACCACGGCGCCGATCTGCCCGGCCAGCCGCGGTGTCCGGCGTTGATAGCGTTCCAGCACGCCGGGGACCTGTTCGCGGAACGTCTGCCGACAGCCACGGGTCGGGCAGACCAGGCGCCGTACCCGGACCCGCAGCACGACCCGGCGGGCGTCGACCGGCACATCGGCAACCACCCGTTCGTGATAGCCATGCACCCGCTGCGACGGTGCCCTACAGCCCGGACACGCCACGATCCCCAGCGGTGTCCGCGCCCGGATCAGAATAAGTTCGCCCTGCTCAGCGACCTCCTCAATCACCAGCGGAGACAGACCCGAGAACACGACACGCACCAGCTCATCGACTTCAATCATGCGGGCATAACGAAGCCGATCACTTTCCGTCACCACCGAAAGTCAGACAGAGCCGTTATCTGTACAGTCCCCAACTCTTAGGAACGATGCATTAGGTGGCGCGCAAGACGAGCGGCGGTGCCGCCGTGACGAAGTGTTTCACCGGCACCGGAGCCAACGGTAGATCCGCGAGGCGTGCGAATGCGCCATCGACTCGCGCGGCCAGGCCGCGGAGATCGTGCGCGCCGGGCGTGGCTGACGACGATGCGGCGAGGCGGCCCAGATGAATATGCTGACGGTCGGCCACCTCCGCCGTTGAGGTGGCCGACCGGTGTTAGTCGCTAGTGGAGCTGGACGTCGTCGATGTCCAGGGTGGGCGTGTTCGGTGTGGGCTAGAACTGCACCCGCACACTGGTGTGAGGGCTGGTGGCCGTCGCACAGGTATGCACGTCGGTCCAGTTTTGCCCATTGCCCAGACCATTGAACTGGCGGTTGCCGTTCTCATTCGTACCGCCGAGCAACCAGACAGCGAAGACTCCCCGCGCCCCGGTCTGCGGGTATTGCGTGCCAAGCATCGCGCTGGCGCAGTAGGTGTCGCCCGGGTTGATCGTTAGTCCGGTGACATCCTGGTAGATGCCGCCGCCACTGACGGTCGTGTTCGTCGCCCCGTACCGATTCCCGCTGTAGGCACGAGCGTTCGGATCCACTTGGCCGTTTGCCCAGGACGCGATATTCGAGCCCGGCCACACCGCCCACGAACTGGTGCCGCGTTCAAACCCACCGTTAACCAGCAGAGAGCGGGTGTCGGTAACGACGCTGCGCCCTCCTCCATCGTCACGCTCTGCGACACTTTGATTTTCAACGCTTTTCGTAACTTCCCTGCGGAAGGTAGCGTGGGCCGGTGTGGTGCCGCTTAGAAGAGTCCCGACCGTTATCACGGCACCAAACGTCAGGAGCAGTCGTGCATGTTTCATCGAAGCGTCCTTTCGAGATTCCTACCTGTTCGGAAACTGAAGCATCACGCGGAAGCCGGTGAACGCCCCCGCATGTTTCGCCGAACCTCCGGATTATTTGGTTCGAGCCGATCTCTAGCTTCGCACGGCCGCACTACCGTTGGTATTCGCAGAATTTCGTAGAAACGATCTTCGGAGTTACGCCATGCCGAGGATGTAAAAGTCCTTGCGGATACCCACGTACGACAAGGCCAACGGAACTATCCAGATCATTTTCGACGAGCGGGCTCCAGGGCGCCCCCTCTGGGTTACGCATGGCGATCCGCAACCACACAACGCCATCGGCACTGCTGCGGCCATCTTGGTGACTGGAAGGGAACCCCGGCCACGATCCAGTACTGGAGTCGATCGTCGCCGCCGGTGCGAGCGAGTGACGGGCTCGCAGTCTGCAACCGGTGCACCCGCTGCATCCCGTCTTCGAAACGCTGCGGCGTGCATCGGTACCACAACTTTCCACAACTTTGCTGCAAAAAAGCCCGGCACAATACGGTCCGGAATTCCGGCTAAGGTCTGCGGATTGCCCGAGTTGCGGACGTCGTTGAGCCAGGCCCGTACGTACGCATTTAACGAGACCGGCGGAGGTCCGTCGAAAGTCGATTTCGACGGCCGATTTGTGACGATTGCGTTGCGAATACAGGATTTCATAGGTGCGTAACGCCCATGAATTCTCTTTACTGCGATCTCCGGGGATTACCGAATTGCAGCCGTTTCGGCGGCACGGCCGTGGGCACCCTCCATACCGGCGGAAGCTGGTAGAAATGGCTTCGGCGACCTCGCGACGAAGGGGTTTCGTGATGCGGGCACCTGGTTGACAAAAAGCGCTTCGACTCGAGTGACGGTGAGCATGCCGGAAGTCATCAGCTCTCCATTGGACTAGAGTGAATTCCGTCGGCGCATTGCTGGATATACCGGTACGAAGCACTCGGCCAAAGTCCAGCAATTCGCCAATTGATAAGTCTTGGTTGCGAAGACCGAAGTCTGCGTAGGCAATCGCGCACCACGGTCAGGGGGTAGTAGCAGAATATTCGCCGAAGTTTGGCAAGGTTTGGCCGACGACGAATCGTGAGCAGTGCTCCAGGCGGACCCGGCAGCGCCATCTGCAGGCATGGTGCCAGCCTAAAGGCGCACACGAGGATGGAATTGTGGCAGCAGGCCCAGATCACGAGCGAGGAGCACAGTGTTGAGACGGTCACGTGTGCCAAGCTTGCGATAGAGGTTCTCTTGGTGTTTTGAGACGGTGGCGACCCGGATTCCCAGCCGGCGGCTGATCGCCTGCGCGGTCATACCTTCGGCCAAGAGGGTAAGCACGGTGACCTCTCGGGCGGTGAGGCTCACCGCGGCCGTGGCGCACGAGCTGTGGCTCTCACTGGCTTGGGTGGGCACCTGCGTACGGGCGGTAGAAGTTGCAGACATTGCTGATTCCTTGGCTCGGAGGAACTTCGTCCTCTCCTGGATACGTGGACCGAAGGACCGACGGAATCGGGGAGAACCCGCGTCCTAGGCATGCGGGCTAGCCCCGCCGGAGACAGCGCTGGGTGCGACTTGCTGTGCGAGAACATAGGGAGCTCCCGGATGCGTCACCAGCCCGGCAAGCGGTATCGAGGAGGTATGGCGGAATGGATGTTCATCGCGCGTGTCGCTGCGATGTTGCTGGTCGCGCCTACCGCGGTACACCGATCATGGTCAGGCCGCCGTTCGCTCCAGGAGATCATCGGGCTGCACCTCGGCGCGGATCCGATTGTGGCCGCGGCAGTCGCGGCGGAGGGCTCGAGCCCGCGGCCCGATCTCGTGGATGGCCTAGCTCGGGCGATTCGGCGCGCGGCGGAGGCGAATGATGAATTCGCCCAGGTCGTTCGAGAGATCGTAGTCGAGGCGTACGCCGTCCCGGCTGCTATGGCCGGCCTGCCCGACCCAGCTCCGAGCGCCGATCAGGACTGACTGACACCGGCTGCGGTGAGGCAACGGACGAGCTGGGTTCGCGACGATAGCTCCAACTTCCTGTACACGCTGGAAAGGTGCGCCTCGACCGTCTTGCGGGAGATGAACAGCGCGGTGGCCACCTCGGGATTGCTCAGTCCGCGGGCCACTTCCATCGCGACCCGCAGCTCCTGCGGGCTGAGTTGGTGGATCACGTCCCCGCTGGCGGAAACGGTGGAGGGCCGTTCGCCGGCGGCGGCCAACTCAGCGGCCGCTCGCCGCGCGAATGGGGCTGCACCAAGCTGCCGGAATGTGGCGAGCGCCGCGCGGAGTAGTGGCCGGGCGTCGGCGGGTCGGCGGTATCGACGGAGAGCCTCCGCATGGTACAGGGCGGTCCGGGCTTCCTCGAAGGGGTTCGGTTTGCGCCGGTGGAGCGCTAGTGCGGCAGCGAAGTGCTGCTCAGCCGCTTGGAGATCGGCAGCAAGCATCCCTCGGCACCGTTCGACCGTTGCGATGGGCGTGACGAGACCTGTCCGCTGGGCCTGTTCCTCAAACTCCTTAAGCCGAGCTTCAGCCTCCGCAGGTCGGCCGCAGCGCCAGTACGCCTCGACAAGATCGGGTTGCCACAACACCATGTTGGGGTTTTCGACGCCGTTGCGCAGCGCGAACTCTCGAACCTCTTCCAGGCATGTCAGCGTCGACTCAGGCGCGTCGTCCGCGAGGAATGCCAGGCCCTGCACACCACCAGCCCAGACAAGGAGTCCCCCGGTGCCCAGCGGTCCGGACATCTCGGTGGCCTCGTCCAGTCGACGCGCCACGAGGTCCTTTCGGCCCTGGGCGGCGTCGAGCCGGGCCAGCAGGAGGAGGGAGAGACCGACGGTCACCGTCATGTGGACTTCGCGTCCGAGCCGCAGCGACTCTTCGGCGTCAGCGTACGCCTGCGCCCATTCGCCGGTGCAGCGGGCGACTTCGCTGCGGTAGTTCAGCGCATGGCCGAGCGTGCCGAGCTGCCCGTGTCTCCGGGCGGCGTCGACCACTTTGTCGAGCAGTTGCCGCGCGTCGTCAAATTCCTCCAACCAACATCGGCAGGCACCCAACATGGCGCACACCAGCGCGTCCTCGACGGGATCGACTGCGTCAGGTGCTGCCCCCAGCGCTTCCTTGGCCCCCGCGATGTCGCCGCGTAAGACTAGCGACTGGGCGAGCACCAAGCGTGCATGTCCGAGGGAAGCCGGATCAGCGGCCACCTCGGCCAGTTGAACCGCCCGCCGGCAGGACCGCTCGGCGTCGGAGACTCGGCCGTCGGTGAGGATGGGGAGCGCGGCTTCGCACAGTAGGCGGGCCGCGCGGCCGGGATCGGTCGGCGCGATGGCATCGGCGGCTGATGTCAGGACACGCTCGGCGATGGCAGGAATGCCACGGGTTGTGAACGCCCGGCCTCGCATCAAATCGATGTCAGCAACGGTTCGGTCGTCGGTGGTTAGCGCGCGTCCCTGGTCGAGCCAGTCACCGGCCTCGTCAGGCAAACCACCGAAAAGGGCGTCGGCCGCTGCCGCGAGCAGCCGGCCGGCTCGCCGTTCGGGGTCAGAGTCTAGTTGCGCAGCCCGGTGCATCGTTCGAGCCGCTGCGGCGAACCCCGAACGCTCCCTCATCCCCCGCGCACTGTCCACCAAGGCCTCGGCGAGTGCGTCGTCGGGCCCCGCCGCTGCCGCAGCCCGATACCACAATTGGGCATCACCTTGTGCCGAAGCCGCCAGCGCGCGATATGCCTGCTGACGTTGCCACCCGCTCGCCGCGCTCGCTACGGCGGACCGGACGAGCGGATGTGAGAACCGCAGCTGCTCATGGTCAGCCACAATGAGACGGGCGTGGTCCGCCGGGTCCAAAGCCGCTGGAGAAATGCCTAGCGCGCTTAGCGCGGCGAGCAGCGTCGGCGTCGCGTCCGGCCAGGCCGCTAGCGCCAAAACCAGTAGAGCGGTTCGTGTGTGCTCCGGCAATGGTTCTAGTTGATCGACAAAGATTCGAGTCAGGTCAGCGCCGAGCGGCAACGGATCTGGCAGTGGCCGTGCGCCGCCAAGTTGCTCATCGTCCAAACGTAGGGCGACTTCGCGCAACGCTAGCGGGTTGCCCCGGGTGGCGTGCCAGAGGCGACTGGCGACCTGTGGCGCGATCGGTGTTTTCCGAAGTTGCGAAATGAGCTGACTGCCTTCGTTGAGAGTCAGCCCGGAAATAGTGATCCGGCTCAGGCCGTGCGTGTCCAGTGGGGAAGGCATGTCGCGCACCGCGAAGATCACTCCTACGGGATCATTTGCGACGCGGCGGGCAACGAAGGACAGAACCGATGCCGACGCGGTGTCCAGCCAGTGAGCATCGTCGACGAGTAGTAACAGCGGGCGCCGTTCCGCAGCCGTTGCCAGCAGTGTGAGCGCCCCCATGCACACTGCGTATAGCCCAGACGGCCGGCCCGTGGTCTCCAGCGCCACCGCGGCGCGAAGCGCGTCAGCCTGCGGCTGCGGCAAATCGCCGATAAACGGTTGGAGGGGGCGGACAACGTCGCCCAGCGCCACGAACGGCAGCTCCGACTCCGATTCGAGGCCAACTGCCGACAGCAGAGTGCAGTCTCCGGACATTCGCCGCGCGTGCTCCAAGAGCACGGTCTTGCCGATGCCCGGCTCCCCACAAATCACCAACGCACCGCCGCGGCCCGCGATCAAGCTTTCTAGCAGCTCAGCGATCTGCAGACACGGCCCGTCGCGGCCAACCAGGGACGACGTGGTGCTTGCTGACGGCATTGCCATGCCCCCATTTCCACGCCAAGTCGAGATCGTGTCAAGCCAGAATCGCCCGGCAGTTGGTAATGTTCGATGAGACTCAGAAGGTCGTGGATAAGGCGAGGAGTAGCTCGCCAACGCGCATCAATGCCGCCACGCCGTTCGAGATCATGGACTACGCGGGCGGGCTCGTCGGTGTCACGCCGTCCGCAACGATGATCTACGCCGGCCTCGACCGTAGCGGCGTGCTCCTCGGCACCACGACATACAACGCGCGGCCCCACTCGGCGTGATTCGCCACGTCCCTGCCGTCAGCCGCGACTGTGCACCGCACGCGCGTGGACCGCACTCAGCGGAGCCTGCCTGCTCGCTAGCTGCGCCGTCCCCGGACCAACCAGTCCCGCATTCCACCCATCACTGTCACGAGCTGTGACGCCGCAAACCCCGACCCGCTTCAGGCGATCAACGCCGGAGCCGCCACCGGACCGCGAGCCTCCACATCCGCGCCGCCACCGCTAGTCCGGAATGAAAGGCGCAAGATCGCGGAGAATGCCCGACGGCAACCGGCGCGCCAGCACGATCAGCAGTGCCTAGCTAATGGTCATGAGCCCCACGGCAATCCCTACGCCGATCAGCCAGTTATGCGTCGCCCACCGTTCGTCGCGCCACCCTGGTTCGCCAATTCTCGCGCAGCCCGCCTGGGACCGGGGCCGTCGTGCCTCAAGCGCAACGTGCAGAGAAGATCGAGGCCACAATGCAGACCCCAGACGGGCTGGCGGGTAGAGGTCGTCCGGCGGTGCGGGCAGTGCACACGCTGGTACCGGGTTGTCCGCGACTACGGTGACGCGGTCGTGGACTGGCTGTCGCTTAGCTCGGTCGTGCGCATCCTCGCCGAGGCGGACGTGGATCTGGCCACCCTGGGCCCAGGTGACCAACGATGCGGCGGCCGTCTCGGGCCCGGCGGCGTCCGGCGCTGCCTGACATGCCGTTTAGGGTGGGCGGGCGGGCACCGTTCGGCCATGATCAACGCGGGGTGCCGGCGAGTTTCTCCGGGCCTTCATCGAAGATGGCCTTCGGCCCTCGTGGTGCTCCGATGGTGATCGGACGTCTGAGCACGGTGCAGCATGGTGCGACACGGACCGGCACGCAGGCCCCACTCGGCGACATGCTAGAGTCGTTACCCGCAGGTCCGGGAGTGACGAAACGCCTGGACCAGCGGATACGCAACCACGACCCGATGGACGCATCAGCACGTGCGATCACGGAGAGTAGTTGTGTGAGCGCCCGTAGCTCAATGGATAGAGCATCTGACTACGGATGAGAAGTAGATGTCCGCCGGTGTTGATTCGGCACTCGGTATAGATGGGCCGTGACCTGGGAAAACTCGGGATCGCGGCCTAAATTGTTTCCGCATAGTGGCGGCATTTTCCACCCATCGGGACCGTGGTGATCCGTTGGTGATCGATCGTTTCGGAACGACCTGTGCTGCCCGAGGAAGCAGCGGTTCGGGGAATGTCGTTCCGTCTATTCGAGGGCTGACATGCTCGTACGCGCTTGCGGACCGCGTCGAGGCTCGCACCTCGTCCCTTGGATAGTGCACCGCGGCCTCGGGCATACCCGTGTCGTCCACGGCGGCCAGCGCCGCGGCGGTGCCGGACACGGCGACCATGTCGTGGCCGACCGCGCGCAGCCAGTACGCCATCAGGTCCCGGATGTCGACCTCGTCGTCCACGACCAGCACCCGCAAGGCGTCTCCCCGGGGGTAGTTCCTTCACCGTTCCCATCGCCGGACCGGGCTCCGCCGATGAGATCCGCCGGGCTCGTCCAGTGCAGGCCGAAGACCCGAACCAGACACAACGACAGCGCTTGTCGAGGCTGTCAGATTCGGAGCCGCGGGCGGCTCCTGAGCGTTCAGGCCAGGCCGGTGAGGAACAGCAGACCGGCGATCACGAGCCCGGCCTCGATGAGCAGGACGAACACCCGGTCGCTGATCCGCCCGATGATCTTTTTGCCGGTCCATGCGCCGGCGATGGTCGCGGGGGTCAGTGCGGCGCCGTAGAGCAAGACTTGGGTGGTGAGCAGGTCACCGGCTCCGTAGGCGGCGATCTTGGTGAGGTGCATGGTCAGCGCCGCGGTGGCTTCGGTGCCGATGTAGGCGGCGCGGGTCAGCCCGTAGGCAAGGAAGAACGGTGCGGTCAGCGGTCCCACGGAGCCCAGCAGCGCGGAACCGAGGCCGGACGCGGCGCCGACCCCGGCAAACGCCCGGTCGGAGGGTTTGCCGGGGTGCGGGTTGAGCCGGCGCCACCCGACCACGGCGATCAGGAACACGCCGAGGACCCGTTTCAGCGGGCTCAGCGGGGCGTGGGTCAGCAGCAGCGCGCCGGCGACGGCGAGCGGTGCGGCGCCGGCGGCGAACCAGCCCACCAGCGCCCACCGGATGTGCCGACGGTTGAGCCACACCCGGCTTCCGTTGCTCGACAGTTGGGTCAGGGTCAGCATGGGCACCGCGAATCGCAGCCCGAACAAGGCGGTGAACACGGGCAGGAGCAGCACACCGCCGCCGAACCCGGCCACCGCCGACAGCACGGCGAGCCCGAACGCGGCTGTTGAGGCCAGCAGCAGCGTCAACGCCAGATCAACACTCACCGGATCAGGATGAGCCGATGACATCGTCTGCCCACGGCGCCCCCGAGCAGCTGCGAGCGGTCACTCGGTGGTGGCGTGGCGCCACACCTTGATCGAGGACAGGATGAGCAGGATGGCCAGGCCGGGCACGAGAACCGCGTCGGGCACGACGCCGAGCAGCAGACCGCCTGCAACAGTCCCGATGATCGAACCGGCCGCGAGGACACCGGCGAGGCGGGCATAGCGGCGCAACACGGTGAAGCTGCCGTCGCGGCTGTAGCGGGCGAACGCGACGAGCATGGTGGGCAGCGACACGGCCAGGGACAGACTCCCGGCGATCTTGATGTCGGTGCCGAACAGCAGCACGATCGTCGGGATGAGCAGCTCGCCGCCGGCAACGCCCATGATGGCGGCGACCACGCCGATGAAGAACCCGGCAACCACGCCGACGACCAGGACTGCGGTCGGGGCGAGGATGACGTGGTGCAGGGTGCCGGCGTGGTTGCCGATCAGCGCCGCGGCGATGCCGACCAGGAGCACGGCCAGGACACGGTAGAGGGTCGATGACCGCATCCGGGTGGCCCAGGACGCGCCGGCCCAGGCGCCAACCAGGCTGCCGACCAGCAGGTTGGCGACGACGCTCCAGTGCGGGGTGAGATCGGACAGCGGGACCGTGGCCAGCCGGGCGGGCAGCGCGGTCAGAACGACGACGACGCTGAGGGCCTTGTTGAGAATGACGGCCTGCAGCGCGACGAACCCGAACAGCATGATGAGCAGCGGGAGCCGGAACTCCGCACCGCCGAGGCCGATCATGCCGCCAAGCACCCCGACGGCCGCGCCTGCGGCGAACGCGAGCGGCAGCGACGAGCGGGCGGCGCGGGTGGTGGCCGTCGGGGTCTGCACGAGGGGACCCTACGGGCCGGTGATGGCGCCGGCGAACTCTGGTGCGAGCTAGCGGTGCAGCGAGCTCTTCGGGATGCCGCTCTTGGTGGCGATCGCGCCGAGGCTGGCGCCCTGCGCCTTGAGCAGCCGGGCGTACTCGAGCTTGTCGACGGGGTGGATACGCCCGCCGGGACCTCGTCGAGCACGCCGTGCAGACCTTCAAGTGAGCACCTTCAGCGCCCCGCCGGAGAGTCACGACGAGCGCAGGTCCCGCTCCTGCATTGCGTCAGCGTGGTCGTTGCTCGTTGTAACCACGTCGTCGTCAGTCGTTGTAGCGAGCACGCATGACAGCGCCGACCGTAGTAGCCGGCGAGTTCCCGGCCAGCGCGGCGTTCGCGTTGGCGCACGTCAGCCTGCGGCAAGGCGCAGGCCGAGTGCGATGAACAGGCCCGCGCAGGTTCGGTTGATCCAGCGGGCGGTGCGGCCGTGGGACAGCCTCCGACGGATTCGGCCGGCGACACTGGCGAGGGTGATGTCGACGGCGAGTTGCACGGCGACGAACAGGCCGCCGAGCACGGCCAGTTGCAGGGTGACGTGCCCGGCCGAGGGTCGCACGAACTGGGGCAGGAAGGCGATGCTGAACAGGATCATCTTCGGGTTGAGCAGGTTGGTGAGCAGTCCACGCCGGAACCCTCTCATCCAGCCCGGGGCCGCCGACTGCGCGTCCTCGCCGGCGCCAGGCGCACGCTGGCGTAGGGCTTGGATGCCAAGCAGGATCAGGTATGCCGCCCCGGCGTAACGAATACCCGCGAACAGTACCGGTGAGGCGGTCAGCACGGCGGCGAGCCCGCCGATGACGGCGGCCACGTGCAGCGTTTCGCCGGTGGCGACGCCGAGGGCGGCGGCGATGCCGGTGCGGGCGCCGTAGCGGGTGGCGTTGGTGAGCACGAACATCATGTCCGGCCCTGGTGTGATCATGAGCAGGGTGATCGCGGCGAAGTACCCGGCGAGGACGGTCAGCGAGATCACGGGGTGACCTCGTCGGTGCCGTGCTCGGCCAGTGCCCGGCGCAGCGCGAGGCGGTGCTCGCGGCGGATCTCCGCGCGCCGGAACGCCCTTTCGTCGTTGTCACTTTGCGGTAGCAGGGGTGGAACTTGGCGGGGTTTGCCGTGTTCGTCGATGGCGACCATGACCAGATGGGAGGTGGCGACCAGGGTGGGTGGTACGGCGCGGTCCCAGCGGTCGGCGGTGACCCGCACGGCGACCTCCATGGAGCTGCGTCCGGCCCAGGTGATGCGGGCGTGCACGTGGACCACGTCACCGACGCGGACAGCCTGCAGGAAGGCGGTTTCGTCCATCGCGGCGGTGACGGCGGGGCCGTCGGAGTGTCGGGCGGCGACGACGCCAGCGACGGAGTCGATGATGTTGAGGATCCGCCCGCCGTGCACGGTGCCCATCAGGTTGGTGTGGTGCTGGTCCATGATCTGCGAGAGGGTCAGCTCGGAGGCCGACGGTGCCCGTCCCAGGTCCGTGAGTGTCAACGCGTTCGTATCCGTCCAGGTCGAACGGCACCCGCGCGTACGGACGGCGAACGGCACCACTCGCCGGCCGGATCCGGCTGTGGTGGTGCGGCGCGCGTCCGGCCCACCCGCGAGGCCGACGGCAGCGCACACGCCTGCCGTGTGCGCGGCGCGGGCAGGTCTTCGGACTCGCGGGCGTGACCACATCAGGTCGTCTACTGGCCGTCGCTTCCCGGACCCGCACGGGGTCCAGTGCTTGTGTGACGGCGGTCGTTCCCGCTCACCGCTGCGGGGCAGTCCCGGATTCTCACCGGGTTCCCTCTTACGACACCCGACCCTGTGTGGCAGGGGGCGGGTGAACCAGCGCTACCGGCCAGCATAGGTTGACCACCGGCGGCCTACCGAGGTCGGGGTACGACGGACAAGCGGGGAGCGGGCAGCGGTGGTGGACCAGGTGGGGTGCACGGTCACGGTGTGCCGGGACTGCTGCTGCGGAAGTTTGGCCAAACATCCGCGCGTTGACCATGACGGCCAGTTGCAGCAGCTCCGGGAAGCGCTGTCAGGGCCGCATCGGGTCCGTACGAGCGAGTGCCTCGATGTGTGCGACCAGGCGAACGTGATGGTGGTGCATCCCACCCCGGCGGCGCGCCGGGCGGGTGCCCGTCCGGTCTGGTTCGGCCTGGTCACCGACCCGGCGATCGTCGACGACCTCACCGGCTGGATCCACGAGGGCGGGCCCGGTGTCGCGCCGCTGCCCGCCGTGCTGGAGCTGTCGGTGATTGCCGCGCCGGTCGGCTGAGCCGTTCGGTCGTCTGCCCGTGCGGCGCACCGGCGTTGCCAGACCGGTCGCGGGTTATCGCTGAACTCGTGGACGACCCCGTACGGTGGTGGCCGTGTCGTCCGATCTGCTGGGGCCTGAGATCGACGCCGGACCCGTGCTGGGGGCCGCTGCGCGGCTGGGACCGTACTTCGCGTGGCAGCCGTGGGACGGCGAATCGGGCTGGCGGCCGCTGGCGGAGCTGCTGGAGCTCGATGTGATCAGCGAACGCGTGGAGGTCGGCCGGCAGACCCTGGCGCTCATGTCGGGGCTGACCCGCGCCGACATCGGCGAGCGGGAGGCCGCGTCGATTATCTTCCTCGGCCTGGTGTCCCGGCTGCTGTCGCCAGTGCTGGCCGCCGCCGTGGTCGGGGATGCCCTGCCGATACCGGAGCAGGACCGGATGTGGTGGCGGCCGGTGGCGGGCGGCCCGATCCCGATCGCCGTTCGCGGACTGGCCGCCGCCGACTGTGCAGGCCGCGACGCCGTGACGATCGCGCAGGCGTTGACCCGGACAACCGTGCGAGGACTGGTCGAGCCGATCGTCGAGGTGTTCCGCCGCCGGTTCGCCCTGTCGCCGCAGGTGTTGTGGGGCAACGTGTCTTCGGCGCTGGGTGGTGCTGCCGGGATGATTGCCGACGGCGTGCCCGGCCACGCCGAGCGCAGCGCGGCCATCGTCGCGCAGATGCTCAGTCTGGCCCCGCTGGATGGGACTGCCGCCCTGGTCCGACCCGATCCGGAGCGGGCGCGCTGGTTCCTGGTGCGTAACAACTGCTGCCTGTACTACCGGATCCCCGGCGGCGGTACGTGCGGCGACTGCGTGCTGACGCCGGACGAGGTCCGACGTCAGCAGTGGCAGGCGGTACTCAGCCGCTGACCGTCACTGGTTCGGCCGCCTCGGCCTGCTGGGTGCGCGACCCGGTCAGGAGCCGTTCGGCCATCGGCGCGAAGACCAGGCCGATGGTGGCCCACAGGACCAGCTGGGCGCCGATCGAGTACAGCCGGAAGTTGAACAGCAGGTCGGCGGGGAAACCGGGGAACACGATCCGCCCGTTGTCGTCGGTGAGCGGCGCCGGGGTTTCGGTGCCCTGGTGGTATTGCTTGTTGGCGGCCAGGTCCCCGAACGACGGCAGGATCAGCATCACCACGGCGGTGGCCGCGATGAACACCCCGCCCGCGATCAGGGTCGCGTTCCAGGTGCCGAAGCGCGGCTGGAGGCGTTTGCCCAGCCACACCGTCAGCGCGAGGAACAGCACCGAGCAGGCGACCATCAGCAGGTAGAAGCTGCTGCGTTGTTGGATGGTGTCCTCGTGGCCGATCGCGGGTGGGTTGGCCGGGTATTTCAGGAACGGCACCAGGTACATGCCGAGGAACCCGCCCCCGGCCACCAGCAAGGCGAGGGTGCGGGGGCGCACCCGGCCGGCGCGGCCGAGGTAGAGCGCGTAGGCCACGGCGAACAGCGCACCCATCGCGGCGCCGAAGAAGATGAGGGCGACGCCGATCCCGACGTTGGCTTGCACGGCCCGGGAGAACGGGTCGGCGCCGCCGGCCTCGACGGCGAGACCGGCGGCCTTGTCCAGGGCTTCCTGGGCGGCGTCGCGGCCGGTTTCGTAGTCGATGGCCTGCTGGATCTGCGGCTCGGCGAAGATCCGGGCGAAGAGGAAGGCGAGCAGCCCGCCGAGGGCGCCGGCGATGAGGCCGCGCCCGATCAGTTGCTTCTGCATGTCGAGTTGTCCGTGTCCTGGCTGGTCAGTGGCAGGGGAAGCCGAGGAAGTGTCGGCCGTCGTGGACGAACTCGTGGATGTGGGTGTCGTTGCCGAACACCGACACGGCGCCCTGGTCGACGCCGATGAAGTAGTACACCGCCAGCGCGAGCAGTGCGGTGCCGACCAGCCAGAACACGGCCCGCGAGCCGGGGATGACCAGCGGCGTCGCCGCGGTGGTGGAGTGCGGCATGGAACTCATGTATGTCTCCTCTGGGGATCGTGCGTCCCTCGTTCGGGTGAGCATGGGAGACGGGTGAGTATCTGACTGACCGGCTGCCCTTACGGCTGCCGGCTCACAGTGGCGCGACCGTGCTGGACCCTCCCCAGCTTCCTCACACCGTCCCAGCGTCGACCCTAGAGCCGCCCCCGGAGCACCGTCAACGCGACCCGGGAACAGGCAGCCGTTCGAGCGGGCCGGGCGGGTATCCGCGGACGCCCGCCCGGCCTCGTGCGGTCAGTGGCCGCGGACCTCGGCGGCGGCCGCGACGAGACGCCGCAGCGACGCCTCGACCTCGGGGTAGCCGCGGGTCTTCAGGCCACAGTCCGGGTTGACCCACAACCGCCGGGCGGGCACCGCCGCCACTGCCCGGCGCACAGCGTCGGCCACCTCGTCGTGGGACGGCACCCGCGGCGAGTGGATGTCCCACACACCGGGCCCGACACCCCGCCCGTAGCCGATCGCGGCGAGGTCGTCGAGGACTTCCATCTTCGAGCGGGACGCTTCGATGCTGGTGACGTCGGCGTCGAGCGCGTCGATGGCGGTGATGACCTCACCGAACTCGGAGTAGCACAGGTGGGTGTGGATCTGGGTGCTGTCCGCGACTCCGCTGGTTGCGAGGCGGAACGCGCCGACCGCCCAGTCCAGGTACCCCTGCTGGTCGGCGGTGCGCAGCGGCAGCAGTTCCCGCAGGGCGGGTTCGTCGACCTGGATCACCCGGATACCGGCGGCCTCCAGGTCGTGGCATTCGTCGCGCAGGGCGAGGGCCATCTGGTCGGCGGTGTCGGCGAGGGGCTGGTCGGTGCGGGCGAACGACCAGGCGAGGATGGTGACCGGCCCGGTCAGCATGCCCTTGACCGGCTTGCTGGTCAGCGACTGCGCGTAGGTGGCCCAGGCGACGGTCATCGGCGCCGGGCGGGCCACGTCGCCGTAGATGATCGGCGGGCGCACGCAGCGGGAGCCGTAGGACTGCACCCAGCCGTGGTCGGTGGCGGCGAACCCGTCGAGCTGTTCACCGAAGTACTGCACCATGTCGTTGCGTTCCGGTTCCCCGTGCACCAGCACGTCCAAGCCCAGCTCCTCTTGGAGTCGGATGACCTGCGCGACCTCGGCGCGCATCCGCTCGGCGTACCCGGCGTCGTCGAGGGTGCCGGCGCGCCGGGCCGCGCGGGCCGCGCGTAGCTCGGCGGTCTGCGGGAACGAACCGATCGTGGTGGTCGGCAGCTCCGGCAGAGTCAGCCGTTCCTGCTGCCGGACGGCCCGCACGGCATAGTCGCCGCGCCGGCGACCGTTGCTGCCGAGGGCGGAAAGCCGCGCCCGGACGTCGTCGCGCCGCCACCCGGCCGGAACCGGCGGCAGCGGCGGGGGAAGCTGCGCGGTGCCGTCGCGCAGCGCCCGGCCCAGCAGCACCACCTCGTCGACCTTCTGCCGGGCGAACGCCAGCCGCTCGGCCAGCTGCGGGTCCAGCGCCGTCTCGGCGGCCAGGTCGACCGGTACGTGCAGCAGCGAGCAGGACGTGGACACGGCGACGTGGTCGGCCAGCCCGGCGACCGTGGCGCCGGCTGCGGCTGCCGCGCGCAGGTCGGTGCGCCACACGTTGTGCCCGTCCACCAGCCCGGCCACGATCGTCGTGCCACGCAGCGGGCCCGCGGCGGCGAGCCGTGCAAGGTTGCCCGGTCCCGCGACCAGATCCAGCCCGACCGCCTCGACTCCGGTGGCGAGCAGTGCCGGCAGGGCGTCGCCGAGCTCCCCGAAGTAGGTCGCCACGAAGATCTGCGGCCGGTGGGTGAGCGCACCGAGCCTGGCATAGGTGCGGCGCAGCGCGTCGATCTCGGCCGGGGTGCGGTCAGCGACGTAGGCGGGCTCGTCCAGTTGCACCCACGCCACACCGGCGTCCGCCAGCGCGCCGAGGATCTCGGCGTACGTCTCGGTGAGGTCGTCGAGGCGCGCGAACGGGTCGGCGCCCTTGGCCAGCAGCAGGAACGTGGCCGGTCCGACCAGCACCGGCCGGGTCGTGATGCCCAGGGCGCGCGCTTCGGCGTACTCCTGGAGTGCCTTGGCCGGGTTGGCGGTGAACACGGTGTCCGGGCCGATCTCCGGGACCAGGTAGTGGTAGTTGCTGGCGAACCACTTCGTCAGTTCCAGGGCAGGCTCGGCGTCCACGCCGCGCGCCATCGCGAAGTAGGTGTCCAGCTCGGAGAGCCCGAGCCGGCGGAACCGGTCCGGGATCGCGCCGACCGCGACCGCGGTGTCCAGGACGTGGTCGTAGTAGGAGAACGTGTTGGACGGGATCGCGTCGAGGCGGGCGTCACGCAGCGTCTGCCACACCCCAGCCCGCAGCCCGGCGGCCGTCTGCTCCAACGCGGCGGCGTCGATCCGCCCGGCCCAATAGGCTTCGACGGCCTGCTTCAGTTCCCGGTTCGCGCCGATGCGCGGGTAGCCGAGCACCGTGCTCTGCCCGAAGCTGCTGTTCTGCCCGATTGTGGTACTCACCACAAAGGTCCTTCCCTCGAAGTGCCCGGCGGGCACGGGACGGGGAAGGGGGAAGGCAGGGTACGACCAGGTACCGGATTTCCGCCCAGGCCCTCCCGAGAGACCGCCGGCGGCGCACACCGGCGGTGTGCGCGGCGCGGGCAGGTCTTCGGACTCGCGGGCGTGACCACAGGTGGTCGCCTACTGGCCGTCGCTTCCCAGACCCACACGGGTCCAGTGCTTCATGACGGCGGTCGTTCCCACTCACCGCTGCGGGGCAGTCCCGGTCTCACACCGGGTTCCCTCTTACGCCGCCCCAACCGTCGCGGCCGGGGCGAACCAGCACCGTCCACCATGGTACGGGCACAACCTCCCGATCAGCCGCATGCCGTCCACGCAACGAGACGGCAGGCGATGGAGGCGCCGCCCACCGGCCTCGCTGGACGGTAGCGATGCTGCGATACGCCAGCGGTGGCCTGCACCCCAGCTCAGCCGCCATGAGGCACAGCGGAAACCCGAGTCTCGGCCCCCGAACCCACGGCCCCCCGGTGGGGCATCGAGATTCGACAGGCCATCCGCCGTGACGGATGGGTGATTGGTCGCCCCATGGTTGACTTGTCATCTGATGTCCGTCGCACGGAGGGTGCCGCATGGGCCGCAAGATCGACACGCATGCCGTGACCGTCGACGGGGACGAGATGGTCGCGGTCCGGCCCGCGGACTTCGCACGCCTCGATGCCTCCCGCCGGCAGGTCGGCGCGCGGACCGCACGTGCCGACCGCCTGCACCAGCAACTGCGGGACGCGCACACCCGGCTGGCGCAGATCGAGGCGATCCTCGCCGGGGCCGGCGAGGCGGAGTGTGTGTGCGAGAGCATCGCTGCTGCCCTGCGCGGTGTCGCGCAGGACAGCAGCACCGGTCAGCCGGTCAGAACTCGTCGTCGAAGCTGACGGTCCCGGTCACGCCGACCTGGTAGGCGGACACCCGCCGTTCGAAGAAGTTGGACAGTTCCTGGACGTCCTGCAGTTCCATGAACGCGAACGGGTTGCGGCTGCCGTACATCGGTGCGATGCCCAGCACGGCCAGCCGGCGGTCGGCGACGTGTTGCAGGTATTCGCGCATGTCGGCCAGTGACATGCCGGAGACACCCTGTTCGAGCAGGTCGGCGGCGAACTGGACCTCGCATTCGACGGCCTCGGCCAGCATGTCGCGGACCTGCTGCTGCATGTCGGCGTCGAACAGATCGGGCTCCTCCGCGCGCACCGTTTCGACGACGTCGAACGCGAACGCCATGTGCATGGACTCGTCGCGGAACACCCAGTTGGTGCCGGAGGCGAGCCCGTGGAGCAGGCCGCGGGAGCGTAGGAAGTACACGTACGCGAAGGCGCCGTAGAAGAACAGGCCCTCGATGCAGGCGGCGAAGCAGATCAGGTTGAGCAGGAACGCTCGTCGGTCGTCGCGGGTCTTCAGCTCCCGCAGCTCATAGATCGAGTCGATCCACTTGAAGCAGAAGTCTGCCTTGCGGGCGATGGACGGGATGTTCTCGACCGCGGCGAACGCCGCGAACCGTTCCTGTTCGTCGGGGACGTATGTGTCGAGCAGGTTCAGGTAGAACTGGACGTGTACGGCCTCCTCGAACAGCTGCCGGGACAGGTAGAGCCGGCCCTCGGGGGAGTTGACGTGCTGGTACAGGTTGAGCACCAGGTTGTTGGCGACGATGGTGTCGCCGGTGGCGAAGAACGCGACCAGCCGCGAGACGAGGTGCTGCTCCGCTGGTGACAGTTTGGCCAGGTCGGCGAGGTCGGAGTGCAGGTCGACCTCCTCGACGGTCCAGGTGTTCTTGATGGCGTCCTTGAACCGGTCGAAGAAGTGCGGGTACCGCATCGGGCGCAGGGTCAGGTCCATCCCCGGGTCGAGCAACAGGTGTCGCGCGCCGGGATCGGCATCGGTGGCGGTGCGGGGTTCGGGAATGGTGGTCACTGGCACGCCTCGCAGGATTCGGGGTTTTCCAGGGAGCAGGCCAGCGCCTCGTCATCGGCCACGACTGGCGCGGTGACGGTGGTCGGGGTGACGGCGACGGTGGCCTGCTGAATGCGCGTCGCGGGACGCGAGCGCAGGTAGTAGGTGGTCTTCAGCCCGGCTTTCCAGGCGTACAGGTACATCGAGGAAAGCTTGCCGATGGTCGGTGCGCCCAGGAACAGGTTCAGCGACTGCGACTGATCGATGTACGGGGCGCGCGCCGCGGCGAGGTCGATCAGGGCGCGCTGAGGCAACTCCCACGCCGTGCGGAACAGCTCCCGCACCTCCGGCGGCAATTCGCCGATGCCCTGCACGGACCCTTCGGCGCGTTTGATCTGGTCGCGGACCGCAGCGGTCCACAGCCCACGCGCCTTCAGCTCGCGGACGAGGTACGTGTTGATCTGCAGGAACTCGCCGGACATTGTCTCGCGCTTGAACAGGTTGGACACCTGCGGCTCGATGCACTCGTAACACCCGGCGATCGACGCGATCGTCGCGGTCGGCGCGATCGCCACGAGCAGCGAGTTCCGCAGCCCGTGCTCGGCGATTCGGGCCTTGAGTCCGGCCCACCGCTCGGTCTGTGTCGGCTCAGCGCCCCACAGGTCGGGGTGCAGCTCACCCTGGGCGGCCCGGGTCTCGGCGTATGCGGGATGCGCACCGAACTCCTGCGCCAGGGTGGCCGATGCCTCCATGGCGGTCAGCAGGATCTCCTCCTGGACCCGGGTCGACAGCTCCCGCGCTGCGGGAGAGTCGAACGGCAGGCCGAGGGTGAAGAACGCGTCCTGCAGGCCCATCAGCCCCAGGCCGACCGGGCGCCAGCGCGGGTTCGACGCGGCGGCCTGCTGGGCTGGGTAGTAGTTGATGTCGATGACCCGGTCGAGGAACACCACCGCGGTGCGGACGGTCGACTGCAGCCGCGCCCAGTCGACCCCGTCCGGGCTGACGTGTGCGCCCAGGTTGATCGAGCCGAGGTTGCAGACCGCGGTCTCGTCGTCGCTGTTCACTTCGAGGATCTCGGTGCACAGGTTCGACAGGTGGATCGAGTTCCCCGGGGCCCCGGTCTGGTTCGACAGCCGGTTCGACGGGTCCTTGAAGGTCATCCAGCCGTTGCCGGTCTGCGCCAGGGTGCGCATCATCCGCCCGTACAGATCTCGGGCCTTGACGGTCTTGACCGCCTTCTTCTCCGCGGCGCGGTACGCCTCGTCGAACGCTTCCCCGTAGAGATCCGGCAGTTCCGGGGCGTCGGACGGGTCGATCAGCGACCAGTCGGCGTCGGCCTCGACCCGGCGCATGAACTCGTCCGGAATCCAGTTCGCCAGGTTCAGGTTGTGCGTGCGGCGGGAGTCCTCGCCGGTGTTGTCCCGCAGCTCCAGGAACTCCTCGATGTCCGGGTGCCACGGCTCCAGGTAGACGCAGGCCGCGCCCTTGCGCCGGCCGCCCTGGTTGACCGCGGCCACGCCGGCGTCCAGGGTCTTGAGGAACGGCACGATGCCGTTGGACCTGCCGTTGGTGCCGCGGATCAGCGCGCCCCGGCCGCGGACGCGGGACCAGGAGATGCCGATGCCGCCGGAGAACTTCGACAGCTTCGCGACCTGGTGGTAGCGCTCGTAGATGGAGTCCAGTTCGTCGCGGGGCGAGTCGACAAGGAAGCACGACGACATCTGGGTGTGCCGGGTACCGGAGTTGAACAGTGTCGGCGAGCTGGGCAGGTACGCCAGCGACGACATCAGCCGGTAGAAGTCGATTGCCTCGCCCGGGCTTTGCGACAGCCCGCACGCCACCCGCAGCAGCCAGTACTGCGGCGACTCCACCACCAGCCGACTTTCCGGGTGGCGCAGCAGATACCGGTCCGCCACGGTCCGCAGGCCGAAGTACTCGAACCGCAGATCCCCATCCAGGTCCACGGCGTCGTCGAGCTTGCGCGCGTTGCGGGCCACGAACGCCGCGGTCTCATCGCCGATCAGACCCTGCTGGTGGCCGTAGCGGATCGACTGGCTGAAACTCGCCACCCCCTGGAGGCGGACCTCTTTGTCCACGTACGCGGCCAGCAACCGGGCCGCCAGCTTCGAGTACTGCGGCTCCTCACCGATCAGCTCCGCCGCGGTCTGGATCGACAGCTTGTCCAGCTCGGCGGTGGTCGCCCCGTCGTACAGACCGCTGATCGTCTTGGTGGCCACCCGCAGCGGATCGACCTCGTCCAGGTCGGCGACCCACCGCTCCACCGCCTTGACGATCTTGTTGACGTCCACCGGCTCGGTGTCGCCGTCGCGCTTGCGGACCTGCATCACATGCCGCCGCTGCTCCGGCACCGCCGGATCCGGCGCGGTCCTGTCCCCCACAGCCGTCATGTCCCCCTCCTCGCACCCGTCCCAAGATCGACGAACGCGCGGGGAACGCCACCGGACCGCGTGCAGCACGGCCCGGCTGATGGCGTCGGCCGTCCCACGCGGCCTTCGACCGCCGCACACCGATGTGTACGGCGCGCTGGCAGGTCTTCGGACTCGCGGGCATGACACCAGGTCGCCTACTGGCCGTCGCTTCCCAGACCCAGCCGGGCCCAGTGCTGTGTGACGGCGGTCGTTCCCACTCACCGCTGCGGGGCAGTCCCGGACTCACACCGGGTTCCCTCTTGCCTCGACCATCCCGAAAGGACGATCGAACCAGCTACGTGCGACACCATATATGGACGCCCCCGGTGTGCCACACACCAGATGGTGTGTCGGGCGTGTCGCTGCTCATCGTGACGCCGACCTCACCCGCAATGACGGCCGGGGCGACGCGCTGCTGCACGACGCCGAGCAACCGAACCGGCTACCGCTTCGACCGTGACAGGCTCACCCGCACCGGCCGCCGCACCGACTGCTCACCCGCCGCGCCCACGCCCGCATAGTCCGAGGTGACCCCTGTCCGGCCCGACGGCGCACCGTCGAGCAGGACAGCATGCGGTCGGTTCAGGCCGCCGCGCTGCCACCCGGCGGGTGCAGCGCGGCGGCGGCCATGTGCAGGCTCAACTCCTGGACGAGGTCATTCATGCTCTGCCCGGTCTGTGCCCGGACCAGCGCCAGGGCGAGTTCGGCCAGCAGCACGAACCCGTGGACCCGGGCCGCGTCGTCGGGGAAGCCGGCCAGCAGCGCATCCGCGCCGGCCAGGTCACCGCGATGCCGAGCCGCGATCACCCCGGCCGCCTGCTGGGCCAGGCCGAACACCCGCTCCGGGTCGCAGCTCATCGCAGCCCGGGAATCGCCGGACCGGCCGCGCGGGCGGCGTCGAACCGGGCGGTCACGTCGGCCCAGTTGACCAGATTCCACAGCCGGTCGACGTAGTCCGGGCGCACGTTGCGGTACTGCAGGTAGTACGCGTGCTCCCAGGCGTCGAACACCAGCAGCGGCACGGAACCCTGCCCGACGTTGCCGTGATGGTCATAGACCTGCTCCACGATCAGCCGCGCGCCCAGTGGCTCCCAGGCCAGCACCCCCCAGCCCGAACCCTGCACCGACTTCGTCGCCGTCGACAGGTGCGCGGCAAACGCCTCGAACGAGCCGAAGTGCTCCTCGATCGCAGCCGCGAGATCGCCGTCGGGGCGCTCGCCGCCGTCCGGGGACAGGTTGTTCCAGAAGATCGAGTGCAACACGTGGCCGGACAGGTGGAACGCGAGGGTCTTCTCCAGCCCGACCAGTGTCGAGTAGTCGCCCCTGTCGCGGGCTTCGGCGAGCTGGTCGAGGGTGTCGTTGCTGCCCTTGACGTACGCGGCGTGGTGCTTGCTGTGGTGCAACTCCAGGATCTCCCCGGACATCGCCGGCTCCAGCGCACCGTAGTCGTACGGCATGTCCGGCAGCGTGTACACACTCATCCCGATCCCCCTTGACGCCAAGAAGACGCTGTTGCCGATAATGTGCAACAAGGACGGTACCGGGAACCGTCTTCGCTTTCCAGACAGCCCCTGCGCGTACCCGACCGGCGGCAGGTCGGATTCCTGCCCGAGGCGAGCTACGGATCACACCGGACACTGCCGCCAACGGCGGTGGGTTTTCAGTTGGCGGCGCGGGGCGCATACATGATCACGGCGACGCCGATCAGACAGATGGCCGCGCCGATGATGTCCCACCGGTCGGGGCGGAACTTGTCGACCACCATGGCCCAGGCCAGCGAGCCGGCGACGAAGATGCCGCCGTAGGCGGCCAAAATCCGGCCGAAATTCGCCTCTGGTTGCAGGGTGGCGACGAAGCCGTAGGCGCCCAACGCGATGACGCCGGCGGCGATCCACCACAGGCCGCGGTTCTCCCGCCAGCCCTGCCAGATCAGCCAGGCCCCGCCGATCTCGGCGAGCGCGGCCAGGGCGAACAGCGGCAGCGAACGGACGATGGTCATGCCGGGCAACCCACCCGCTGGTGATCATCGGATGCCGTTAACGGGATCACCGGGATCCGCACGCGCAGCCACCACCGGCACACCCGACCCGGTGCCGTCGCCGCGACACCCACCACCACGCGCCGCCCGCCGTCACAGCCAGGACAACCGCGACGCCGGGTAGCCAAGCGCCAGCGGCAGCCCACCCCGCGCCGGACAGGACCCCGGCGGCGATCAGCACCGGAATCATGCAACAGGCAGCGCAGGCGATCCCGGCCAGGCCGGTCAGCCCGGACGGCAGCACGCGGCGGACGCGCTCAGCGACCGGCATCGGGAACTCCTCGCGCGATGGTGGCGAACGGAATCGGGCAGCACGGTTCACCGGCGCAGGCGACCAGGTCGTCGCAGCCGGCCGCGACCGCAGCCCGCAAGCTCGAAGCGATCGCCTCAAGATCGGCGATCTTCGTCTCCACCTCGGCGAGTTTGGTCCGGGCACGCTCCTGCAGCCCGGCGTCCGGGCCGCGGTGCCGGTGACCGCCGGCGGCGAGCAGGTCAGCGACCTCGTCGAGGGTGAACCCGAGCCGCTGCGCCGCCTTGATCACCTTCAGTACGGTCACCGCCTCGGCCGGATAGAGCCGGTGGCCGCCGAGACTGCGTTCCGGTTGCTCCAGCAGGCCGCGGCGCTCGTAGTAGCGCAGGGTTTGCAGGTTGACCCCCGCCGCGTCGGCGAGCTGACCGCTGCGCAGCCCGGTCACGACCGGATCCCGGCTGCGGCCCGCCGGGCGAGAGCGTCGAGGACCTCGACGTGCGCGGCCGGCACCTCGACCTCCAGCCGCAGCACCTCACCGTTCCGGCGGAAAGTGAAGGTGAAGAACGAGCAGCACTCGCTCTCGCGGCCGGTCAGATCCCGGGCAGCAGCCTCGATCACCGGGTCGAGGTCCCAGCGCAACACGGTGGCCGACACCCGCTGCTGGACGAGCAACGCGGACGCGAACAGATCATCGAACTCGGCCAGCCGCAGCGGCCGATCGGCGGTGGGCAGGGTGCACGCCTCAGGCACCCACGCTGGATCTTCGGTGGTGGTCATGACTCGACGGTAAGCCTGTACCTAAGTACCGGATGCAAGCCCCGGGGTCCGCCAATACCGACGCCGCGCGCAGGAGTACGGCACACGGTGCAGTTCTTGGGACGGCGCGACATTCTGTGCTGCCTCATTGGGCTACCTCGCACGGGAGCTGTTCCTGACACATCCAGCCCGCCCCGGCCGCGGCATGCATTGCCGATGACGTTCGGGTTTGCCACCCTGGCTGAGCCCGTCCCGTTGCCAGCCGACGCGAGCTGACTGCTTGAGGCCGTGCGTTTGCGGGCCCGTCGCCAGCCGTAATCGTGACCTACTTGCCGTGGCGGTGAGGACTCAAGCCTTGGATCAGGTAGAGCACGGCGAGGGCTGTGGCGAGCGTTCCGAGGAGCAGCCGCAGTGTGTTCTCGGGTAGGTAGGGCTGTAGCCGAGCGCCGAGGTACCCGCCGATGAGCCCTCCTGCCCCGCAGAGCAGACCAAGCGTCCACTGCGGGGCGATGTCGCCTGTCGTGGTCAGGGCGAGGATGCCGTATGTGCAGGCGCCGACGATGGACGTGAGGAACGTGGCGGTGAGGGCCGCGGGCGCGATCTGGGTCATCGGCGTGCCGCGGCCGGCCAAGATGGGTCCGAGGATCGAGCCGCCGCCGATACCGTAGACGCCACCGACGGTGCCGGTGATGACGCTGAGCCCCAGGATGGTGCGCCGGGAAAGCGGTGGCCGGTCGGGTGTACCGCGACGCAGCGCTCTGGCACAGAGCCAGAGTCCGAGCGGGAGCAGGACTGCGGCGGCCACGAGCCGGAAGACCTCGGGGCCGGGGAGAGCGTAGACCCGGATGACCGCGCCGAGGACGACACCGGGGACCGTGCCACCGATCAGCAGCCTGGCAAGTGGGCCGGTGAACTGGCCGTTGCGTCGGTAGCGGGCCAGGGCACCAGGGCCGGAGACGATGTTGAACAGCAGGTTGGTGGGCGTGACCGCCGGACTCGGGACGTGCAGCACGCTGAGCTGGACGGGCAGCAGGAACACCGCACCGGACACGCCGACGGGCGAGGTGACGATGGAGATCAGCAGCCCGGCGAAGAAGCCGGTGAGACCGTTCTGCCAGCTCATCGGCCGACGACCCGCAGCGGACGACGCATAGCCGGCACCATAGCCAGCAAGTGTTACGTGACATTCAGGCGAGCTCTCCAGAGGCTCACAGAGCCTCAGGGCGGCTTCGGCTTCGGCAGGGGCTTGGCGGGTGTCAACTGCCAGCGGGTGCGGGTGAGGTCGGCGCCGCGGCGTTCCGGCGGCGCATCCCGCCGACGATCACGTCAATGAGCAGGAACGCGGCCAAGGGAATACCGAACAAGGGCAGGGCCCAGCCGAGCGCGACCACGGCGGGAACCCCGACCACGATCACCCAGGCGGGCAGCCCGACCCAAGCGCCGCGCACCGGCGGGGTGCCCACGACAGCGCGGCGGTCGGCGCGGGTGGGGCGGCGCTGCCACCACATCCGGTAGCCCCAGACGATGACGCAGACGAGTCCGATCGCGAGCGCGGCGAGCAGGAGCTGGTTGACGAGGCCGAACAGGGTGCCCATGTGGGCGTTGATGCCCCACCGGGTCAGCTTGGCCAGCAGCGGCCAGTCGGCGAAGTTCACCCGGTCGACGACCTTGCTGGTGGCGGCGTCGACAGCGACGCTGTCGCGGCCGACCGGCCACAGATCGCGGGTCTGCGTGACCGTCCAGGCGGTCGCGGCGTCGGCGGGCACGCCGATCGCCACCGGCCCGCTCAGCCCGTCCTTGCGGGCCGTGGCCAGGACGGTGTCGATGACGGCGGGGTCGACGCTGGCCACTGGGGCCGTAGTTGCGCCGCCGCCGTGGTGTCCACCGGCCGCCGCGGCGGGGGCGCTGGTCAGGGCGGTGGACACCGACGGGGTGCCGGAGCGCAGCGAGTCGAGGGCGGCGGCGAAGTTCGCGCCGGCGTAGCGGGACCAGGTCATGCCGGTGGCGGACAGGAGGAGCAGGCCGACGGTGAGCCAGAGCCCGGTCGCGGCGTGCCAGCTACGGGTACGCCGCACACCCTTCTTCGCGGCCAGGTCCGGGGCCAGCAGCCGGCGGGCGGTGCGGGCACCCTTGTGGCGGCGCCACCACAGGACCACCCCGCCGAGGGTGATGACCCACAGCCAGCTCGCGGCGAACTCGGAGTAGTGCCGCCCCGTCGCGCCGAGGTGCAGGTTGCGGTGCAGGTCGTCGAACCAGGTCTTCAGCGGCGTGGTGGCCCACCAGGTCGTCATCTGCCCGGTCACCGCACCCGTGTACGGGTTGACGTACACGGTGTGCTGGTGTTCCTCGTCGAGGTCCGGGGAGGTGAAGTCGACCTGGGTGGTGGCGTCGCCCTCGCCCGGCCGGACCGTGGTGAGCGTGCCGGCCGGGTATGCAGCGCGGGCGGCGGCGACCTGCTGGGCCAGCGGCAGCACCTGCCCGCCAGGCTTGGCGGCGGTCAGCTCGTCGGCGTAGACGAGCTTCTCCAACTGCGGGGTGAAGGTGTAGGCCAGTCCGGTCAGCGCGGCGACCAGCAGGAACGGCGCGACCAGGATCCCGGCGTAGAAGTGCAGGCGCAGCAGCAGCGCCCCGAAGGGTGAGGTCTTGGCGGCGGGTGGCCGGGTGCGGGTCGGCGTGGGGTCGGGCTCGGTGACATCGGGGGCGAGTGTCATCAGCAGGTCCTCAAGTCGGCAGCGCACCCAAACGGCGCCGGGCGGGGGATGTTCGCGTCGGTAGTCGTTCGGCCGGACCCCACAAGTTCCTGCGAATTTCGGGATTAACCTGAGGGAACTTTGCGCTGCCGGGCAGCGACTACCCCGACGGCAGTCTGACCTTTTCTGAAGGGGAACACGCGATGTTGCGTACCGTCCTGGCCCGCGCGGCTGTCGTTGCCGGGGTCGCCGCCGTCGCCACGCTCGCCTTGGCGGGCCCGGCGTCCGCGCACGTCACGGTCAACCCGGACAGCGCCACCCAGGGCGGCTACACGAAGATCGCGTTCCGGGTGCCCAACGAGAAGGACACCGCGAACACCTCCGCCGTCGAGGTCAACCTGCCGACTGACACCCCGATCGCGTCGGTGTCCACCCGGCCCCTGCCCGGCTGGACCGCCACCACCGTGAAGACGAAACTGGCTACCCCGATCAAGGACGACGACGGCGGGGAGATCACCGAAGCCGTCTCCAAGATCACCTGGAAGGCGGACGCGACCAGCGCGATCAAGCCAGGCCAGTTCCAGGAGTTCGAGGTCTCCCTCGGCCCACTGCCCAAGACCGACCAGGTTGTGTTCAAGGCCCTGCAGACCTACTCCGACGGCGACATCGTCCGCTGGATCGACGTCCCCGCAGCCGGGCAGGACGAACCCGAGCATCCCGCACCCGTCCTCAAGCTCACCGCCGGTACCGGTGACGAGCACGGCGCCGCCGCCGCTAGCACTGCCCCGGCCGCCGCCGCGAGCGACGAGAAGGACGACAGCGGCACCAATTGGCTCGGCTTCGCCGGGGTATTGCTTGGCCTTGCCGGCCTGGTTGCCGGGCTCCTCGCCTACCGACGCGCGGCCAGCCCCGCCGCCTGAGCGGGCCCTCATCCGGCACGGGAAGGCCGCGCACAGATCCCAAGGCGAAAACCGACCGCGGCCGATCCCCCGTGGCGGATGACCCAGCTCGCCCCCCGACTACGAAACGGTCCCTCTCACTCTTGGAATTTGTGCCGTGGAGTTCCCTCCGGTCCCTGCAGCGCCGTCCCTTTTCATTGAGAGCAATCGTTGACCAGGTTGGGCCTGGCGGTCTGCCCGCGCACCGGTAACGGTGACACGTCGCGGCCGGGCTCAGCGTGGGCGGTGTATCGCTGTGTGGTGATCGTCGTAGCTTGTGGCCGTCATTGGAGACGCGGCCCGCTCTCGCATGCCGGTGGTGGGTCCGGTGGCTCCGGCGGAACTCGGATCGACACCGGCTGAAGTTGTGGCTGCCGGATCTCGCTGCGGCCAAGCGAACCGCCTCGCAGGCCGCGTTACGGGCAGCGCGGCAGGGGCGCTGCGCGGGTGCCGACCCCCTACGACCGGACTGGTGCGCGATGGCCGCCCCGTCCGTGCCCTCCCCGGGCCCAGGCGAGGGGTACTCGGTTGGCGCGTTGGGTGCCCCTCATCGCTAACAAGCAAGCGATCTTCACTCGGAGGGGTGCCCTCCGGTGCGAGGCTGTCGTCACTTTGTATCGAGATCGATCGTTTCCTCTGGTGGACCGGGTACCGCGTCGTTCATCGATGGTCGATGGCGCCGCTCCATGGCCCGGCTCGGGCGTGGACGGACATGGCTCTGTGGTGATGGTCGACTTCAGTGGCTGCCGCCGGGAGGTGCCGCCCTGTCCCCGCCAGGTGTGTCAGCGCTCAGTCTTGCGGACCGCTACGGGAAACCCGCGCTCTATCGCCGTCATCCAAGGTGCAGGCCGCCGGACCCCCGCTGACACCACCACCCCTAGCGGTCGGACTCGACGGAGAGGATGCGGCAGGTGCCGAAACTGTGGATCGGCGTGGACATCGGCAACACCCATCACCACATCGCGGCCATCGACACCACCGGCCGGGTCAGGTACTCCCGGCGTGTCGCCAACGACGAATCAGTCCTGCTCGAGGTCATCGCCGACGTTACTGAACTCGGCCGGCCCGTGTGCTGGGCGGTGGACCTCACCACGCCGCTATCTGCCCTGCTTCTGACCCTGCTGTGGCAGCGGCACTACACGGTGCGCTACGTGTCCGGGACCGTCGCTCACCACATGGCCGCCGCGTTCGCCGGCGAACACAAGACCGACGCCCGCGATGCGGTGATCATCGCCCAGACCGTCCGGCTACGCTGCGACATCCCCCAGCTCAAATCGTCCGGCCGGCTCCTCGCCGACCTCAAGGTCCTCACCGCGCACCGCGCGGACCTGATCGGGCAGCGGGTCGCGGCGATCTGCCGCCTGCAGGAAACTCTCACCGCGATCAGCCCCGCCCTGCAACACGCCGTCGACCTCAAACGCCGCGGCCCCCTCCTCGCGCTCGCCCAATGGCAGACCCCCGCCGCGATCCGGCACGCCGGCCCCGACACCATCACCGCCCTGCTGCACCGGGCCGGCATCCCGAACGCCGCCGTCCTCGCCGACACGCTGCACGCCGCCGCCTGCCGTCAAACCGTCCGTATGCCCGGTGAACGCGCCGCCGCCCTGGTCGTGCGGCACCTCACCGCCGACATCCTCGCGCTGGCCCACCGCACCGCCGACATCGACGAGCAGATCGCCCAACTGATCGGCGAGCATCCGCTGGCCGGGTACATCCGCAGCTTGCCCGGCATGGGACCCGTGCTCACCGCCGAACTGCTCGTGCACACCAATGGCATGACCGAATACGACAGCCCGGCGAAACTCGCCGCCCACGCCGGGCTCGCCCCCGTCACCCGCGACTCCGGCGCCGTCTCCGGCAATCACCACAGCCCTCGCCGCTACCACCGGGTCCTGCGCAACGTCTTCTGGATGTCCGCCTACACCTCGCTACGCACCTGCCCCGCCTCCCGCACCTACTACGACCGGAAACGCGCCGAAGGCAAACACCACTACCAGGCCCTCATCGCCCTCGCCCGCCGCCGCGTCGACGTCCTCTGGGCCCTCACCCGCGACCACCAGACCTTCGACCCAACCTCGATACCAACGACGGCCAGGGCCACGGCCACGTAACCACGAACGCTGACCAACGCCAGCCCAGCAGCTCCAGGGTCCTGGGCTGCACAAACACGCCCCAAGATCACCGGCTGGGCAGAAGGAACTCCACTGGTGATCGGGTGTTTCGGAACGACCCGTGGTGCCCGAGGATGCTGCGGTTCGGGGAATTTCGTTCCGTCTAGACACTCTGCGTGAAGTTGATCGACGACGGCGGGTGGAGCGGGAGCGCACCATGAGACGGTCGCGCTCGCGGATGTGACCACTTGGGAGTCCGGCCAAGCTGCGCTCCTCCCTACGCCGAGCGACCGTGACCGCGACCCGTCTCCTGCACCATGTCCTCGCCGGATGAAAGGGGCTCGCAATCAGTGTTCCGGACTGTTGTAGACCCGTGCTGCCGCAATCTGTCGCTGAACCGCTACGGTGCATATATGGCTCAGGGGGCGCAGCGGGATCGGCGGTTCACCGTCCCGCTCATGACCGCGCAGGCGGCCGGCGTGCACCTCGGTATCCCCGGGTCCACGATCAAGGAGTGGATCGCCCAGGGCTCCGGGCAGCCGGTCATGCACTCTGTTGCTCCGCCAGCTCCGCACGGCCCACGTCTGCCGTTCATCGCCTTGGCCGAGGCGCAGATTCTGCGTGAGCTCCGCAAGACGGGGCTACCGATGCGGCACATCCGGGCCGGCGTTGCGCGTCTACGCCATGAGACGGGTGAGGAATACGTACTGGCCACCCACACTATCGCCACGGACGGCGGGGAACTGCTTTACAACGCAGCTAGCCGGGTGGCTCCCGAATGGGTTCGGGCCAAAGACGGGCAGCAGGCGCTACGGCAAGTTGTGGAAGCCGTTATCAAATTCGTGTCGTACGCCGAGGACGGGTTCGCCGCCCGGATCCGGCTAAAGCCCTATGAGGCCGCCGAGGTCATTATCGACCCGCGATTCGGCTTTGGCCAGCCGGTGTTCGCCGACAGCAAGGTGCCGATCGAGACCATAGCGGACCTGTTCTACGGCGGCGGCGAGTCGGTGGAGGATATCGCTGATGAGTATGGCATCGGCACTGCTGAGGTTGAGACTGTCCTGCGCGTGATGGCCCGGCGTGCCGCTTGAGTTCCTAGCCGACCGAAGTATCGGCCGACGTGTTGTCACGGCATTGCGGGACGTCGGGGAGAACGTGCACACCCTCGCCGAGGTCTTTGGAGAGGAAGTCTCACAACAGCTCGACGACGACTCGTGGATTGCCCACGCTGGGTCGCGCGGTTGGGCGGCCCTCACCAAAGACAAGAAGATCCGGCACCGCACGGCTGAGCGGGAGGCGGTCGCCCTGCACCGGGTGCCTTTGTTCGCGCTGTCGAACGGGAACATGGGCTTCGCGGATATGGCGGGGGCGTTCCTCAACGGGATGAGCCGGATCCATCTTATCTGCGCCGAGGCCAGCCTGCGGTGGCATATGGGTGGTGCACCGCGACGGCCGCGTGGAACTATTGTGGCTCGCCGACGAGGAGGAGAGCCCAGGTTGAGGCACCTCAGACTTTCGTCGCGTATGGGGTGCTCGGCGGCCGGGCATGGCGTTGCCCGAGAAGACCGCAGGCGTCGTCGTTGACCTTGGTGATGATCACGTGACTCGTTCACGGTGTCGGATTGCATGGCTGCGGTTCGGACCGGTGATGTCGATGCCGACCTTGGCTATGGCTTGCACGGCGCGTCCTAGGTCCGGCGGTCAGGGGCGCGCAGCGATGATGGATCGTCCCGGCCGCCGGGTACGCGGATAGTCACCACCCGGCATGGTGACGACTCGCCGTTGCGCTGGACCTGCTCGACCCAGATGCTCTCGAAGAGATTCACTGTTCCCTCGGCGTGCTCGGTTTTGTCGAGCACGAGAAGGATCGCGAACGCGGCATTGGTGTTCTGGTACTCGATCGCTTGAGCGGCGTAGTGGCGGAGGGCCGCTTCACTCGCGTCGTGTTCCTCGATCTTGCATTCCACGTTGAACCGCACGGGGCCGAACGAGGCGCGGATGTCGACACGTCCGCCAGCGTGTTCTATGACCTCCGCGTCGATGATGCGGAACAGGGAGGAGAAGCAGAGCACCTCGTAGAAGTGCTGGTGAAAGAGAGCCTCGTCGACCTTCTGCTTCTTCTTCGACGCGTCTCTCAGGCGGAGGTACTCGGTGTAGGAGCCGCCCATCTTGCGGCCGATGTCGTAGCACAGAAACGCATACCGGACTGTGGTGTTCAGCAGCACATGGAACGGGTCTGCGATGTCGGGGATCCAGTCGGGGCTCTGCTGGAGCTGGCCCACGAGCCGGTCCATGAGCCGGCCGAGTTTCGGATCCATCGCTGCCGCGTGGGTGTCTTCGTGGGTGCGTAGCGCGAGTTCCAGACGATCCAGGACCTGTTCTGGCGCCGTTTCAGTGAGCTGGGTGAATTCCGCTGGAGTGACGGTCTGACCGACCAGCGGCCAGCGTCGCACTTTTCCCAGACCACCGCCGTCGGGGTGCCCATCAGGCACGGCCGGTGATCGTGAGCGGTCGCGCAGGGAACCGAGCAGCCGGACGGCCGCGGGCTCGGCGCGCAGAAGGGGATCATTTTCGACCGCGTGCTCGAGGAAGCGGATCCGATTGTCGCTGCGGAGGAAGACGTCCTCGATCGCCGGCGCGACCAGAACCTCGACGACACTGGCGATGGACCTCTCCTTGACGACCGTCACGGTCCGATCCGCGCCGTAAGCGGTGAGCAAAGTCATGAGGATGGCCTGGCCGTCGTCGTACCAGGGGTCGTCCTCGCCGACGTGGCGGGCGGCCGCGTCAAGGACGGCGGTGAGTTCGGCCCAGGCCGTGATGTCGTCACAGGACGAACGCGACCAAGTGGGCAAGTGAGTGTTGTGCCGCCACGCCCGGTACTTCTGAAGGGTGGTGTGCAGCGACGCCGCTAAAGCGGGTATCCGGGTCGTGGCCTCGGGCCCGGCGAGGGTCAGCACGGCGTCGATTGCGTCGTGATAGATCCGCGCGTCCAGGCGTTCGGAGGTTTGCGCAAGCAGTTCCGCCAGGCGCCGCCGGACGCAGACCAGTCCCGCCGTCATGGTCGTGGCATTAGATGCTTGCAGCGCGTCTTGCAAGTCGGTAAGGGCGAGTTCGAAGGCGGCGTCGCGGCAGGTGTGGTCGAGCGGTAGAAGCCGTTCGAGCGCCTCACGCAGGCCGGTTCCGGGGTGATGGGCCTCAAGAAGGCCGAGCAGCCGGGGAAGCCGCGCGGCGAACGGCTCAGGAAGGGCGGCGACATCCTCGGTCGCCGAGTCGAGTGCGCCGAGCAGTTGTGCGGCCCGGGTGACCCCGGCCAGGGTGAGGCGGGCCAGGCAATCGGCCGCTTCGGCGGCGATCAGCGCCGGTGCCGGTTCGTCGCCAGCGTCGTACATCGCGTTGAGGCGTGCGAGCAACGCGCGCGGGAGCCCGGCGCCGAGCGCGCGAGCGAAATCGGGGTGCCGGGTCAGGACATCGGTTGCGCTCGCGAAGGCCGAGTGCCGCTGCTGCTCGAGCAAACCGGTGAGGACCGCCGCGCGAAGGGGTTGAGCGTCGTCGACCAAGCCGGTCCGCTGCTGATGCGCGGCGGCCTGAATGAGGTACACCAAGAATGGCCCCGTGGCCAGCTGCCGGGCCTCGTCAGGGCGCACACCGCCGAGATTCTCGATCGTTGGTCCGGCGCGTCGCTCGGCGGGCGTCGCTCGGCGGGCCCAGTCCGCAAGGCGAAGCTCGATCCCCGGCACTATGCACCTCCCTCGCAAAGATCGATCATGCCCTCGACCGTCAGTGCATCAGGTCCGGCACGCCATCCTCACAGTCAGAACAGCTGCCGCGAGCCGGGCCCGGAGATGATCCGATCCGCCGGGAAGATCTCCCACAGCACCTCCTCGGTGGACGTGAGCACGATTTGTATGCCGGCAACGCGGTTGGCCATCTCGTACAACGCCTCCAGCACCACGCGGGCGTCCCCCGGGACGACCTCCTCGGCCGTGGGCGCATCGATGAGCAGCAGTCCCGGGTGTGACATGATGCCGCGTTCGTGCCCGACAGTGATCATGCCGATGATCGTGGCGATCCGCATCCGCAGCCGTTCACTTGGGCTGAAGTCCTTGAATGCGCATTTCACTCCGGACTTGCGGGCGTTGACACGACCTGCGGCGTCCAGGTCGACGCTGGTCAGGTTGGTGACGCCCAAGCTACGCGCCATCGATACGATCTTGTCGTTGAGGTCCCTGAACAGTGCCTTACTGTGGTTACGGACGTTCTCCTGCAGCACAGCTATCGCGCTTGCCAGGATTTCAGATTCCACGTCAAGCTGTGCATCCAGCTGCGACTCATGCGTCGCCAGGTAAGAGCTGACAACGGCCGGGACAGCGGCGCTGGCGCCCGTGGCCATCGCCAGCGCTCCTTCAAGCTGGTAGCACTCGCGTTGGACGGCGACGAGATCCTGCTGCGCCGCATCCGACCGAATGGCCTCCAGCTTTGCCTGCAATTGCTCGTACCGGTCCCGGCTTTCGCCAAGTCGCGCGGTGGCGTCCTCTGCGGCCTTCTTCGCCGCGGCCTCCGCACTTCGTGACGCGAGTTCCCGCTCGGCGTGCCGCTGCAGGAGCACCGCGTGGGCGTCGGGGTCCTCCTCCTGGGCAGGCAATGGATTGCTGCAGACCGCGCACCGGTGGTCGGCTTCTTCCGCCGCCCGCCGAGGCTCGTCGATCTCGTGATCGCATCGTGGGCACGCCTCCGGATTCAGCGCCCCGAGCAGCAACCGTGCGGCGGCGCTCTGCCGTGCGCGGCGAGCAGCACGTTCGTCTTGTAGCCGTTCGCGGCGGGCGGCGTCGAATCGTTGCTGAAGGTCGAGATGGATCGCTTGACGCTCGGCCATCTTCCGCGCCGCAGCATCGGCCGCCGTGAGCAATCCGGTGAGGTCGGGTTGGCGTGACTGTAGCTCCGCCCACCGCGACTTCGCCGACGCCAGCGCCTCTCGCAGCGGCTGAATCTGCGCCCGCCGCGCCTCGGCATCCTCTTCGGCGCGCCGCTTGACGCGACGCTCCTCCTGGTCATCCCTCTTCTGAGCGGACACCAGGTGCGTCAGCTCGGGGACGTATGGCACGTCCAGAAAGATCTGCAACAGCTTAGCCGGTAACTGGCCGAACGCGGTCGGGCCCAGCAGGACCTTGTCATGTCCGGCGTTGAGGGCGATCGCGTAGTAGAAGCTGGCCCAAGAATGGAAGTGTTCAGCGCTGTCTCGCTGCCCGGCCTCGTCCTTGGGAGCGCCGGGCTCGGCCGCCCACACCGAGATCGGCCGTAGCCCGAGACGGTCAAGCATCAACCGTTCGACCAGTCCCTTGACGTCGGGCGGCGCCGCGGTCGCCACCGCCCGCACGCCGGCCCCGTCGACGTCGCGGCCGTCCAATGTGAGCAGCTGATCGACGCTATCGGCCGTGAGCAGCGTCGCTGAAGGCTGGCCAGGCCGGAGGAACTCCAGCCGCACGGACACCGGCACACCACCGACCTGAAGATCAGCCCGCACATACCGCAACCATCCAGCCGTCTCCGGACGGCGAAACTCGTCAACACTCTCCCCGCGCAACGCCCAGCTCAGCGCCCACAACAGGGTCGACTTACCGGCCGAGTTCACCTTGCTCGCGAGCACCCACGGCCCGTCGCCGAACGAGATATCGACAGTGAACGGCCCGTCGTTGTCCGTAGTCCCCGTCTTCTCGCCCTCGCAGGTCAGCCGGCGCACCCGCAACTCACGCCGCGCCGGCAGTGGGCTGGCCAGCGCTACCCCGTACGAGTCAAGGACTTGCCGGACCCGTCCTGCATCGGCGCCGGGAACCTTCGCCGCGATCGCCGCGTACAGGTCGCTGTCCTGCGGAATTGTCATCTTCGGCGTCACGCGACGGGCTCCTCGACGGCGGCGGCGCGAAGCTGAGCGAGTCGATCGCGGGCGCGAGCCGCGATCGACGGAATGGTTTCCTTGAGCGGAGTCTCGGCGTAGTCACGCTGAAGGTATTGCCGTCTACGCAGCGCCAGCGCCGAGTGACCGCTGCCATCCGCCAATGCCTTCACCAACAGAGCCCGCTCGGTGTACCAGCGCAGTTCCGGGAACTGGGCGGTTGCTTGTGCAGCGACCTCCCGGCCCCTCCCAGTCAGATAGTAGTTGTCCTGCAAGATCCGGTGTGCAGTGCGGCGCTGCGTGACGACCAGCAGCCGTGGCGCTACCAAGATCGACAGAATTCGGTCCAAGGACTCGAACGCTCCGAACAGGTAACGGACCATCGGAATCGAGCAGACCTCGGGTTCGTCCGAGTCAAGGATCTTGCCCGCTAGATCGAGCAGAATTGGCGCGTAAGCTCGCTCCTCCACATCGGCCAGACACCGCTCATAGTCGTTCAGCAGTTCGTCGGCGAGGTAGTCGGGATTTCGCAGCCAGAAATCCAGCTTCTGCAGGCGACCCTCGGCGTACAGAACCGCGATGGCACCGCGAGGCGCGGACGCCAAGGCAGTGGGATCGAGGTCATCCGCTACCGCGGCGATGAGGAGCAGAATGCGAATCGCGTCCGCGAAACGATCGCTCTCATCCCCGTCGTCCACTCCGAGCAGCCTACGGCGAACAACCCTTAGAAAGCAATCGAACACTGCATGTCACGAACGCGTACGTGGCAGGCAGGCGGTTTGGCTGCCCTGGGTGTGAGCGAGATGGTGTCGGTGTGCGCTCGTCAGTGCCAATGATCCCTGCGGTAGGGCAGGCATGGGAGGGCTGCTTGTCATCCCTTCTCCCGGAGGCAGGGAGCATGAGGGGTGCGCTGTGCTCCAGTCAGCGGGGCGGCCGCGCCGTGGGTGGGGGTCATGATCTGCACGACCGCGCGCCAACCAGATCGGGGCGGCTCGTTTCGAAACGCTCTGTGCTGCCCATGGATCCTGCGGATTGGTAATGTCGTTCCGTCCGGCCACCCGTGGAACCCGCTCTTAGGGTCCGGCGGGCAGCGGCGGAGGCTCATGACGTCCGCGATCTTCTGTCGGTGGAGGGCAGCGCGCGGTCAAGCGGCGACGGTGCCGGCGGCGATGGCCGCGACCAGCTTCAGGTGGTCGTGTGCAGTCTGGTCGGCGTAGGTGGGGTGGCCCGACTCGCCTGGCTGGACTGACCCGACCCGGCTTCCTCGTTGTAGTAGTGCTTGACGGTCAGCTCGTCGGGCCGTTTCTCAGTATTGATCTAGCCGTCGGCGTCGTAGCCGCCGGTGAAGGTGCCGGCCTGGCCGTCGACGACCTGGCTGTGCAGACCCCGGACCTCAGGCGTCGTCGTAGGCGTCGACCGTCCATCTGGATTGCCGGGAGCGGGCGAAGGTGCCGGAGGGATCGCGGCAGACGGCCGGCACGCCGGGATGCGCGCGCGGCAAGGTCTGGGTGCCACGCGTTCGTAGGGCATTTGCACCGTGGCTGATCATCTACAGCTGGAACGCGTTCGTCATGGTGGGAGCGGTTCGGGCGCAGCCCAGGGGCGGGAGCCGGAGTATGTCCTCGATGGTGCGCAGGGTGGAGCAGTGGGTGTATGGCTGATCAGCGGTGACGTGGTGGATGCCCGGTGCTACCACGAGGGTGGGGATGTGGTTGTTCGTCTTGCTGCCCTCGTCCCAGGTGATGATCACGGCGAGGTGGCCGGTGCGGTAGTCGGGCCCGGCGAGGATCTGGGTGAGCCAACCGTGTAGCCAGCTGTCGCCGGTCGCGGTGAGTTGCTGCGGGCAGGCGTCTGCGCCGTGCATGTCGTGGCAGGCGTCGGGGCTGACGAGCCCGAACGCGGGCAGGGTGCCGTCGGTGATGTCGGTGTGCAACGCGCCGACGTTCGGTTCGCCGAGCGGTGGTGCCCATTCGGTGCACTCGGTGCGGTCGTCGAGGTAGTAGGTGGCTGGCACGTGCCGGACCAGGTAGCGGCCCTGGTCCGCGTTGTCCAGCACACACGGGCCGGGCGCCGATTCGGCGTAGTTGCGCCATTCGCGGCCGCTGGCGGCGACCTGGTGGAACAGGTTGTCGCCGGTCAACGGGTGGGCGCGGGGGCCCGGTCGTCGCAGATGCCGTGCGTGCTGCCGCTGGTCAGCAGCAGGTAGGCGGCCAGTGAAGGGCACTGCGGCGGGTAGCCGGCATCGAGGTTGCGGGCGATGCCATAGGTCGTCGCCAGGTCGTTGAGGTAGGGCGCGTCAGGGTCGCCGATGATGGTCCCGTACTCGTGGTTCTCTTCCATGATGAGTAGGACCTTCATGTACCGGCCGGGCGACACGTCAGGGCTGGGCACGGGCGGCACGGGCACGGGCGTCGGAGTCGGGGCTGGCCGGGCGCAGCCGGCCAGCGCCACTACCAGCGCCGCGAGCAGCCCGGTGACGCCACGCAGGCGGCGGTTCATGGGGTGACGTCGGTGGCTGCGCGGACGGGCGCTCGCGACCCCGCCTCCGGCCGGTGTCGCAGCCCGCGGCTGGCCACGTGGACGATGGCTACCGACAGCACGGCGACGAGTGCGGCGGCGACGATGTCGGCAGGGTAGTGCACACCGACCCAGACTCTTGACACCCCGATGATCAGGGCGACCGCGCCTAGGACCAGTCCCCACCGGCGGTACAGGAAGGCCCCGACCGCCAGTGCGAGGGTGAATGCTGCGGTGGCGTGGTCGCTGGGTAGTGTCGGCCCCGGTTCGTGGGCGATGAGCTGATGCACCGTGTGGGACTGGAAGGGGCGTACCTCGGTGTTGAAACGCCCGATCAGGGTCGCCGTAGCGAAAGCGATGACTCCCGACGCGCCGACGGCGACCACCGGGCGTAGCCGGCGTCGCCACACCGCGATGGCGAGCAGGCCTGCTACCAAAGCGAAGAGAGCATAGATGAGCCAGACGGCGCTGAACTCCATGAAGTCGTCGATCCCATCGACCCGTCCAGCCAACCCGTTCAGGGCCTCAAACAACCTGTAATTCACCGCCGGATCATCGCCCGGACACCCTGAGGAAATGCTGAACGGTTGCGGCGGAGGCGGTGTAGCTGGCCAGGTGCCCTCGCCGATGGCGTCGTGCGGTGCTGGCCGCGTTGTCAGGCGCGGCGTGGCGGTGCGCCTCAGCGGTGGATCGTCATCGCAGGATGCCGGTGTGGCCGAGGGAGTATCGGCCGGGTTGGGGCCAGACGCAGAGGCCGTGCGGTTCGGCGCCGACTCTGATGCGGGCGAGCAGGTGCCCGTCGGTGGTCCGGATCGCGTACACCTCCCGGTGGTAGCGCCCGGACAGCCACAGGACTGTCCCGTCGGGGGATAGGCCGCCCATGTCGGGGCTCGCGTGTCCGGGGATCCGCCAGGTGTGTTCGACGGTGCGGGTGGCGAAGGAGATGACGGAGATGGTGCCGGCGCCGCGGTTGGTGACGTACAGGTAGCGCGAGTCGCGGCTGGGGTAGAGCCCGTGGGCGCCGTCCCCGGTCGGCAGGAAGGCGGGGGTGGTGAAATCGTCGCCGTCGAGCAGCCATACGCCGCTGGTCTGCATGTCGGCGACGTACCAGGTACGCCCGTCCGGGGCGATCTTGATGTCCTGTGGCATGGGGTGCTCGCCCGGTAGGTGCAGCCGGGCGATGATTCGCTGCGCTGCGGTGTCGATCTTGAGTAGGTCGCCGGAGAACTCGCAGGTGACGATGAAGTAGCGGCCGTCGGGTGAGAAGTCGGCGTGGTTGACGCCGCCGCAGTCCACCGGCAGGACGTGTGTGACGGCCATGGTGTGCGGGTCGCGGAACACGATGTCGTGGTGGGCCTCGGCCATCACGATGGCATACCTGCCGTCGGGGGTGAAGTAGAGGTTGTACGGGTCGTCGACGGGAACCGGGTGGCCGAAGGTGCCGGTGCGGGGGTCGATCGGGGTCAGCGAGTCGCCGGTGTTGTTGTTGACCCAGAGTGTTCGGAGGTCCCAGGAGGGGACGACGTGCTGGGGTCCGTGTCCGACCGGGACCGTGCGGGTGACCTGGTAGGTGTGCGGGTCGATGACCGACACGGTGTTGCTGGCGAAGTTCGGCACGTAGACGAGCGGGCGGTCGTGCCGGACCTGGGGCGACAGGTGGCCGGGCCGGTCGGCGGCGTAGACGTCGTGCGGGTCCAGAGGGGCCGGCATGCCCGGCAGGGAATGTCCCAGTCGTGTCGGTGGGTGCGTTGCAGGAGTGTCTACTCGCGGGCGGATCTGGCTGGCCGGAGGTTCGGCTGCGGACGGCTGGCAGCCGGCGCAGGCCATGGTGAGCAGGGACAGGGCGGCAAGCTGGGTGCGACGGGATGTCATGTGATCAGCTCACTCATGGTGACTGGGGTCAGTCCCCGTCGGTGGAGGCCGTCCAGCAGTGCCGGCATGGCGGCGATGGTGGCTTGGTGGCCGAGGTGGAGGCTGACGATGGAACCACCGCGTACCGCGCGGAGGGTGGTGTGGACGATGGCGGCTGGTGCGGGGTCGGTGTAGTCGAGGGAGTCGACGTCGTAGGACAGGCAGGCGGGGTATCCCGCCGCGGCGGCCTGAGTCCGGATGGTGCCGGTGGCGTGGCGGGTCTGGGAGGGACGGAACCAGCGCCCGATGGTGCCAGTCACCGCGCTCAGCACTTGGGCACAGTCGTGGATTTCGGCGTACGCCTGTTCCGCGGTCATCGCGGAGATGTTCGCGTGGTGCTGGGTGTGGTTTCCGAGTTCGTGGCCGTCGGCGAGGATGCGGTGGGCGAGGTCGTGCTGGGTGCCGAGCCAGGTGCCGACCGCGAGGACGGTGACTCGGGCCCCGCCTCGGGCCAGTTCGTCGAGCAGGCGCCCGGCCAGCACGGGGTCGCCCTGGCCGTGGAAGGTCAATGCCACCTTACGGCTGTCCCGGGGTCCGTGGCTGATCTCGCGCGCCGTAGTCGGCGCCTTGGCTGTGGTCGTTGCCTGCGGCGCGGGCGGTGGTGGTGACGAGGCTGCGGGGTGGCTGGCCAGGGGCCGAGACGGCCCGGAGCAGCTGGACAGAATCGAGCCGGCGGCGAGAGCGCTGGCTGCCCGGAGGGCGTCGCGACGGTCCACCTTGCGCACGCTAGGCGCTCGGACCTGAAGGGACGCTGAAATTGGCGGACGCCGAGGGTTCGGCTTGCCCACTCCCACTCCAGGCCGCTGACAGCAGCGCGGCCCTATTGCGACCCGACAGCCTTCGCGGCTCGACGTCAGCGCGTCCGGTCGTGCCCGATCCTTGCCTCCACCGTCTCGATGCCATGGTCGCGCAGCGGTCCGACGTCCAGGCCGCGGGCGCGACAGGCGACGAGAAGCCCTGGCAGGGCGGCCACGGTGGCCTCCCAGCATCGAGGGACGGCGGCATGGTCGCTGTCGTGCAGCAGGATCGTGCCGCCGTCGACCGGGCGCCGCAACACGCTGCGGGCGATCGAGTCCGGGGTGGCCTTCCGGGTCCAGTCGCGTCCCCAGTGGGTCCATAAGACCGGTGTCAATCCGAGCCGCCGGGCCGCATGGAAGGCTGCGGTGGTGGCCACCCCGTAGGGCGGCCGCCACCAGCGCGGGGTGGTACCGGTGACCTCGGTGATCACCTCCGCTGCCCGGGTGAGATCGGCGCGGGTTGCGGCCGGGCTACGGCGCAGCAGCAGCCGGTGTTCGTCACCGTGCACGGCGACCTCATGGCCGGCGGCGGCGATAGCCCGTGCTACCCGGGGATGTTCGCGCACCATCTCGCCGAGGAGGAAGAACGTCGCCCGCACGCCGCCGTTCTCCAGTATCCGCAGCACCTGCGGGGTCGCCTCCGGATGCGGGCCATCGTCGAAGGTCAGCGCCACATGGCCCGGGCGTCCGCGTCCGGAGAGTCCCGGCCACAGCGTGCGGCGCAGCGGGCCGACCGCCGCGACCACGGGCGCGACCTGCACGACAACCAGCGCCGACGCTGCCACGGCGGCCGCCGTACCCGCTTGCCGGAGGCGATTCATGCGCACACCGCCGCCCTCGGGCGATCGAGCGCCGCGAGACCGGCGAGGCTGGCGACGACGGTCGCGGCCTCGGGTGCCGCGCACAGCTGCAGATATGCCTGGTGCTGCCGGGCGCGCAGGTCGCTGTGTACAGCGACGGCCAGCGCGCCCGCGAGGTCGCGGGGATCGCGGGGCCACAGCGAGAGGCCGAGTTCCTCCAGTACGGCCGCGTTGGCGACACCGTGGCCGGGCAGGCACCGGTAGCTGATCACGGGTACGCCGCTGGCCATCGCCTCCAGGCTGGACAGCGCGCCCGCGTTGTGCACGACGACGTCGGCGGTGCGCAGCAGCGTGGGCATGTCGTCGACCCAGCCCAGCGCCAGCGTCTGTCCGGTTGCGGCGAGACGGCGGCGCAGCGCGTCGTTACGGCCGCAGATCACCACGGGAAGCATGGTCGCGGTGGCGGCGATGTCGCGTACGGTCGCGTCGATGTCACCGACGCCCCACGAGCCTGCGACCACGACGGCCAGCGGTGCGTGCGGCGGAAGGCCGAACTGCTGCCGTGCCGCCGCCGCTTCGCTCAGGTGGTGGCTCGGCCGGAAGGCGGGGTTGACGATCGGCCTGGTTGTTGCCGCCGCGCCGCCCAGAGCCGTGACGGCGGCGGTGGCGTGACGGCTGGCAGCGAGGTGCACGTCGACTCCCTCGGCCACGCACAGCGGGTGCACGGATGGATCGGTCATGACCGCTGCCACCGGCACGGCCAGCCGGCCGGTGCGCCGTAGCCGTCCGAGCACCTGGCTGGCCAACGGGTAGGTGGATACCACGGCGGCCGTGGCCGGGTGCACGGCGGCACGCATCCGGCCGGATGCCGCAGCGTACGACACGGCCGCCGCGCCCTGGGCGCACCGCCGGCCGGCCACGGCTCGCAGCAGCCAACCCCACGTCACGGGAACGTAGCGCAGCTGCGACGCATAACTGTCGCGCAGCCGCGTCCCCCAGTGCGGCGGCAGCAGGTCGAGGAAGTCCCACCGATCGATTGCGAAGCCGAGCGTCTGCAGGCCTTGGCTGATCACGTCAGCCGCCCCGTCGTGCCCGGCACCGATGCTCGCCGACATGATCATGATCCGTGGCCGGAGCGCGGACCGGCCGCTGGGCTCGGCGACCTCTGTCGTGCTGGCGGGCACCGTGTCGGCTGTCATGGCCGCAAGGCTGACGGCCGCCGCCTGAGAAAACCCTGAATCCGAACGCGCAGAGCGGGGTGACCACCCACGCCGGTCGGCAGCATGCCCCAATCAGCCACTTTCAGCCCGTGCACAGCTCGCCGGACTTAGGGTGTCGTCGCTGACGACGGGAGGAGGGTTCGGATGGGCCTGCGACAGCTGGCCAGGACGCGGCCACGCTTCGGTGTGCGGATGCGCTCGGCGCTGGCCGCCGCGGCGGTGGTCGCGGTCGCCTCGGCACTGTCCGGCGCCGCGCTGTTGGCGATCACCCGGCAGATCCTGCTGGACAACGTCAACACGGCTGCCCAGGACAGTACCGGGCAGGTTGCTGCGGCCGTGCGGGGCACCGACCCGAACGCGCTCGCGGCGGTGCTGCGCCCAGGCCCGCGCCAGCGCACGATCGTGCAGGTGCTGGACGAGACCGGCCGGGTCGTCGCCGCCTCGGACGCGATCGCGGGGGCACCCGCGATATCGCCGCTGCGCCCGGTCACCGGTCAGCGCCGGACCGAGACCCGGCGGCTGGCAGAGGCGCACGACGACCCGTTCCGCATCGTGGCGGCGGGCGTCGACACCATCGATGGCAGGCGGACCGTGCTGGTGGGGGAGTCCCTGGACACCGTCGACGACGGCACCGAAGCGGTCATCGCGGCGCTGATCGTGGGGTTTCCGGTACTCGCGGTGGTGGTAGGAGCGGCGACGTTCTTCTTCGTGGGGCGCACCCTGCAACCGGTGGAGGCGATGCGCCGGCAGGCCGCCACCATCACCTCGCGGAACCTGCATACTCGGCTGCCGGTACCGGCGGTCGACGACGAGGTCGCCGCGCTCGCCCAGACCATGAACACCATGCTGGACCGCATCGAGGCCGCCTCCGCGGCGCAGCGCCGGTTCGTCGCGGACGCCAGCCACGAGCTGCGCAGCCCACTGGCCACCATTCGAGCCAATGTCGAACTGCTCGAGGCCACCGACTCGACCGAGCCGGCCGTGCGCCCCGTGCACCGCATCCACGAGGAATCCACCCGCATGGCCCGCCTCGTCGAGGACCTGCTGCTGCTCGCCCGCGCGGACGACCACGGCCTGCGGCTGCGCCACGAGGACGTCGACCTCGACGACCTCGTGTACGCCGAACGTGAGCGGATCGCGCTGCAAGACCCGCGACTGCGGGTGGACGGCGAGGTCAGCCCGGTACGGGTCCGCGGCGACGCCGACGCGTTGCAGCGGGTGCTGCGCAACCTCGTCGACAACGCCATGCGGCACGCCCGCGACCGGGTCACCATCAGCCTGCACGACGACCAGGGACAGGCCGAAATCCTGGTCGCCAACGACGGCGCCCCGATCGCGGCAGCCGACCGCGCCCGGATCTTCGACCGGTTCGTCCGGCTGGACGACAGCCGCGCCCGGACGGCCGGAGGCGCCGGCCTCGGACTGCCCATCGCCCACGAACTCGTCGCCGCCCACGGCGGCACCATCGACGTCGACGACCGCAGCGACGGCGCGGGCATACGGGTACGCCTGCCCTGCGAATCGGATTCATCGAATTCTCAGGAACCTACGCCTACGGTGCACCCGTAACCGGCATAGGCGGAGGCCTGCGTCGACACACGACGCAGCCGGCAGTTCTAGCCGGCTGGACGACGGCGACCGATCGGAAGGCGGCTCATGCCCAGCGACCCCACCTATGCGTTCGGTCCGGCCGCACTCGACCCGCAACACCTCATCACCACATTCGGCGTGCTCGGGATCCTCATCACGGTCTTCGCCGAATCCGGACTGCTGATCGGCTTCTTCCTGCCCGGTGACTCCCTGCTGTTCACCACCGGGCTACTCATCGCCGCCGACACCTACCTGCACCTGCCGCTCTGGCTCGCCTGCCTGCTGATCTCGATAGCGGCGATCGTCGGCGACCAGGTCGGCTACCTGATCGGCCGGCGATTCGGGGGCACATTGTTTCGCCGGCCGAAGTCCCGGCTATTCACGCCACAGCACCTCGCCAGATCACGGGAGTTCTTCCGGCACCACGGGGCACGCTCAATCGTGCTCGCCCGGTTCGTGCCGATCGTGCGCACCTTCACCCCGATCGTGGCCGGAGCGAGCGACATGCCATATCGATCATTCGTGCTCTACAACGTGGTCGGCGGTGTCGCGTGGTCCTGCGGTGTCACCCTGCTGGGTGCGCTCCTCGGCCGGGTGGCGTTCGTCCGTTCGCATATCGAGCTGATCCTGGCCGGAATCGTCGCGGTGTCGCTGGCGCCGATCGCCGTCGAAGCCCTGCGGGCCCGCCGGCGAACTGTGGGCTAGGGAGTCAGCGGCTGGGTTGCCGTCGCAGCAGTGCCAGCGTGGCGTGATGCAGCGTCCAGATGCCCAAGGTCCGGTACCCGCGGCGGAGCACGGCGCGCAGATCGGGCCGTGCGGTGGTGGGATCACCTTCATTTCCGTACGTGAAAAGCCAGATCCGTGTGGCCTGGCCGATGTGCTTGCCGGGGTCTGGGTATTCCTGGGCGCGCAGTGTGCCGACGTCGGCCGCCGGTTGCTGCAGGAGCAGGTCGTGCGGCTGGCCTGGGTCGTGGCGCAGGTAGTACTCCATGCCGGTGCGCATGGTCCGTGAATGAGCCGTGTAGATGATCCCGTCTCCGGGTTGCTGGTAACGGTCGACGAGGTGCGCGGCGGTGCGGTAGTCGCTGCCGTTCTTGGCGGTCGCGCCGCGCACGGCGCGCTGGTCCGGGACGACGGCGAGGCTGAGCACGGCGAGCGCGGTCGCGATCTGTAGGGCGAGGGTGCGCCGGCTGCGCCATCCGGCGGGGGAGTGGCCCGGGCCGAACGGCTGCACCAGCCCGGCCGCTGCCAGCAGTGCCAGCGGTGCGAGCACGATCAGCATGTACCGGACGACCCAGTACGGCTCGACCAGCACGGACAGGGTTGCGAGGGCGGCGACCGGGGCGAGCGCCAGGACCGTCAATTCCGTGACGTTCCCGCGGGGCTGCCAGATGGCGAGGATGGCGAGGCCGATGAGCAGCCATCCGGCGGGGACTGAGCCGACCAGCATGCCGGGGAATTTCCAGAGGCTGCCGCGGGTGAGGGGCTCGATCCAGGACAGCTGTGTGCCGCGCTGGTGCAGTCCCAGCCAGAGCAGCGGTGTCAGGGCGGCCAGCGCGCATCCCACCGCCATGCCCCAGGCGAGAAGGACGCGCCGGGTGCGGTGCTGGACCACGACGACCACGTGCGCGACGAGGGTGGTGAGGGCGACGATGTGGCTGAGCCCCAGCAGCAGAACCGCCGCCCCGTAGGCGATCCAGCGGCCTGGCCGCGGCAGGTCCACCGCGCGGTGCAGCAGCAGGACGGCCAGCAGGGCGAAGAAGCAGGCGAATGCGTACGGGCGGGCCTCGTCGGCGTAGCGGGAGGTGTTCGGCATCAGGCACAGCAGCAGGCCGGCCACGGCGCCGGTGAGTGGTCCGAAGTAGCGGCGGCCCAGTTCGCCGGTGAGGGCGACCGTGGCGCCCATTGCGATGATCGACGGCAGGCGCAGTGCGGTCTCGTTGGCCCGCGACGGCGGTCCAGTAGTGGATCAGCAGGTAGTAGGCGCCGAAGACGGCGTCGACGTGGTGGATCAGATGCCACAGTTGGGCGGGGGTGCGTCCGGCGGCGTCCGCCGTCGCGATCTCATCCCAGCTCAGCACCGGGTGCCCCGCCTGGATCAGGGCGATACCGATCATCAGCAGGCCCGGGCCGAGGGACGGGCCGAGAAGCGTCAGCCATTGCCGTACATCCCGGCGGGTGCGCAGACCCATCCGTTCCGGCAGCGGCCGTATCCGCCATTGCGCGGCGGTGTTCCGGCCGCCCGGTGATCCCAGTTTCCTGACCATCGGCTTCGTCCCCCTGCCGTGACGCTCGCAGAGGGTCAATCCACCAGATCGCGGCTGAGAAAACGTTGAAAGGGTCGCGCCCGGATGTCACCCGCCGTCAGGATTGATTCGGTAGCCCGCGCCGCGCACGGTCTCGATCGCCGCCCGCCCGAACGGGTGGTCGATCTTCTTACGCAAGTAGCCGATGTACACCTCGACGATGTTGGGATCACCGGTGAAGTGGGCGTCCCACACATTCTCGAGGATCGCGGTCTTGGTCACGGGGTTGCCCCGGTGCCGCATCAGGAACTCGAGCATGGCGAACTCCCGGGGTGTCACCGGAATCGTGGTGGCGCCCCGGCCCACCCGCCGCTGTGCCGGATCCAGCGTCAGATCCCCCGCCGTCAGTACGGCTGGCCGTGCGGGGGCGCCGCGCCGGATCAGGGCGCGCAGCCGGGCGATGAGCACGACGAAGGAGAAGGGTTTGCTGAGATAGTCGTCGGCGCCCAAGTCCAGCGCGTCGGCCTGGTCGTACTCGCCGTCCTTCGCGGTGAGCATGAGCACCGGCGTCCACACCTCGCGGGCGCGCATCCGGCGGCAGATCTCGTAGCCGCTGAGGCCGGGCAGCATGATGTCGAGCACGATCGCGTCGTACGCGCCGTACGGAGCCTCGGCGGCGGTCCAGAGCCCGTCCACCCCGTCGTGTGCCACGTCGACCGTGAAGCCCGCCTGTCCGAGGCCGTCGCGCAGGGTCTCGGCCAGTGCGACTTCGTCCTCGACCACCAGTACCCGCATGAATCCTCCCGCTGATTGGCGCCACAGGGCAACACGGTGACAACGACAGGCGTCGCCAGCTTAGCCACCGCACTCCGAGCAGCAGACACACAACGTGCCGGCAGCGCCCGATCCCGACACTTCGCCCTGCCCACCTCCACCCGGCGGCCGTTGGGCAGATTCAGCAGCCTGGATACCCTGCGGTGCTCCACACAACACAAATGAGTGAACCGGCAGCACGGGCTTCAGCGTTCTCTCAGCGCATCCCCGGCAAGGTTCCGTCAGTGATCAAGACACCTGATAACAGGATGGCAACAGACCGGCCTGTGGCTCTCGCGGAGCGTGAATCGGCCCCGGACCCTCAACCCGACAGCCAAACTCGTGGCGGCGCGATCCGGCCGAACAAGACCACGGACCGTCGCCAGGCGCGGTGGCGCACACGAAATGTCCCCGCCGCAACTCGGTACACCGACGCGGAGGCTCCCTGGCGTGGACGCGTCGCCCTGATGCTGGCCGCCGGTGTTGCGCTGGCGCTCGCCGGCTGCGCCACACGGGCGGCGCCCTCCGCGCCCTCCGCACCCGCTGTCCCGGCGGCGGCAGCCAGCCCGACCACCAAGGTGCTGATGATCATGGAGGAGAACCACGAGTACGGCGACATCATCGGCGACCCGGAAGCCCGATACATCAACCAGCTCGCGAGCCGATACGGCACCGCGCGCCGCGTCGATGCGGGCTATCCCCGTTCGTGTCCGTCCCTGGCGGCCTACATCTTGCTCACCAGCGGATCCACCCACGGCATCTGCGACGACAAGGCACCCAAGTACCATCCGCTCACCGGCGACAACCTCTTCCACCAGGTCGCTGCCAGCGGCCGCGAGTGGCGCGACTACGCCGAGTCCGCCCCGGGCACCTGCGTTCTGGCCAACGCCCACCAGGGAAGGTATCTCGTCCGGCACGTCCCGGCCGCCTACTACACGCTCGAACGTGCCGAGTGCGCCAAGTGGGCGGTGCCACTGGGCCAGGCGGCGGCCGGAGCATTGCACACCGACGTCGCCACCGGGAACCTGCCCGCGTTCGGTCTGGTCAGCCCGGACGCATGCCACGACATGCACGGCGCAGCACCCTGCCCGCTGTCGCGTACCGCCAATGGCGACCGCTGGCTGCAGGACTGGATTCCGCAGATTCTCGCCGGGCCGGACTATCGGGCCGGGCACCTCGTCGTGATCATCACGTGGGACGAGGGAAGCGGTGCCGACAACCACATCCCCACCCTCGTGATCGCTTCCGGAACGAATCACGTGACCGCGGATGAGCCGTACACCCATTGCTCCACCCTGCGAACCGTCGAGGACTTGCTGCGGTTGCCGGCCTTAGGTTGTGCCCGGACCACCCACTCGATGATCTCCGCCTTCCGGCTGTAACCCGCGTGCCGGTCATGGGTCCGGCTGCGCCTGAACCGCCGCGATGTCCGGCGAAGGACGCGCGCGCATCGTGAGGGGCGGCTCGTCGGCTGGCAGGCAGAGGGTGAACGTCGTCGGGCGGCCCCCACTGGTGAGCACCAAACGGCCGCCTTCGGCCTCGGTCAGCGCCGTGGCGATGGACAGTCCGAGCCCGGCGGTGGCGTCCCGCGAAGCCTCGAACAGGTGAGGTCGGTCTGACTCGGCTACGCCCGGACCATGGTCCATGACCTCGAGAGCCAGCGCGCCGGCAGCGTCGCGGGCCCGGTCATCCCGCGCCGCGGCCGTGGCGGCGCCGTCCTGCACCGGCCAGCACTTATGCCCGCGTCCAGCGCGCTCCCGGTGCACCACGCGCTCTTCTCATACAGCCGAGTGAAGGTCGTCTGTACGGTGTTGTGGGCCAGCGCGCCGCCGTATGCCCTCCGCACCGCGGCGGCGGGTCATCAGTTCGGCGGCCGTCCACAGCACCCCCATGACCTGTGCTTCCAGGCTGCCCGGTGCGCTGTGGGCCCACGATCTTCCAGCCCTACACCTCCACCGCCGGGCTAACCGCCGCACCGCAGTAGGCCGCCTCGGCCGCGTCCGGCGCGGCACCTGGCAGGCGCGGTCCACATTCGGACGACCTACCACAGGGCGGCACCTACAGGACGGACGAGCGCATCCTGGCACCTACAGGATGTAGGAGCACGGCCGGGCCGAGTTCAGGACAGTCTCCGGCCACGAAATCGGCAACCCACCCTCGAATCGAAGGCTTCCCGCCACCCGCAACCCGCAGGCACCCCGACGGGACCGGCAGGCACACCCCACGACCCCGAATCTCCTTCATGTGACCGGCTGACACGGGCCGGACCAACCTGGGGGAGCGATTCGTTTTGGGCCGCAAGGTGAACAAGGTCGTGACCATCCTCGGCGCGATGCTGGCCGGCACCACCGCCGTCATGGGCACCGCGGGCGCCGCGCAGGCCGCCCCAGCTAAGCCGAAACCCAAGGCGGCCAAGCAGTGTGTCACCGACAACAAGCTCGTGCCGTCCTGCGGCGTGCTGTGGGGCGCCGCGGCGGGCGGGTTCAGCCCGCTGCCCCGTGACCGGGAGCTGAAGACCTGGGAGAAGCTGTCCGGGCGCACCTCGACGATCTACCACACCTACCACAAGGGTGACGAGGTGTTCCCCACCCCGGCCGAGATCGCGATGACCCGCGACCCGAACAACCCGCGGGCGCTGCTGCTCAACTGGCGCGTCGAGTACGGCTCCACCTGGGCCAACGTCGCCGCCGGCAAGCTCGACGCCCGGATCGACAAGTTCGCCGCCCACATCAAGTCCACCTACCCGAACCAGAAGTTCTTCCTGGTCCTCAACCACGAACCCGAGGACGACGTCAACCCGAAGCCGGGCTCCGGGATGACCGCCAAGGACTTCGCCGCCTCCTACCGCCACGTCATCCAGCGCCTGCACACCAAGGGCATCAACAACGCCATCAACGTCGTCGCCTACATGGGTAACGAGAAGTGGATGGCGCAGTCCTGGTGGTCCGACCTCTACCCCGGCGACGACGTCGTGGACTGGATCGGCCTGGACTCCTACGTGTCCGCCGAAAAGGGCTACTACCACTACGGCAAGTTCAACGACCTGCTCGACCGCAAAGCCACCGGCGGCAAGGGCCTGGGCTGGTACCAGTGGGCCACCACCAAGCACCCCGGCAAGCCCATCATGATCGCGGAGTGGGGCGCCTACCACCGGGTCGGCAAGGTCACCGACAAGTCCGCCCAGTTCAACAGCGTCCTGCCCGAACTCGCCAAGCGGCCCGCGGTCAAGGCCATCGTCTACTTCGACACCAAGAAAGACGCCTTCGGCGACCGCGACATCAGCATCAACAGCTCAACCACCAGCCTCACCGCCTTCCGCAAACTCGCCGCCAACCCACTGTTCAACGTCAAAATCGCCTGACCCAGAACCACCACTGTCTCGCGAGCCGCCCGGCACCATCCCGGGCGGCTCGCGGGCTCATGTCGGTCTGTATCGTGCTCGGCCGCGCCGACCGCGACCTACAAAGCGCCGGAGAAACCTGAAGATTGCCTGAGTTGGCGGTGTACGGAACCGGCGCCGTGGCGGGATACCGTGCGGATATGAGCGACGTGCTCGTGAACAGCCCGGCTGTCCCGTCGAAGGTGCTGGTCGTCGAGGATGACCCGGGCGTCGGCTCCGGCCTTGCCGGCATCCTCGCGGCGGACGGTCATGAGGTCCGCTGGGCACGTACGGCCGCCGAGGCGCATCGGCTGATCGCCGATCGAGTGCCCGATCTGATCCTCCTGGATCTCGGGCTGCCCGACGCCGACGGCCTCGAGCTGTGCGGGAGGATCCGCGAGCAGAACGCGGACGTCGTCGTGGTCGTGGTGACTGCCCGCACCGATGAGACCGACGCGGTGCGCGCGCTGGACGGTGGCGCGGACGACTTCGTGACTAAGCCGTTCCGTCAGGTGGAGCTGTGCGCGCGGCTACGGGCCCATCTGCGGCGGCGGGGCGAGATCGGGCCGCCGGAGCTGCGTGCCGGCCCGGTACGGCTGGATCAGGGTGCCCGGCGGGCCTGGGTCGGCGAGCGGGAGATCACGCTGCGGCCCAAGGAGCATGAGCTGCTGGCCGTGCTAGTGGCCTCGGCGGGCGAAGCGGTGCGCCGGGAGCACCTGATGGACGTGGTGTGGGATCAGCACTGGTGGGGCTCGACGAAGACGCTGGACGTGCACGTGGCCAGCGTTCGCCGCAAGCTGGCTGATGCCGGTGACCGATGGGACCGGATCGCGACCCTGCGCGGCTACGGCTACCGCTTCGAGCTCGACTGAAGCGCGCCCTCTGACGCCGGTGCTTCAGGCACCAGTAACGCCACCCGCGGTTGGCAAGCGCGGCGGCGGATCAGCAGTGACCCGCCGGCGCGCTCGATCACGCTCGTCGCGAGGTTCAACCCCGTTCCGAAGGCCGCATCGTGGGCGAACCCCGGGCCTTCGTCGGCGACCTCGATGAACACGCTGTCGCCATAGGGCTCAACCGTCACGGTGACGGTCCCGCTGCCGTGGCGCAGCGCGTTGTCGATGAGCACGTCGAGGCTCTGTCGGAGGGCGGGCCCGCTGATCGCGACGGACCGATCGCTGTCGCTGCGCAGGACCACGGGCCGGTCGGCGGTGCTCCACCGCTGGACCGCTGCCTGGGCGATCTTGACCGGGTCGGCGGTGCCGTGCGCGGTTCGGCGTCGCAGCAGGACCAAATCCGCGATCGTGGTCTCGAGATCTCGTGCTCGGGCGACTGCCGTGGGCACGTCGGGCGTCGGTTGCTCCAGGGCCAGCAGCACCGCGGCGAGCGGCGTCCGTAGCTGATGAGAAGCGTCCCGAACGAAATTGCGCTCGTGGCGTAGCAGTTCCTCGATCTGCCGGGCGCTGTCGCGCATCGCGTCACCGGCCGCGTCGGCCTCGGTGATTCCCGACCGTGGCAGGTGCACGTCGTATTGACCGTCGCCCAGGCTGCGGGCGGCCGCGGTCAGGTTCTCGAAAGGCCGGGCGATGCGGATCGCCGAGCGCCGGGCCAGCAGCACCGCCACGGCGATCACGAACACCGCCAGCGCGGTGAGCAGTCCCCAGATCCGATAGGTTTGCGCCCGGAGCCGGGCCAGCGGTACGGCGGCCCGGACGCTGCCAGCGATCGTCGTGTCGGACAGCACCGGCACGACGACCGCGAGGTCGGCCCCGTCGTGCCCGTCGTGCTCGTGCCCGTCGACCGCCCGGGCGGCGAGCGCCGACCGCTGCGGACCGGCGCCGGCCACGCGATCCCCTTCTGCGTCGTAGACCGCGATCAGGAAGTTGTTCGTCCCGGTGGGCACCCGCACCGGCGTGCCGGCCTCGAGGACGTTGTCCGGCACTGCCGCCACCCCTCTGGTCGCGTCCCGCTCCAGCCCGGCCAGGGCCTGACTCGTGACGAGCCGATCCAGCACCACCGCCAGCGGCACCCCGAACAGCACGATCGCCAGCGTCACGACCAGCACGATCGCGTGATGAATCCGGGTCCGGGTGCTGCGGAGTCGCGATCGCCTCATGCTCTGGACTGTAGGGCGGACCAAGGCAAAGTGCGCCTTTACCCTTCGTTGTCCGGACGCTGGCCGGCCCCCGCCTAGCGTCGCCGGTATGACACGACCACATCAGCACACCGCGACGGTCGTGCTGGTCGCGCTGGTGGCCGGGTGCAGCTCCGGCTCCGGCAGCCACACCGCCGCTGCGCCGACGGCCAGCCCGCCCGCGGCGACCGTATCCGCGGCACCGACCAGCGCCGCACCGACCGCCGCACCCCAGTCCGCCGTCGCTGCCGAGAGCAACCCGCCCGGCGACATCCCCGACAACCTCGCGTTCATCCCGTACTCGAACACCGCCGGGCGATACCGGTTCACACACCCTGAGGGTTGGGCCGAGAAGACCCAGGGCTCCACCGCTACCTTCACCGACAAGCTCAACGGCGTGCAGGCCGCCACCGGCACCGCCACGACCCCACCGACCCTCGCAACCGCCAAACAGCAGGACGTGCCCGAACTGGCACGCAGCCAAGCCGCGTTCGAGCTGCGCACCATCACCGACGTGAGCATGCCGGCCGGGCGCGGCGTCCGGATCGTCTACCGCCGCAACTCGGCGCCCGACGCGGTCACCGGGCGGCAGTACCGCGACGAGGTCGAACGCTACGAACTGGTGTCGCACGGCCGTGAGGTCATCGTCGAGCTGTTCGGCCCGGTCGGCGCCGACAACGTCGACGCGTACAAAACCATGATCGACAGTCTGAAGATCCAATGACACCGCTGGAGGCCCGCGGGCTGCACCGCTTCTACCGGCGCGGAGACACCGAGATCCCGGCCCTGAAGGATGTCTCGGTCGTCTGCGCGGCGGGCGAGACCGTGGCCGTCACCGGGCCGTCCGGCTCGGGCAAGTCGACGCTGCTGAGCCTGCTGGCCGGCCTCGACGACCCGGACGGCGGCTCCGTGCACGTCGCCGGTCAGCGGCTCAGTCATCGCAGCCCGGCTGCCGCGGCCCGGATCCGTGCCGAACACGTCGGCATCCTCACCCAGAGCAGTGGCCTGCTCGGCCACCTGAACGTGCGGGAGAACATCCAACTGGCGGCCTCGCTCGGCCGGCCCGGCGGGCCGAGCCCCGCGGAGCTCATCGACGGGCTCGGCCTTGCGACGGTGCGCAGGAGCATGCCCCGCACGCTGTCGGGCGGCGAGACCGCCCGGGCCGGCCTGGCGGTCGCGCTCGCCGGCTCCCCCACCCTGCTGCTCGCCGACGAACCCACCGCCGAGGTCAGCCGCGACGAGGAGAGCACCATTCTCGACTTGATCGGTACCTGGCGCCCCCGCGACGGCGCGGCCGTCATCGTCACCCATTCCCCCGCGGTCGCGGCCCACGCCGACCGGGTACTCCACCTGGTCGACGGGAGGCTGACGTGATCCTGTCTGCAGCGAACGTCTCGGTCAGCCTCGGCGGCCGGGTCGTGCTCGACGAAGTATCACTGCAGCTCGCGGCTGGCGACCAAGCTGCGGTGACCGGCCGCTCCGGCTCCGGCAAGACCACCCTGCTGCTCGTGCTCGCCGGGCTGATCGCCCCTTCGGCCGGAACGATCGACCTGCGCCTGAAGCCGGATGAGATCGTCTACGTGCCCCAGGCCCCGTCCCTGGTCCCCGAGCTGACCGCCCTGCAGAACGCCACCCTCGGCCTGCGGATCCGCGGCATCGCACCCGCCGAGGCCGCCGAACACGCCAGGGAGCACCTGGCCTCGCTCGGACTCGACGACGTCGACGACGCGCTGCCCGCCGAGCTCTCCGGCGGCATGCAGCAGCGGGTTGCCCTCGCCCGCGCGCTGGCGGTCGGGCCGCGCCTGCTGCTGGCCGACGAACCCACGGCGGCCCTGGACCAGACCAGCGGCGGCCAGACGATCAACACCCTGTCCGCGTACGCGTCCAGCACCGCGACCGCCCTCGTCGTCGCGACGCACGACCCGACCGTCGCCGCCCACTTCCCCGCACAGGTCGCGATCGCCGCGCGGACCGACCAGGAGCTCGTCCGATGACCGTTCGATACGTGCTGCAATCACTGCGGCGCCGCCCGGCCGAGACGATCGCGGCGGCGGTGTCCGTCGCGCTCACCGTCGCGTTCCTGATCCTGCTCGGATCATTCACCGCCCGGACCGGAGCGCGGCTGACGCTGCGCGCCGCCGACCGGGTCCCGGTCGACTGGCAGGTCCAGGTCACACCCGGCAGCGACCCCGCCGCCGCGGCCGCGGCTCTGCGCGGCGTGCCCGGGCTGCTCGGTTTCCGCGCCGTCGACTACGCCAAGGTGCCCGGGATCAGCTCCGTCTCCCCGGACGGCGAGACCCGCACCACGGGCGCGGCCTACGTCGTGTCCCTACCGGACGACTACGGGTCGTTCGCCCCCGGCGAGATCCGCCGGCTCGTCGGCGCCGCCGGTGGGGTGGTCCTGCAGCAGCAGACCGCGTCCAATCTGGGCGCCGGCCCGGGCACGACGGTGACGGTTCTGGGCGCCCGGCAACGTGCGCAGGTCACCGGCGTGGCCGACCTGCCCAACGCCGATTCGTTCTTCCAGGTCGTCGGAGCACCCGCCGGATCCGGCGCCAGCGCTCCACCCGACAACGTCCTGCTGGTCAGCCCGGCCCGATTCGCGGCGCTGACTTCGGGCGCCACCGTGGTGCATCAGTTCCACGTCCGGGTCGATCGCGCGACGCTGCCCACCGATCCCGCGAAGGCCGCCGACGAAGTCACCCGCCGGGCGAACCATTTCATCGCCGCGGTGGCCGGCGGCGCTCTGATCGGCGACAACCTCGAGACCTCCTTGTCGGCGGCCCGCGAGGACGCGATCTACGCCCGGCTGCTGGTTCTGCTGCTCGGCGTGCCCGGGTTGTTGCTGGCCGGCGTGGTCACCGCGTTGGTCGTCTCGCTGCGCAACGACCGGCAGCGCCGTGACCTCGCCCTGCTGCGGCTACGCGGCGTCGGTCCTCGGCGGGCGGCGATCCTGCTCGGCGGCACCGCATTGCTCGACGGCCTGCTGGGCGCGGCCATCGGATCCGGCGCGGCCCTGCTCGCATCCCGGCTCGGGCCCTACGGCAATCCGTCGGCGAGCTGGCTGATTGCCGGAGCGCTGGCCGGCGTGCTGCTGGCGGTGGCCACCGAGCTCGCACCGCTCGCCGGGACGCTGCGCGGGACGGCGCCGACGGTGCAAGCCGGGGTGAATCCGCTGCCCTCCACCCGTACCCCGCTCGTGCTGCGCCTCGGCCTCGACATCCTGCTGTTGGCCGGCTCCGCGGTCGTGTTCTGGCTCACCGCCCGCGCCGGCTACCAGGTGGTGGTCGTCCCCGAGGGAGTACCGGTCGCCTCGGTGAACTACGCCGCCCTGCTGGCCCCGGCCCTCGCGTGGCCGGGCATGGCCCTGCTGATCTGGCGGATCACACTGCTGATCCTGAACCGGCCCGCCCGCATCCCGGCGGCCGACCCCAGCGGCCGCCTGCCGGACCTGCGTCACGACGTCGTCCGGCGCCGCCGCGTCCGAGTGGCCCGCGGCGTCACCGGCCTGGCGATAGCCGTCGCCGTCACCGTCTCCGCCGCAGTGTTCACCCACACCTACGACCAGCAGGCACGCCTGGACACCGCGCTCACCGTCGGATCGGACGTCGCCGTCACCCTCCCGCCGGACACCACCACCGGCCTCAATCCGGCAATCGCCGCCGTCCCCGGGGCCGCAGCTGTGGAACAGGTCAGCCACCGGCTCGTCTACGTCGGACCCGACCTGCAGGACCTGTACGGCATCGACGCCGCCACCATCGGCCGCGCCGCTCCCCTGCAGGACGCGTTCACTCCGGGCAGCACCATCAGAACGGCACTGCACCGGCTCGCCGCCACACCCGACGGCGCCCTGCTCTCCCAGGAGACACTGCACGACTACCAGCTGCACACCGGCGACACAGTCCAACTGCGCCTCAAGGACACCCGCGGCGCCTACCGCAAGATTCGGTTCCACGTCGTCGGCGTGATCACCGAGTTCGCCACCGCACCACGCGACAGCTTCGTCGTGGCCAACCGGTCGTACATCACCGCCGCCACCGGCCTCCCCGCCGTGCAGACCCTGCTGGTGCGCACCGACCGACCGACCACCGTGGCGGCAGCCATCCACGCCCCGGCGGCGGCCCTGGTCAACGACATCACCGCACCCCGAGTCGCCGTACCCTCCGCCTCCGGCCTCGCCGCCGGCAGCCTGTCCGGCCTGTCCCGCCTGACCCTCGCCTTCGGAATCCTGCTGGCCGCCGCCAGCGCCGGCCTGGTACTGGTGGTCGGCGCCGCCCAACGGCGGCGCGCGACCACCGCACTGGCGGTCCTCGGCGCGTCAACCCGGCAACGAGCCGGCTTCCTCTGGACCGAAGCACGGGCGCTGACCATCGCCGGCACCATCGGCGGCCTCGCCGCCGCCGCGGTGATCGCCGCCGAACTCATCAAAGTATTGAACGGCATCTTCGATCCGCCGCCCCAGCATCCCGCCGTGCCCTGGCCTCTCGCCGCCGCCGTCCTACTCGCCGTGGGCGCGAGCGCGGCACTGGCCACGGCGCTGGCCACCCGCTGGGCCGGCCGAGTCGACGCGTCGCGCCTGCGGGATCTCTGAGCACCAGCCATCCCGACTAGACAACCTCCTACGCCTTGTAGGAGTAAGTCAAGCGGCGGAGTCAGGAGCTCCGGAACGGCGCAGCGCCCCACGGGCGACCAACTCGATCGTCACGGCGACCGCGATCGCCTCGACCTCGAGCAGCCTCACCAGCACGATCAGCTGGATCGCGCTCGCCTGCACGGCCGAGCCGCCACCGGGCAGGACACGAAGGCGCCGAGCAGCGTGACCAGTCCCACCGTGCGCATCTGGTCGAGCGCCTGGCCCGCAGTCGGACGGCAAACCTCGAGCGCTTCAGCGCGGGGCGGAAATCCGAGGGACAGCGCCGCCTCGAGCGGTTGTGCAGCTCGTCGAACGACAGCGCCGGCCGGACAGCGACGTCGCGTCATCGCGCCGCCGATCAGAATCCCGGCGATCGGCAGCTCCGCCACCTCTGTCAACGGCACCGTGCCGATGACGACGATCAGCGGCGCGGTGGGCAACGCTCCAGCCGCGATCGGCAAGATCGTGAACCGGACGAGACTCCAGGAACCGATCCGGCGTCCCGAGGTGGCCGCGGCAACGATCACCGTCAACGGATGAACACGCTGCGCACCCGTGGCGCCGCCCGCGGGACGGCTTCTGCGCCGGTGTAGGCCTGGTCGCGTCCGTTCATGGCGGCCTCGGCTGACTCGACCTCGTCGAGTACCCCACGACGCCGGACATCCGGCACGGACCAGCGTCGTCGTGTGGTGGGACGACAGGGCACCACCACACGACGACATCACCATCTGGATCGAGCCGGTCAGACGCCGTCGAACTGGTTCAGCGTCGTGATCAGGGTGGCGAGCGCCGCCGAGCAGTCGGACGGGCTGGGGCTGCCGGCCCGCAGCGCGGTAAGGGCGGCATCGATCTGGTCGTCGAGCTGGTGCCACTTGCCGGAATCGCGCGGCTTGAGGCCAGCCTCGGCGTCGTCCCAGGCCACCTCGAGGTCCTTGATCCGGGTCCTGCCGCCGGCCAGGTCGTTCTTGGCGACCTTGCCCTTGACGTCGGTCACGATCCGGGCGAAGGACGTCAGGTCGCCGAGCTTCGTCGTCGGCTGCGCCTTCCGCGCGAGCGCCGCCCCGCCGGTCTTACTGCCGGGCTGCCCCTTGGCCGACTGACCCGGGTCGGCGGCGACCAAGCTGCTGCTGTCGTCGGTGGCGGCGGCGTGCGTACTGCTGAATCCCAGCCCCAGGGCGGCGACCACGACCAGGCCGGCGCCCGCCCACAGGTAGTCCGCCCGGTGCCCACCGTGCGGTCCCCTCCCCTTCTCGGCCACCCCGTGCCGATTGACCAGCAGCTGCTCGCGGGTGACCAGCACGATGATCACGGCGAAGAACAGCATGCTGGTCGCGCTGGCGCCCAGGGCCAGACCACCGAACTGCTTGTCCTGGGTGAGCAGGTCCCCGATCGAGGCGCCGAGCGGGCGGGTGAGCACGTAGGCGATCCAGAAGGTCAGGACCTGGCTCATCCCGAGTTTGTATGCGATGAAGGTGGCCAGGATGAGCCCGCCGAAGATGAGCACCCCGTTGCGGAAGCCGAGGCTGAGTGCCTCGGTGGCCAGGTCGCCCGCGGCGGTGCCGAGCGCGAACGTGGTGAGGATGGCGCCCCAGTAGAACGCTTCCCGGCGGGGATTGTTGATCGACGTGATCGCGAGGGTGCGCTCCTGGCGGTGCCAGACGGCGAACACGACGGCGAGCACGATGGCGAAGACGCCAGTGCTCAGGTAGAGGCTGACGCCGAGGGTGTCGGTGAAGAAGTCGGTGATCTGGGTGCCGACGATGCTCACGAGTACGACGCACAGCCAGTAGATCCACGGGGTGTACGCGCGGGTGCGGAACTGGATTATCAGCGCGGTGGCAAGCACGGTAGCCATGACGGCATCGGTGACCAGCGGTCCCAGGCCGACATTTACCGCCAGGTAGTCGGCGAACGTTTCGCCGATGGTCGTGGACAAGACCTTGATCACCCAGAATGTCGCGGTGATCGCCGGAACTTTGGTCAACCAGACACGCGAGCGATCAGCGGTGGCATAAGTCACCGACATCGTTTCTCCTTCACGGGACTTCGGAATGCGTGGCCATCGCACGGTGCAAGTGCGACGGAAATGAAGTCGTCAGCGCTCCGACGATGGTTGCGCCGGACTACAAGCCTGAGGAGTCAAGTAGCTTCTGAGGCGTGTCAGGCTCGAAGGCAGACGTCATGAGGCCAACCCTCCAACAAACGGCCTTAAAGGAAGCTGAAGGCCACCATTGAACCGCAGCCGGGACCTCTTGCCACGGCAGATCCGGATCTGGTATAGGGGCGGGACCGGACCTGGCCCGTGACGCCGTCTCCGGCCGTAGATTAGCGCAAACCAGCGAACACATATCTCCGAGCTGAACGCCTCATATATGGCGCCACGCCATTCCACGTTTCGACTGCAGTGCAATTAGGTTGCGGCGGCCAGCGATTCACACGCGACGGGAAGGTTCCTCGCTCGGTTTCGCGGGCACGTACGCGACGCAGGAGAATTTGCCCCAACCGGTTCTCGTCCCAGACATCCGACATCAGCGTCTCCCGGCTCACCGCAGCACCGGGCGCCGCCGCAAGGCGTACCAGGAGATCGAACTCCTTCGGCCGCAGTGCCACCTCCGTGTCGGACAGCGTCATGCGCCGCGCCGACACGTCGATGTCGAGGTTCCCGACGACTACATGCGACACGGTCGACACCGCTGTCGGGCGCCGCAGGTGCGCCCGCAGCCTTGCCAGCAATTCGGCCAGTCGGAACGGCTTGGTGAGATCGTCAGCGCCGGCGTCTAGCGCTACGACCACATCGATCTCGGCTCGACGCGCGGTTAATGCCACGATCACCGTGCCCGGTGCGGCTCGACGCAGACGCCGAATCACCTCGACGCCGTCGATGTCGGAGCCCCAGGTCCACCAGGACGAGGTCGGTCCGATCCGGGTCGAGCGTGCGCACTGCGTCGCCGCCAGTGGCACACCACCTCGCGGTGTATCCCTGCGCGCGCAGACTGTCGCGCAATGATTCGCCGATTAGCGGATCGTCCTCAACGAGGATCACAGCGCTCATCGCCGTCGCCCACCTCACGTCCTGATGACGCCGCTGTTGCTGGTTACTTACTCAGTCTGCTGTTCGTGCACACCCGTCCAGCAGCACGACCCGGCGTGCGCCCCGGGACGTCGGGCAACTCAGCGCTGCCTCTCGGCCGTGGCGTGTCGACAGGATCCTCAGACCTTACTCCCACATCATGTAGGAGTAGGTTTGTCATCATGTGTGAAAAGTATGGAGAGAAGATGAGAAGCATCCGTAAATGGGTGACGGCGGTTGCAGCGCTGTTACTGATCGACGCAGCCGTCGCCCCCGCATCCGCAGCGGCCATGGCACCACTGGAGCGGGCGCCGACCGCCTTGATCTCGGTCCCCCGCTTCGACCATGTGGTCATCGTCGTGCTCGAGAACAAGCGGTACGACTCCGTGATCGGACATCCCATGACCCCTTGGGTGTCGTCAGTGGCACGCCGCTGGGCCAACATGACCAGGTTCTACGCCGAAACCCACCCCAGCCAGCCCAACTACCTGGCGTTGTTCTCGGGCTCGACCCAGGGGGTCAGGGATAACAACTGCCCGCATAACCTCGGCAGCCGCCCTAACCTGGCCCGGCAGCTATTGGATGCCGGTTACACATTCACCGGCTACTCCGAAGGGCTGCCCCACACGGGCTACCGGGGTTGCGCCTCCGGCCGCTACGTGCGCCGTCACGTCCCGTGGGTCAACTTCAGCAACGTCCCGTCGAGCGTCCACAAGCCCTTCACCGCATTTCCGTCTGACTTCCGCAAACTGCCCGACGTCGCGTTCGTCATCCCAGATCTGTGCCATGACATGCACGACTGTCCCAAAGACCAGGCCGACCGATGGCTGAAGAGACAGTTCGCGCCCTACATTTCCTGGGCCGCTTCCCACAACAGCCTGTTCATCCTCACCTTCGACGAGGACAACCGGACGGACCACAACCACATCCCAACGATCATCGCGGGTGCCCGGGTCAAGCCTGGCCAGTACTCGTCCCGGCTCGATCACTATCACCTGCTCCGGACGATCCAGGCGATGTACCGTCTGCGCCCCACTGGTCACAGCGCTGACCGGGCCGCCCTGACGAGTCTGTGGGCGCACTGACCACGTGACACCAGCCCGGCGGCGAGATTCGGCCGTGCCATCGTTCCCAAACGAAGCCGCAGGACGGGTCCGTTGGTTTGTGGGTGTGGTGCGATGCCGCCGGCCGGTGTTCCGGTCGGCGGCATCGTGGTGGTGCTGTTGGGTTGATCAGGCGATTTTGACGTTGAACAGTGGGTTGGCGGCGAGTTTGCGGAAGGCGGTGAGGCTGGTGGTTGAGCTGTTGATGCTGATGTCGCGGTCGCCGAAGGCGTCTTTCTTGGTGTCGAAGTAGACGATGGCCTTGACCGCGGGCCGCTTGGCGAGTTCGGGCAGGACGCTGTTGAACTGGGCGGACTTGTCGGTGACCTTGCCGACCCGGTGGTAGGCGCCCCACTCCGCGATCATGATGGGCTTGCCGGGGTGCTTGGTGGTGGCCCACTGGTACCAGCCCAGGCCCTTGCCGCCGGTGGCTTTGCGGTCGAGCAGGTCGTTGAACTTGCCGTAGTGGTAGTAGCCCTTTTCGGCGGACACGTAGGAGTCCAGGCCGATCCAGTCCACGACGTCGTCGCCGGGGTAGAGGTCGGACCACCAGGACTGCGCCATCCACTTCTCGTTACCCATGTAGGCGACGACGTTGATGGCGTTGTTGATGCCCTTGGTGTGCAGGCGCTGGATGACGTGGCGGTAGGAGGCGGCGAAGTCCTTGGCGGTCATCCCGGAGCCCGGCTTCGGGTTGACGTCGTCCTCGGGTTCGTGGTTGAGGACCAGGAAGAACTTCTGGTTCGGGTAGGTGGACTTGATGTGGGCGGCGAACTTGTCGATCCGGGCGTCGAGCTTGCCGGCGGCGACGTTGGCCCAGGTGGAGCCGTACTCGACGCGCCAGTTGAGCAGCAGCGCCCGCGGGTTGTTCGGGTCGCGGGTCATCGCGATCTCGGCCGGGGTGGGGAACACCTCGTCACCCTTGTGGTAGGTGTGGTAGATCGTCGAGGTGCGCCCGGACAGCTTCTCCCAGGTCTTCAGCTCCCGGTCACGGGGCAGCGGGCTGAACCCGCCCGCCGCGGCGCCCCACAGCACGCCGCAGGACGGCACGAGCTTGTTGTCGGTGACACACTGCTTGGCCGCCTTGGGTTTCGGCTTAGCTGGGGCGGCCTGCGCGGCGCCCGCGGTGCCCATGACGGCGGTGGTGCCGGCCAGCATCGCGCCGAGGATGGTCACGACCTTGTTCACCTTGCGGCCCAAAACGAATCGCTCCCCCAGGTTGGTCCGGCCCGTGTCAGCCGGTCACATGAAGGAGATTCGGGGTCGTGGGGTGTGCCTGCCGGTCCCGTCGGGGTGCCTGCGGGTTGCGGGTGGCGGGAAGCCTTCGATTCGAGGGTGGGTTGCCGATTTCGTGGCCGGAGACTGTCCTGAACTCGGCCCGGCCGTGCTCCTACATCCTGTAGGTCCAGTGTAGGCGCGACCGTCCCGAACACACCCCTGCCGCCACCTACGCGGCGTTCATGCCCCTACCGTTCAGTCGGTGCGACAATCGCTGTGCCACGGGGTCCGGCACGCACGCCGCCGACTCCCTCTGCGGTGATCTCACGGCAGTTATGGCTCGGCAACCGTCGTAGCGTGGCAGCGCTGGTGATCCCCAACGCCGGTGAGATCTCTGCAGAAGCCGTACCCAGTGCTGCGCGGGCCCGTGCCATCGCAGCGAACTTGCGATCGGCGACCGCTCCACCAGGACGGCAACCGCGGCGGGACCGCGGCCAGGTTCTGGCAGCTGATCCAGGGAAGGTCGTCGAGTGTCTTCGGCGGCGGCACATCCTCCAGCAGGGTCAAGGCCAGCAGCACGAGTAACCATGCCGAACAGAAGGCGTTGACGGGAGCCGCGAGCGTCAGCGCCCTGGCCGTGATTTCGGGCGAACACATCCGGCGACGTGCCGTGCCGCGAGCGACCGTGGAAGGGCGAGTAGCAGCGGCAGATGCACTGAGGTGATCTCAGCAGGGATTGCGGTCCGAGTTTGATCGACACGGGCATACCGGATCAGTTCGGACAGTGCTGGATACAGGCGTGGAGCCATCGATAGACAGGTTCTTGCGACGGAATCGGTCTACGAGAGGGCTCCACGTGATCGCTTATCCTGCCATGGTCGACGTTCCCATGGAACTGGTGCGCCACCTCGCCGGGCTGCTCGCGGCCGAGCGGCGGATGCTCGGCACCCGCCGGGGATCTCGCGCGTTGACCTGCTTCTACCAGGCGTTACTGGTATTGATCTGGTTCCGTAAGGCCGAGGACACGACGACGCTGGGTGCCGGGTTCGGGGTCTCCCGGGCGACCGCGTACCGGTACGTGGCCGAGGGGATCGCGGTTCTCGCCGCGCAGCGGCCGGACCTGCACGAGGCGTTGCGGCGGGCGGCGGACGAGGGCTGGGCGTACGTGGTCCTCGACGGCAAGTTGTACGACTGCGATCGGGTGGCCGAGACCACAACGAGCGTGAAGGGCAAATCGATCGACGCCTGGTATTCCGGAAAGCACCGCGACTTCGGCGCGAACATCCAGGCGGTCATTCGCCCTGACGGCCTGCCGATCTGGACCTCGTACGCCCAGCCGGGTCATCTGCACGATCTGACCTGTGCTCAGCAGCAGGGTGTCACTGCCGCCCTGAACTGGGCAGCTGCAGAGCTCGAACTCCCGGCCCTGGCCGACGCCGGCTACGACGGCGCAGGTCATGGCATCAAGACGCCGGCCAAGCAGCCCGCCGACGGCAGGGCTCTGGCCGTCGCCAACCGCACGGTCAACCGGCTGCTGCGTGGCTTGCGCTGGCAGGGCGAGCGCGGCTTCGCGATTCTCAACGGCCGCTGGAGAACGCTTCGTCACACCACCGCGAGTCCTCGCCGGATCGGCGACATCGTCGCCGCAGCGCTACACCTGACGCACTTCGAATACCGATACCTGATCGAAAGTCGTTGAGATCACCTCACTGTGTTGGTCATGCCCGCCGCTGACATCTAGTGAAGGACAACAATTCGTGCAGGAGGTCGGCATCCTCGTCGGCCAGCGACGCCGCGAACTGTTGGAGGACCGCAGTGCGGTCGCGCCGCTCGCCCAGTGCCGCCTGCATCCGCGCAGCGGCTGCTGCGACGGCATCCAGCACCGGCCAATACGCGTGAGCGCGCCCAACACGCTCGCGGCGCAGCCGCTTCTTCTCGTGCAGGCGGGTCAAGATCGTCTGCACGGTGTTGTGGGCCAGCCCGTCATCGAGCGCGGTTTGCACGGCGCTGGCGGTCATCGGTCCCTGCGCGGCCCACAACACGCCCATGACCTGTGCCTCCAGGCTGCCCCGTGCCCGTCGCGGACCGTGGTTGTCCACCATGCACCTCCTTGGCCAGGGTATCCCCGCCACCGAAATGTACTCGGACGCCATGTCGGCCGAGACGGACCACGGTTTCCCGTCACCCCGCTGCGCCGCACCGCAACGAACCATCACCACGCACCGTGGCCGTGAGGGGTCACCACAGAGCTGACGAGCACCTCGTGGATCTCGACAACGGCCAGATGAGGAAGAAGCTGCTTCACGGCATCACACAGCCCGACAACGATTCATCGCCAAAGGCCCACCATGAAGTTCGCACAGGAGCCCGAAATCGCGAACAGACCAGGTCTTCTCATGCAGGGACCGAGTGACGACCAGGGCGTCGTCGAGGTGGCGCTGACGCTGACTCCGCCCTGGGGTCTGCAAGATCTGTCGGACGCGGGCTCCGGTCGCCGATTAGGCCCCACGGTGCGGGCAGCGATTGGAGTTGTCTGCGTCGAGCCTGTGTGATTCGGATCTGGCAGCACTGTCCAAGGCTGGATCGCATGGCGTGTCGCCCGTGCGAAGCTCGATCAAATGGCCCGGGATTAGGCGAGTGCTGCCGGCCGGCGGTTGGTGAGCGCAGCCAAGGCGGTCGCGGCAGCCAGCACCACCACGACGACGATCCAGCTGAACACGAACGGGGTAGCCAGGATGCCGTGATCGCCGCGGAACCCCGCCGCATCATGGGATCGCACCTGCAAACCCCACACCAGGGCGGCGAACGTGGCTACGGCCATCCCGGCGGCCACGATTATCCGGGCAACCGGGCCCAGCCGGGCCGGTTGCGCAGCCGGTACGCGGCGCAGGACCTCACTCGCGGCCCACGCGGTCGCGGTCACGACCCCGATCGTGGCCGCGGCGATCAGCACGAACCCGGCGACATTGGGTGCCGACCGCACCTCATGGCCGGCCGAGATCGCCAGCGCCAGCCGGAGAATGCCGTACCAGGCACTAGCTGCCACGAAGGGGACCGCCACGAACCCCCACGCATTGCGGTGACCGCCACGGATCAATGCGAGCGCGGTGGGCGCCGCCGCGACCATCAAGGCGAGCATTGCCGCTGCGGCGGCCAGCACCATCAGCATGTACATGCCGCGCGCGTCGCCGCTGACATCCTCGGCCAGCTTGGCGAAACCGAGACCGCCCACCGTGAACAGCCCGGCTGCCCACACCACTGCGGTCATCGGGGAATCGTGGGACACGAGTACACCTCCATGGGCACGCGCGGCTCCGGACAACGAATCCATGATCAGCAGGGGGTGCCGGTGGATGCCCAGGTCGCACAGCAGTTGGGCATACTCCTCACCGTAGCGGCGACGCCACCGGGCCGGGTAGCAAGCCACCAACGCCCGCACCAGCAGGCCGTCGCCGCTCACGCCAGGGCCGTCCCGAGCCGCTCCAGGCTCAACGCGGCGAGCTGCTGCATCCGCGTCGCCTGGGACGACAGCTCGGCCGCGCCGGCCGCCGTCAACCGATACGGCCGCCGACGCCCATCCGTCGGCAACCCCTCGATCAAGCCGCCCTTCTCCAGTCGCGAGAGCGCTGCGTACAGCGTTCCCGGGCCGAGGGCAAAGCCGACCTCGTCGGCGATGTCGGCAGTGATGGCGTAGCCGTGTTTCGCGCCATCGGCCAGGCTGGCCAGGATCAGCAAGCCGGGCTCGGCCCAGCGGCCAAGGTCGTCCATCACTCCACTACTCCGTCCAGCGCTATATCGCCCAACGTACTACGCCGGGCGATATAGCGCCAGACCTGTGGAGCGGCGTGACGTGGACCCGCGCCCTCGCCCCAGCGAGTCGGCGCATTCGTGAACAAGGGTCAGGTCGCTCACGCGGCTCAGGTGAGCAGCGACTGACCCCCATGCTGTCCTAATGCATGCGGGAGGGCAGGCGAACAAAGCCGCTGCTGGCGTGCTGGATGTGCTCGTTGAGGCCGTCGTTGTGCTTGCCCGCCAACGACTTCTGGACGGTGACGAATTGTTCCGAGGGTCGTGCTGGTAGGCCATGAAATGCAGCCCGGCATCGAGCCGGCCCAGCTCGTCGGTGCCGTCGACGAACGAGTTCCCCGCCGGAGCAGCACTGCGCCCTTCTTGTGGTGGGACGCGTGGGCCAAGGGGGCATGAGCGCTAGCGTCGATCAGCGGCTGCCCGGCGGCGTCGGTCGCGAACGAGCTGATGACGATCAGGCTGACACGCGTGACGCGGCTTCCGCGCCAGCGGCGGCGGGCCGCGTGGGGGCCGATCGTCCGCCAAGGAAAAACAGCGCCATGACGGGCACGATGTAGGCGACCCAGGCGATCGCCTGGGCGACGGTAGTCTGCGGGCTGAGGTTGAAAACCCCCTTGAGGAGCTCGCCGTACCATGAGCTCGGCGGGATCTGTCGGCTCACGTCGAAGGCGAGGGTGTCCAGCCCCCCGATGAGCCCACCTTCCTGCAGGTCATGCACGGCGTACGCCAGTACCCCGGCTGCGATCACGATCAGCCCGGCGCTGGTCCATGTGAAGAATCGTGCCAGGTTGAGTTTCACCGAGCGCCGATACAGCAGCCAGGCCAATAGCACCGCGGTGAGGATGCCCAGGGAGAATCCGGCGATCGGACCCAGTGCGGTGCCGGCGGCCTGGACCGCCGACCAGAAGAACAGGGCCGTCTCCAGTCCCTCACGGGCGACAGCCAGGAAGGCGGTCACGCCGACCGCCAGGGCGCCGACTTTCAGCGCCGAGGACAACCGGCCGTCGAGTTCGGCTCGCATGCCGCGGGCGGTGCGGCGCATCCAGAAGACCATCCAGGTCACGAACACCACGGCCAGCGCTGACATGATGCCGCCGAAGAGTTCCTGGCTACGGAAGTCCGACAGCAGCGTGGTGGAGGTGTAGGTCAGCAAGGCGCCGAAGGAGACGCTGACGGCGACGGCCAGCGCTACTCCGCCGGAGACCATTGCCAGCCGGTCCCGTCGCTGCGCCTTGACTAGGTAGGCGACGAGAATGCTCACCACCAGGGCGGCCTCGAGCCCCTCGCGGAGGCCGATCAGGTAGTTCGCCAGCATCGCAGCCACCTTCCGTGCAACTACATCCTGTAGGTTTTGGTAAGGCTAACCTTAGAGCCCGAGCGTGGCAAATTCCTGCTACGCGAGCGCCGCCGTAGCGTCCGCGGAGAGTGCGCTTCGCCGAGCCCCGGTACGCCACGGACAAACACCGCGCAGCAGCGTCAGGGGTCCAACGATGGCCGCCGCAGCCACCTCCCGGCGACAAGCTCGAGGGTTACGACGACGGCGATGCCTTCGACAGCGAGCAGCGCGATCAGCACGAGCAGTTGGGTCGCGCCGGCCTGCACAACGGATCCGCCGCCGAGCAGCACCCCGACGAAGGCGCCCGGCAAAGTAACAAGCCCGACGGTCCGGGTCTGATCCAGCGCCGGCACGAGCGCGGTCCCGGCGACCGGGCGGCACACCTCGAGTGCCGCGTCCCGGGGCAGCAAGCCAAGCGCGAGCGCCGCCTCGTACTCGCCATGCCGGTCCCGCAATTCGTCGAGGAGGCGACGCCCCGCCAGCGAGGTCGCGGTCATCGCCCCACCGATCAGAATCCCGGCGATGGGTAACACCGCGATCGTCCGCAACGGGGTCGCTCCGGTCGACACGACGGCCCCGCCGACAGGTAGCGCGCCAGCCGCGATCGGCAGGACCACCGGCCAGCCCAACTGCAGGGTGCTCACTCGACGGGCCGAGGTTGCCGCAGCGACGACGAACATGAGAGCGATGAACGCCGCGGTCGTCCACCACGAGCGCAGCACCGCCGTAATCAGAAGCGAGACCAGACTGAGCTGCACGACCGCACGTAAGGACGCGGACACCACATCCCGGCCCAGGCCCAGCCGCGCGACGATCACCACGGCCGCAGCGACCGCGACCAGCACCACGAGAACCACCGCGAGCGCAGGACCAGCGGACACCGCCGCCTGGGTACTCATGCCGTATCCAAGCATCCCGGCCAGGCATCACCGTTGCCACACTCGCCCCGGCGCCGATCAAAGATCATCAGCACCGTCGCCTCCCGGCGCAAGTCAAGGTCCGTCGGCGGCCCTAAGCCCAGACTGCGGGACAGCGGAGTTCACCGGGCGATGGAGGGCGTCGACGACGACCCCGACCACAGGCACCACGGTCAGGACGAAGAACCACGCCCCGAGTACGTCACTGGGCCAGTGCACCACCAGGGCCACGCGGCTCACGCCGACCACCAAGGCCCAGGTGCCGGCGGCCACGGCGACCCACAGCCGCCGGCACACCACGGCGAGCACGACCGCGAACGTGGCTGACGCCGTGGAGTGCCCGGACGGGAAGGACCAACTGCCCGCCGCCGCCAACCGATCGACCGGGCGCGGCCTGGCGATCAGGCCGAGCAAGATCAGCCGGAGGTTGAGTGTCGCGAGCGTCGCGACAGCAGCGAAGAGGGCATGTCGACGCATACGCCGCTGGACCAGAACTGCGCACATGAGCACCGTGACCGGGCCGAGCACAACGGTACTGCCGGTGACCGTGATTATGCGCATGACAGCCAGCCATGCCGGATGGCCGAGCGCAAAGTCGTGAGCAGCCGCGCTGATCGCCTCGTCCACCCGCTGCAACCAGACCCCGTGGCTCACCACCGCCAGCGCGAGCAAGCTGAACGCAGCTGCCGACACGCCAGCCAGCACGAGTGCAACAAGACGGTTCCGGACCACATGATCAACCGGCTTCACCCCCACGACCGTACTCCTACGCACTGTAGGTGCTTGGACCACCGCCGCGTGACGGCGCTCCGGCCGCGTACGCTCGTGACGGAGGTCCGCGAGATGACGACGAATCACCGGCGCCGAGCCCCGGGCGGGCTGGAAGCCGAGGTCATGGGCGTACTCTGGGAGCACGGCGCACCCCTGAGCGCCACCGACGTGCAGACAGCCCTGGGCGGGGATCTCGCATACAACACCGTGCAGACGATCCTCATCCGCCTGCACGACAAAGGTGCTGTCCTGCGTCGCAAAGCCGGACGTGGACACCTCTACTGGCCCGCGCAGGACGCGGCCACCGCGGCAGCCGAGCGGATGCGCTCCGCGCTTGGCGAGCAGACCGACCGGCACGCCGTGCTACAACAGTTCGCCGCCGGGCTCGACGAATCCGACGCCGCTGTCCTGCGCCAATTGCTCCGCGCGGAAGCCAGGCGGAAGAAATGACCATCGAGATCTATCTGCCCCTTGCTCTGGCGGCGGCCGTCGCCTTGTCCACACGGTGGATCATCTCCCGCTGCGCTCCCGGCACCGCAGCCCGAGTTCTGACGGCCGCAGCGGTGGTCGCCGCGGCCGCTTCGACCTGGTCACTGCTCCTGCTCGCCCTCACGATGCTGGACGACGTTCCACCACTGTCCGCCCTCGACAACCACCCACATATTGAACTGCCAGAACCAGTACCGGGAGTGATCGCGCTGTTCGCCGGCATTGGGCTGCTGGGTGCCGTAATACGGCTGTTCCGGGACCGACGCCACCGTGGCCGGCTGATCAATGAGCTGCGCCGGGTGGGTGAACCCCAGGACGGGATGGTCGTCGCCGACTGGTCGAAGCCGATCGCGGTGGCAATCCCCGGTCGACCCGGTCACCTGCTGGTCACATCCGGCATGCTCCGATTGCTCGATGCGGATGAGCGACGGGTCCTCTTCGCGCATGAGCAAGCCCACCTCGACCACAACCACTACATCCTCGCGAGCGCCGCAGCCGCAGCCGCAGCTCTGAACCCGATGCTCATTCCCGTGCGGAACGCGGTCGCCTACCTTCTCGAGCGGCAAGCCGACGAAGAAGCGGCTGAGGTCGTCGGGGACCGTGACCTGGCCGCCCATGCGGTCGCCAGGGCGGCCCTTGCCATGACCACCGGCCCGGCGGCACTGTCGATCAGCGGCAGCGCGGCAGTACGGCGCGTCCGCGAGCTTCGCCAACCCGTCCGCGTCTCACAACACCAGCGGCTGCTAGGGCCAGTCGTGGTGGCCGCCGGGATACTGGTCGCGTCAACAGCGGCCACACTCGAATTCATCGAGCTTGCCCGCGCCTGGCTCTGACCCTGAGCCGCCCCTAACACGAGATCAGCAGAGGGCGGAGCCCTGGTGGCGGTTTTGCGTTCCCGGGTCTCGGACCGCTGCCGGTCAGGCCGCGATGGTGCAGCATCGACGAACCGCAGGCGTGCCCTCAACGCGGCGTCGCGAACGGACGAGCTGTCGATCTCCTGGTGGGTTTCGCCGATGCCTGCCATCGGTCCTCCGCAGACCAGACGCATTGGTCCTGACCGTGGAACCGGTAGCGCAACATACGGATCCTGACGTGCTGCGGTCCTCGACCCCGCATCCGACACCGTCACAAGCCTCATCAGCGACGTCGGCGTCCGCCGGTCCGTGTTGAGGTTGGTGGCGATGCCGCCGCTCGCAACCGCACACCGAATCGAGCAGCTCGTCGGGCAGGTCTTCCTCGCCGCCCCAACCGAAGGTGCCGGAAGTGAACTCGAGTCATCGGAAGTCGCATGATCGCCGTGACATAGATGACGAACCAGACCGGAACATCTGGGGGAACCCAAAGGAATGACAGAATCCGCATGCGAAGGTCGAGTTCGCTTTGTGATTGCTTGCATCGGTCCGGGCGCAGGAATCCCACGTGCGGATTGATTTTATGGACAGCGCGGCGTGCCCTGGCCAACGCCGGCATGGCGACGTACACAATAGAGTTTGTCAGTCAGGGGCGTTATGTCGGGAGTTGACATGAATTCCATTCGGTATGTTGCTCTTTCCGTCGTCGTTACGGGCGCGCTGTCGGCAACGGCAATCACACCCGCGGCAGCAGCACCGCCGCAGAAACTTCCGCATCACACCGTCGCCGAAATTCAGCAGCACGTCAACGAAAAGGTGGCACACATCGTGAGCCACCTGGCGGTCCTGCGGCCTCGCGTCGCGGCGAACAAGCGCTTCACCGCAGCGCAGAAGAGCTTGCTCGACGCAGATATCGTCGCGTTGCTGAACGCCTCCGTGGCGGCCCGAACGAAGATCGATTCCGACACCACGATGGACCAGATCCGTGCGGATCGCCCGCTGTTGATGGCTGTGCACGACAAGCGCGTCAAGCTCCGGGCCGACCTCGCTGCCGCACGTTCCCACTAAGAACGTCCTGTTTGGGTGTTCGTCGACGTGCGGCGCATCGCTCGATTTGACTCCGCAGCGGTGCTGCTCGGCGCAGTAATGCGAACGCCGCAGATCCCGAGGCGGATACGCGCCCGACAATGCAGGGTGCGTTGGTGTTGGCGGTCTGGCAGTGCGGGGTTGTAGTTCGATCTTTCCTCGGGCACTAGCCTCATTGCCCATGGCGTCCGGGTCGAGGTCAGGCTCGGCCCGGACGTTCCGTGTACGGGGAATTGGGTCAAGCTGATGGCCCGACTGCCGAGATATCGGGGCCTGAGTCGGGGCCAGGTCAGCCGCGTGCGCAGGGCGGTGCGCAGGTCCTCGGTTCGGCGGATGAGGTCGCGGACCGGCCAGATCGTTCGGTGTGTTTCGTCCAGGCACGAGCGGGACTTCAGCGTTGCTTCGACCTGGTCGGCGATGGCGTTTGCTCGGGAGGCGGCAGCAGGGTAGCCGTTGCGGGCCTACCGGATGCGGCGGTCAGGTTGAGAAGTGACCGATTTCGCGATCATCGGGGAACGCTTGCAGCCTTCGCCTTCCATTCAACAGTCGTTGAACCCCTTGGGGCGCCGAAAATTTTCAGTGTAATGACGGCGGTTGACCCGCGGCCGCCACCTGCGGCCGGTCACCGCCGCGTGCGGGCAGCACCGCAATCAACACCACGATCGCCGCCGCCCAGCCGAGCGTTACCGGTCCTGTACCCCAGCCCAATCCGCCATGCTGAACCGATACACCCATCCAGTCCGCGAACGATGCGCCCAACGGGCGGGTGATCACATAGGCGGCCCAAAACGCCGCCACCGCGTTCCAGCCCCGCCACCGGTGCCCCAGCGCTGGCACGCCGATCGCGACCGTGAACACGACCCCCGACACCAGGTACCCCCATCGCATCGAGGTGGCTGTCAGGTCCCCGGCGGCCGTGCCCAACGCGAACGTGATCAGCACGGTGTGGGCCAGTAGAACAGCTCCCGTCGCGGTGTGGTGATCGCGTGGATGGACAATGTCCGTTCGGTGCGGTACCAGAGGGCGAACACGGCTGCCAGCGCCACGGCGAACAGCACAGTGGAGACCCCGTAGGGCACGCCGAACCCGACGTGTAGCACATCGGCGGCCATCGTGCCGAACACGCTGACCATCACCACGGCCAGCCAGTACGCCCACACCAGGTACCGCCGCACGGCGAACTGAACCATCAACGCGACCAGCAGGGCAGCGCCACCCAACCCGACCGCGGCCACCGGGTCGATGTGGTGGGCCAGGAAGTCCGACGCCGCCTGCCCATCCCGGTGGTCAGCACCTTGATGACCCAGAACAGGAGCGTGACCTCGGGGACTTTGCTGCGCACCAGTTGAGTGACAGCGGCCGAGGACGCTGGCCGGCGTTGGCTAATCGTCATGGCCGCGACTCTGGCACGCCGGGCCGCCAGCCCCGGTGTGTCGCCACGAGCGTCGTCTTCAGCGAATTCTTATCTTGCACCCGCTCAAGCGCACCGCGACAAGCGGATGCACCTGATCGGCTTCGCAACCCTCCGGGGCCGACACGGTCGCCGTGAGCCGGGGGCACCTCGTCGGCCCGCAGCCGAGCGGACATCGCGGCGCAGTGCCGCTGGCGGGGGAGTGCAGCAGGAACGGACCTGACGGGCGCAGTGAAACACTCAGAGTAGCGACGCAGCTGCCGATTGACACGATCGTGCCTCGTCTCGCTTCCGGCCTGCTCCTGGCCGCGACCGCCCTGGCCAGCCTGAGCGGATGCGCCATTACTACCGCGACAACGACAGGTGCGGCCGCGCCGCCCGCTCCGGTGGTCACGGCGCCGCCGTTGCCGCTCAAGGCGATCACGGCCGGCGTGCCCAAACCCCGGACGGCGCCGCCCACGCTGGCCACTACCGGGACCGCCTGGCCTAAGGTGCTCACCTCGCTGAGCGCGTACGGGCAATGGCTACTCGCCAACCCGAACCCGGCACTCGTCGGCAACGTGGCCACCCCGGGATGCCCGGTCGCACAGCTGCTGGCCCAGCAGGTGCAGTCGCTGATCACGGAGAACGCGTACGTGGTCCCCACCCCGCCGGTGTTCCACGTGGTGACCGCGCCAACCCCGGCGTATGGCCATGAGGTCCTGATGGTCACGGCCGCGCGCCCGGCTGAGCCGGTGGTCAGCCGCGCCAACAGCAAGGTCACGATCGGCTCGTACGACGCGGTCCCGTCGGCGCTCTTCGAGGTGACCCTCGACAAGGGCGCCGACGGGAAGTGGCGGTACTGCACGATCGAGAATCAGCCCGAGGAGACCGTCGCCGCCGTACCGCTGATCTGACTCAGCGCGGCAGTACCGGTGTGTGCTGGGCATGCACCGCGGCCGGCTCACGCCGATCGAGGCCAACAGCCTCGTCGCCTGAGGCGACGCCGAAGAACGCCGCCGTTCGCATGGTGGCCGGCGCTGCCGCTCGGCCTTAGTCGAACAAGGTCTGCTGGGCTGGTGGCGTCGTGGTGGCGGCGCGGGCGGCGGTTTTCTCAATGGGGTTGCCAGCGACGTCGAGGAGTTGTTGCAGCGTCGGCTCGGAGGTGAAGAGTCGGCGGATGAGCGCGCCGAGCAGCAGCGCGGCTGCGGTGGTGTCCCACAGCGCGCGGTGCGGTCGGCTGCCCGGCGCGGCCGCGGCAACTTCGCCGGTCAGGTTCAGGTGGGTGAGCAGGTCGGACAGCCCGAGCCTGCCGGCGACAGCAGCGGCTTTCGCCAGCCGGTGCGTGTCGATCAGTCCGGTGATGGTCAGGTTCGGCAGGTGCCGGTGCAGCAGCCGCCAGTCCACCCCGATGTTGTGCCCCACCAGCCAGACGCCATCCAGTCGTGCGGTCAGGTCGCCGCGGATGTCGTCGAAGCTCGGCTGGCCGCGTAGGGCGCGCCCGGCCAGGCCGGGAGAGATCCATGGCTTGGCCGGGATGGTCCGTCCGGGGTCGATGCAGGTGGTGTAGGCGGTGGGGAGGTCCGGGCGGCCGTCGATCAGGCGGATCGCGGCGATCTCGAGGATCTGTTCGTCGTCGCGTTCCTGCGCGCCGCTGCCTTCCAGGTCGAGCGCCACGAGGTTCGCCGTGTGCCAGGGCCGGGTTCCGGAGCTCACCGCCATCACCGTACCGGCCGGGTCAGTGGTCTTCGGTGCGTGCGGCCAGCGCGAAAGTGCGCCAAACCTGATCGAAGTCCGCGGCCTGGGCGGGGTCGAGCTCGTGGCCGGTCATGGACCGGCCGTGACCGCCGGGCACGTGCGGGGTTTCGATGTCCCAGATCTGGTAGTTGAGGGTGTGCTGGATCGCGTAGCGGCGTTGTTCGCCGAGGCCGCTGGTCCACACGTGCCCGTCGTCCAGGATCCACGGGGTGTCGAATCCGAAGTGGTCCAGGACCTGCTGCATGTCGTTGTCGGTGGGCCGGCGCAGCGCGGCCGCGCCACCGCTGCTGCTGTTCCAGCGGGCAGATGTCGCAGTCGATCTCACAGGTGGCCATACCGCCGAGCTAGCACTGAAGAGCGCCACGCCGGGTTCTATGTGCTGGCGTCCGCCTATCGCGAAGCAGGCCGATCCGCCCGGCGCCGCGGCCTCGCTCAGATGGCGGAGGGTTGCGCCGATCTCCACATAGGGTGAAGGCGCAGCCCGGCACGGCCAATGGGGACGGGAGTGCGGGCGCGGTAACCGTGGCGGAGGTAGAGGCGCCGGTTGGCGATGCCGGTGGCTTCCAGGTAGGCGGGGGTGCCGAGGTGGTCGAGGCGGGTGTGGTGGTGGTCGAGGAGCCGGCTGCCGTGTCCTTGGCGTTGCCTGTCGGGGTGGACGGCGAGCAGGGCGAGGTAGGAGTGCGGTTGGTCGTAGGGGTGGGCGGTGTGCAGGGCGTGGTCGAGGGCCTGGAAGCGGGTCAGCGCGGGACCGGTGATCGCGGCGAGGCGGTGCGGGTAGTCGTCCGGTTCCGGTGGGGGTCCGCTGGTGATCGGGTACCACAGCGCCGCGGCGGTCCCGTCGTCGGTCATGTCGACGTGGCCGTGCTGCAGGGCGTGTTCGGTCAGCATCGCGAAGTAGGGCCGGTAGACCCGGTGCCGGGTGTCGAGGTGGGCGATGAGCCAGGGTGCGAAGTCGCCGTGCAGGAACGCTTCGGTCAGCAGTTCGGCCAGTGGACGCAGGTCTGCGGTGGTGCCGGACCGGATCCCGGCCCGGTCCGCGGGTGTGGTCATCGCGGTCTCACCCCCACTCCGTAACCGGCGCTGGTATCCGTGGCGGCGTTGGTGCGTGGACCGGGGATGGCTGCGGCGTGGGCGTTGTTCGCGCCCAGCCCGATCGCCGCATACACGCCGGGCCGCCAAGCACGTAGGAGTAACGCCCACGCGATGCCGGCCAGCGCGGCAACTGCGAAGATCCCGGGGAGTTGCCAGCGCAGCGGCGACGCCGGGTCGAGGCCGAGCAGGATCGCGGACTGCTGCAGGGTAACGACCAGGACCGCGCCGAGCGCAAGCGCGGACACTCCGGGGGCGAGCAGGCCCCGGCCCGCACCGACCCCGTCGCGGTGCCCGATGCGGATGAAGAAGGCGAAGACAGCGATCGAGGTGGCGGTCATCAGCGTCAGCACTCCCACGCCGCCAAGCACGGTGAGCCAGAAGAACATGCGGGTAAACGGATCCCATCCGTTGAACACGTATACGGCGATGCCAGCCGCGGCGAGCACGCTCTGGGTCATCGACCCCCCGATCGGCGCCCGCGTCGCGGGACTGGTCCGACCCAGCACCTGCGGCACCACTCCCTCGCGGCCCAATGCGAACAGGTATCTCGCGATGGTGTTGTGGAAGGCGAGCAGGGCGGCGAACAGGCTCGTCGTGAACAGGAGCCGGCCCAGCGTGATCACCAGCGAAGGCAGATAAGGCCCGGACACGTTGAAGATCAGCTCGGAGCCCTCAGCGGTCGAGCGCCTCACGATCTGGTCGGGGCCGGTGGCCACCGACATCGCCCACGCGCAAGACGCGTAGAGCAACCCGATGACGGCGAGGGCGAGGTAGGTGGCGCGGGCGACGGTCTTGTGCGGATCCTTCGACTCCTCGCTGAAGACGGCGGTGCCCTCGAACCCCACGAACCCGGCGACCGCGGTCGCGACGGCCGCGCCGAACCCGGTGGTGAACAGATTCCCGGGGGACAACGTCGTGACAGACAGGTGTCCGTGCGCGGGGTGAGCGACCTGCACGGCCGCGAACACCACCGCCACCCCGATCTCACCGATCAGCAATGGGGCGAGGACACGGCCGTTCAGATCGATGCGGCGCCCGCCGAGGACGGCGATCAGCACCCATCCCACCAGCGCCCATACCCACCACGGCGCCGATACTCCCAGCTGATCCACGATCAGCGAACGCGCGACGACGCCGAACCCGCCGAACAGGCCGATTTGCATCAGCGCATAGGCGGCTACCGCGACGAACGCCGCCGCTACTCCGGGAGCCCGGCCGAGGCCATGGGTCACGTACGTGTAGAAGGCGCCCGCGTTCAGGACCTTCCGGGACATGGCGACGTAGCCGACCGCAAACACGGCCAGGATCACCGCGACGACCACATAGCCCAGGGGAATGCCGGTGATACCGGTGACCGCGAACCCTGCGGTCGCGCCACCGGCGACCACGGTCAGCGGAGCTGCCGCCGCCATCACGGTGAACACCAGGGGCCACACCCCCAGTCGCGCTCTGGCCAGGGTGAGCGTCACGTTCGATACGGGACCGACAGTTTCAGGGGGACGGGACATGGCAATCGACTCCACAGGACGAGGTGGAAGGAGGGACAGCGTGGGGTGGGGGCGGCAGTCCGCGGAATGCGGCGGCGTGGGCGGGGCTGGTGACGGCTGCCGTCCCGGTGGTCAGGTAGCGGCGATGGTGACGGCTGCACCGACAGCGGATTCCGTGTACTCGACCAGTTCCCGCACCGGCGGTGGCGCTGCGACGAGGGCTCCACGGAGCTGTGCGCTGACCTCGGCCGAGCGTCCGGACAACACCATCCGGTGCAGGTCGGTGGCCAGCACCAGCCCACCCAGCGCCACGTCGAACACGTCCAGCGGACGGCCGCGGCTCAGCTGACTCGACAGCCGCGCCCACGGCCACGCCGCCGTGTTCATGTCCGTCGGCACGTACCTGACAGTGCGGCCGAACAGCCGACGGGCGACGTGCTCGCGCACGTGACCGGCACGCCGCATCCGGTCCGCGACCTCGATGTACGCGAAGCGGGCGAGGAACGCCAGCCAGGTACGGACTGGAAGCGGTCGCTGCTCACCGGCCAGGTGATCCAGCACGGTATGCGCGAGCGCGTCGACCGGGGGGTGCCGGTCGAGGACGTAGACCAGGCCCGCATGGATTTCGATACGGCCGGTCAGGACCAACTCGCCGAGCAGCGCGGCGGCCAGCCCGAGCCCAGCCACGCCGGGGTGCAGCAACGGGACACCGCTGTGATCGCGGTGCGCGACGCGGAACATGTCATCGGCCAGCAGCGGCCATTGCCCTTCTGAGCACCTTTCACCCCCGCGCGGTGCAGGCCCGGGCGTCACGGCCTCGCGGATGTGGTGGAGACCCGGCGAAGCGGTGCGATGCAGGCCCTCCGGACGCGCCTCTTGCTGCGAACGGGCGGCATCTGACGGGAATGGGTAGCCGCTGCTGACCGAGTGGTCTTGGCGGCCACGGCTCCCGGAGTATCGGTATGTCGTCATCCACCGCCTCCTGTCATCGATAAGTAGCCCAAACGGATTTCGCGCACGGGGTAACAGAGGCGGTGCCGCGTGGCCTCAGCCCGGACGGGTTGGTCGGCAGCCCGCCGCCACGCCTTCGGGTCGGCAGTGACGGCGGGCGCGATATTCACCGCACTCACACTCGGCCTGGACGTGGTAGTCATCCACGTGGATGGCCAGTTCTGTGGGGGCAGCGACGCGAACGTATTGCACGGCGCAATACTCGACGGCGCTCACGTGAGTGGATTCAGTTACTGGATGAGTTAACGTCCTTGGTGGACATGTCGGGAAGTGTCGGAGGCATAGTTCGACCGTATTCCGACATCGAGTAGGTCCGACCGGATGCGGATTCTGCCGAGACGGTCTCCATCGGTTGATCAAGCGCAACGCGCATAAAGCTGGCGGGTCACCTGGTGTCAGACAGCGATGTCGGTTGGTGTCGGAGATTGTCGGATCTGAGTGGCGATCGTTACCGACCTCGCGCAGAACATGGTCGACTCAATGCGGTGTCTGTTGGATTCCTGGTGCGACGGGCCGGAGGCCGGCGCGCCCTACATCGGCGGGGAATCGTCTATGAAGCGTTTGATTGTCGACACGCACGCATCATCGTGCTACTTCCGCACCTCGGCCGGCGGCGACGGGCGCAAGGCATTGGTGCAGATCACCGAAAGGTGCAATCTGCACTGTGCCCACTGCTTTGTCTCGTCGACGCAGGTCGGCGCAGATATGCCGCTCGCCGCGTTCACCGATGAAGTACTGCCCCGGTTGATGCGAGTCCGGGTGCAACGGATGACCTTAACCGGGGGCGAGCCGTTCGTGCACCCCGATCTCCTCGCGATGTGCCGCGCCGTGATCGAGTCTGGTCTCCCGCTCGGGCTATGCACGAACGCGACACAGACCAGCGACTCGCAGATCGCCGAACTCGCGCAACTGGGCGGGGTTCACGTCAATGTGTCGTTCGACGGTTTCCGGCCCGAGAGCCACGGTCGTTTCCGCGGCAGCAAGGCGTCGTTCGCGACCACGGTGGCCACGACGCGGAAGTTCGCCGCGGCCGGGCTGTTGCAAGGCCTGCTGTCAACACCGAACGCGCTGACGCGTCCGGACGAGTTCGCTGACCTGTGCACCTTTGCTGTCGAGGTCGGCGCCCAGTATGTCCTGATGAACCCGCTGTCCTCGTTCGGGCGTGGCGTGAAGAGCCGGGGTCGGCTGGCGGCCGACTCCGATGCCATGCGAGCCATTCAGGCGGTGACAGCCAGGTTCGCCGACCAGCTCGACGTGGTGAAGATCCGCTTCCCGAACGACACTCTGCCACTGGGCGGTTGTGACGCGGGCAGGCTCGTCTACGTGTTCGCAGATGGGCAAGTGGCGGTCTGCCCCTACCTGGTATTCGCCGCGCGTACCCCCCCGTCGATGTACCAGGACGCCGAATTCTTGACCGGAAACATTCTCGGGCCCCACGACACCGTCGGCGACGCTTTGGACGGCTATGACTTCCACCAACGGTTTGCGGTCGGTGACAACCCGACCTGCGCCAGCTGCGCCTTGAATTCCGGCTGCGGCAAGGGCTGCCCAGCGGCCGTCGTCGCGCGAGGGGGCCTCATCGGCGATCTGGACGCGGAACAGTGCCCGGTCGCGGAGCCAGGCCACCGACCACGGTTGCCGCTGGCAAGCATGACCCGATGACAGCACAGTTCATCGCGATCGAGGGACCCAACGCGGTCGGCAAGACCACGATCGCCGAACTGCTGGCCAACCAGCTCGCCGCGATCGGAAGAGTCGGGGTGCACCTGACCAGCGAGCCGACCCGCACCCCGATAGGGCAGTTGCTTCGGCGGCAGGAGGACGTACTGCACGGCCGGGCCCTGGCCCTCGCGCTAGCGGCCGACCGGGCCGCACACGTCGACACCGAGATCATCCCGCAGCTCGACGACGGCCAGCACGTGGTCACGGCACGGTACGTGCCGTCGTCGCTGGTCCTGCAACGCATCGACGGCCTCGACCTCGACGAGATCTGGTCCTACAACCGATACGTGTTGCCCGCCACCGTCGTCTATCTGGAGGACGATCCCGCCACGATCCGTGACCGCCTCACCCGACGTGTAGCCCTGTCGCGTCTGGAGGTCAGCGGCTCACCGGAGCGCGAGCTGGCTCTCTACCGCGAGGCGAGGGATTTTCTGGCCGGGCAGCAGTGGCGGCAGCACACGATCGACTGCGCTGGCAGAACACCTGAGCAGGTCGTCGGAGACATCCTCGCTGCCCTGGTCAGCCGTGCCTGCTGATCTGATAGGACTACCGTCGTGCTGACGCTGCTCACGCTCAACCTGCAAGCCGCCGCGCTGCCGCGCGCCGAGCGCATCCTCAACTGGCTGAATGCCCGAGACGATCACACGATCGTGATCACCGAGACCAGCAACGGCTCCGGCACCGCCCACCTGCTCGACCGCTGCCGCGAGGCAGGACTGCTCGTCGTGCACCGTCCATCGACCGACGGGGACCGAGGCTGCGCCATCATCAGCCGCATACCCGCCGCAACGCGTCCGGAGCTGACAGCTGGCATCACTCTGCCTGGCCGAGCTGTCGCGGTCACTCTCGACACCGACCCTGCAGTCACCCTGCTCGGAATCTACGTGCCATCCAGCGATCGCGCCCCCGCCAAGATCACCAAGAAGAAGGCGTTCCTGACCAGCGTGATCGACGCAGTCGCCGCTATCCCCGCACGCGAGCGTCGTCGCCTGGTCCTGACCGGCGACTACAACGTGATCCACCGAGGCCACACCCCGCACTATCCGGTGTTCCAGGCATTCGAGTACGCGTTCCTTGACCAGCTAGCCGACCTCGGGCTGACCGATGTCCACCAGCACCTTCACCCCGGTGTCCAGGTACACAGCTGGTACGGCCGAGGCGGCAACGGCTACCGCTTCGACTACTTCCATACCGGTTCGGCTCTCGCCGCCGCCGCGATCAGCTACCGCCATCTTGAGCAGTCACGCACGAGTGGACTCAGCGACCACGACGCGGTCGAACTGATCTTGACGGCGAAGCCACAGGTTGGCTCTCGACAACCTGCGTGACACCGAGTACGGCTGTTCTACCCTAGAGCGCCGAATCCGTCAGGTCTCGGACCAGCGAGTCGTAGGTGACGGTCACCCGCTGCACCGGCACGCCAAGTGCGAGGATCAGCGCATCGAGCTCGGCCTGAACCTGTTCGCCGGACTCCGCCGCACTAACGATCCGCTCAACCTCGACAAACGCCCCGATTCCATCGACGACATCCACACACACTGCCGCGTTGTCCCAAGTGCCGGTTCTGCGCTGCTTGACGATCCGCACGGTCGGTACCCAGCCCATCGTGATCAGCGCAGCGTGCATTGCCGCACGGTCAACAACCACGCACTCGTGTTCCAGGCACGCCATCTCGTTGTCGATCGGCTTCTTCACCGTGAACAGATGACGGCCGTTCTCCGTGCGCAGTCGTGCGAACGGCACCCCGATCTTCGACATCCCGTACGACCAGCCGGCCGGAGCGTACGCCTGATCATCCTGCACCATCGGCTGCGACAACACGACCCGACGAAACGTAAGAGCCCTGATCAACTCACGCAGATCACCGACGCGGTACTTGGTCTCGACCTCGTGAACCTTGCCGCTCTGCTCACCTGTCATGGGCGGGAGGATACGAGATCCTGCGGCCGGTTCTGGGCGGTAACCACGTGCGGGAATGTCGGAACTTTGTCGGAGATGGCCGCGGAGTCGCCGACAAGTCAGCGACGAGGTCTACAGTGCTGTCACCGCGGGTCTGTGGGACCAGGTGCACGCCCCAGCGGGCCCGGACCGACCAGACGTGTTCGCGAAGCGGGGTTGAGGTGGCCGATTCGCAATCAATCCGAGCCGCGTGGCGCGACCTCGGCCGACAGCTGGCCGCCAGGCGGCGGGCAGCCGGACTCAACCAGGAGAGCCTCGGGGAACGGACGCTCTACAGCCGGAGCAGCATCGCGAACATCGAAACCGGCCTCCAGCACGTCAATCGATCATTCTGGGAAAACGCCGATAGGATGCTCGGCGCCGGCGGGGAACTCGTTCGCGGGTATGACTCTGCGAAGGCCCAGCAGCGAACTCACCAGCGACCCGGCAGTTCGGCCTGGAATCCGGAATGGGCCGACCAAATTCGGCGAGGTGTGGCTGCGCCATCCCGCAACGTCGGCACGGATTTCCTCGACGTTGTCAGGCTTCAACTTGAGACAGCCAAGATGGTCGACGGCCGGTACGGCCCTGCGGCAGCCCTATCCACCGCCAACGGGGTTATCGACGTGGTCGAGTCTGTGGCACCTGACATGCCCGACCGACTGCGGGATGCGGCACTCGCGGTTGGTGCCGAAGCAGCCGAGTTCATAGGGTGGCTGTTCCGAGATCTCGCAGAGCTCGCGCGTGCGACCTACTGGTATGACCGGGCGATGGAGTACGCGCAGCTGTGCGGAGACGCGCCGATGCAGGGCTTCATCCTGCTTCGTAAGTCGCAGATGGCCTACGAATCCAGATCGGGCCACCAGGTTCGCCTTTTCGCGCGAGCCGCGATTGAGGGTCCGTGGCGGCTGTCCTCGAGGTTCCACGCCGAGGCGCTGCTCCAGGTTGCCCGCGGAGATCTAATGGTCGGCCAGACTGTCGATGTCGATCGGGCGGTTGGACGGGCACGTGAGGTGGCAGATGGCGAGGACCTGACGTTGCGCGAGGCGTCGTGTTGGATCGAGGCCGGCCAGCCAGGGCGTGCCGTGCAACTGTATGAGGACGGTCTCACCGGCGAGGGCGTCTCGCTGCGCGACGCTGGCTACTTCCGGTCCCGGCAGGCGATGGCGCTCGCCCGGGTTGAGGAGCCGGACCTCGCAGCCGATCGTGCACGGCAGGCACTGTCCGCGTCCGTGAGAACAGGCTCGTTGCGCACGCGGCGCACGGTGAAGCAGGCCCACTCGCTCCTCAGCCGTTGGCAGGCGAGCGAGGCGGTGACGGTGCTCGCTGATGCGCTCAGCCGGCTGGAACAGCCACCCAGTCAGCGACAGCTCGGATGACCTGAGCCTGCCATTCTTGACTCTGCGGATCTAGATAGGTCGGATCACCGTCGACGGCGAAACCATGCTGGGCACCTTCGATCTTTAGCAGTCGCGAAGCAGAGTTGAGGAGGGGCATGGCTGCCAAGGTCGTGTCGATCGGGACCAGGGTGTCCGCGGTGCCGTGAACGATCAGGGTGGGAGCCTGAATGTCACGCAAGACGGCGTGCGGCTGCAGCCAGAACACCTCGTTCAGGAACGCTCGTCCGTGCCGGAACGTGGGCGAATACTGAATGAAGCCTCGGTCGTTGAGCTCCTCTACCTGAGCGGGCTGCAAGTGGTCATCTATCCAATAGGGTCGATCATCAATCGTACGCTTCTTGTAGTTGATCCGCGGGCACAGCATCACCAGCCTGTCGACGTCCTTGGGCCGCGCTGCCGCGTAGTAGGCGCAGATGCCGCCGCCGAAACTTTGTCCCACCAGCGCGGTACGCCCCACACCCGCGGCCTCGCGCAGAAACGCGACTGCGCTGCGGATATCGTTCAGCACGCCGGAGATTGTCAGGTCCTCCTGCTTGCCTCCCGACTCTCCATGACCGCGCAGATCAAAGCGCAGGGCCGCTACCCCTACACCGGCGAGACCAGCTGCCATGCGATCAAAGAACCCTGCCTCATGCCGCGTCACCCCACCGCCATGTACCTGAATCACGCCGAGCTCCGCGCGGCTGTCAGGCGCGGCAAGATCGCCCACGAGGCCCACGCCGTCCAGGGAGCGAAACCGAACCACCGTTTCGGACAGCATGAAAACGTCCTCCGTCGCCTAGCCGCGGTGTAGAGCAGACTCTCAGACTCAAGAGGAAGGCGCTAGGGAGGAGCGGCTGGCATGTCGGAGCCTTGTTCGTAGGACAGTGGCCGCCGCCTGGCCGTTGATGCCGGCCCTGGCGGAGGTCCGCGAGGAGGCGAGCCTGCTCGACCACGGTAGTGACCAGCTGGCGGCCTATGAGTTGCAGCGCCCGCGACCATCGACAAATGTGAGTTCACGGGGGATGGCTGCGGGAGTCGGTCGACTACGTGAAGTCACATCGACTGCTAGAGCGTGCCCCGAGTCTAAAGGTCCGCGTGCGCACGGGATGGGATTGGTTCGCAACCGGGAGGGCCCGGCATTGGGCGACGATCCTCACCTGGGCGCGCTGAAGCTCCGTGTGGGACAACGGCTGTGGGGTGGTGGCGGTGCAATGGGCACTGCACGTCGACGGGGCCGTGTCATGATCGCCATGACGACCGCCGTGGGTCGCGGTCCTCGCGTGGAGCTGCTGTCGCACGTTCTCGACCGACGCCAATTGTTGGCGCCTGGCGGGCGATAATCAGCCGTGGACTCCCGCTGGAGGGTGCTCATTTGATCATGGGCAGGGGCTCCTGGTCTGGTTCGGGATCCATTGCTTGGCGTTGTCCCAGTCGCGTTCATCGGTCTTGGGAAACGACACAGCGTCGTGGGCGAGGGTGCCAGGGTTGCTCGTTCTTTGCGGCGCTGCTCGTCGATGCTGATCATGCGGTACGTGGCTGTCGGGGGATGAGGTTGGCGGCGGTATCGGCGTGCTGGCGCTGGAACTCCAGCAGCACGCTGGTGTAGATGTCGGAGGTGGTGCCGACTCGGGCGTGCCCGAGGAGTTCCTGGACCTCCTTGAGATCGGCACCGCCTGCGCGGAGATAGGTGGCGGCGCCGTGCCGCAGGTCGTGCAGGCGTACGGGGGGCAGGCCGCTCTTGACGACGAGGTGTTCGAATCGGTCGCTGACCGCTTGTGGGTGCCATGCCTGCCCGTCGGGGCGTACGAAGAACAGGCCGGTGTCGGGCCAGTCGTCGCCGTTGGCCTGTCGCCAGCCGTCGCGTCGGCGACGGTAGTCCAGCAGGACGGCCTCGGTTTTGGGGCCTGCGGGGATGATGCGTTCCCCGGCGTCGCTCTTCACGAATCGGGTGACGGGTTGGTAGCCGACGGCGGTGATCTGCTGGACGACCGTGATGATGTGGTCGTCGAAGTCGACGTCGTGCTCGCGTAGGCCGCAGGCTTCGCCGCGGCGTAGGCCGCGGTGCACGATGAGCAGGAACAGCGGGTAGAGGGCGATGTCGTGACGTTCGGCGAAGTCCAGGAACTCGCCTGCTTGTGCGGGGGTCCATACCATGACGGGTCCGGGGCGCTCTCCGGTCTTGTTCCACCGGGCCACGGCGGCGCTCGTCCACACTTTGGGTTTGCGTTTCTTCTGTGGGCGTAGCTCGATGCCGAGGGCGGGGTTGGAGTCCCGCAGGTGGTAGGTGTGGATCATGTCGTTGAGGAATTTGCGCAGGGTGGCGTGCAGGCGTTGCAGGCTGGAGGCCCCTAGGGGCCGGACTCCGCGCACGGATGCCTGTACGCGCGGGTCGGGGCTGGACTTCGCGGTGATGATGTCGGCGTTGCGTTGGTCGAGGGCGTCGTACATCGCGTTGATGTGGTGGTGGTTGAGGTCCTGGATCGGCACGTCGCCGAGGTGCGGGGTCAGGTAGAGGCGGATGTGGTCGGAGTAGCCGCGCATGGTGTGCTCTGCCAGGCCGCGCCGTCCCTTGAGCCACATGGTGAGGCACGCGCCGGTGGTCTTGTCGGTGTGCACGGCGACCCCGGCCTTGACGCGTTTGGCGACGGTGTCGCGGTCGGGCAGTGGGGTGCCGCGTTTGCACGCGGCGAGCATGTCGGCGATCTCGAGGCGTCGCTGCGGGTTTGTTCCAGCGAGGTCGAGCAGGCTGCGGGCGTGGTCGAGTTCGGCGGCGGCGGCGTCGCGCAGGGCGAAGCCGCTGGTCCGCCGCAGCTGGCGGCGGGGTCGGCCGGGGTGGTGGGGGAGTTCGAGTTGGTAGCCCCAGGACCCGTGGTGCGGATGCCAGCCGCCGCCGGCGCGGTAGAGCTTCGGGCAGGTGGAGTTGAGGCGTCGTCTGGTGTCGGGGTCCTTGCAGCTGCAGCGTTTGAAGACGGCGCCTTCGCCGCTGTTGTCACTCTTGCGGGAGGCGTCGAGTTGTTGCGTGTTCACGGTTCTCCTGGAGTCCGGGTGGGCTGGGATCGGGGTTGCGGTCCTTCTGATCGGTCCCTGTGGTGATCCACGCTCTGCTCGGCGGCGGGGGTCAAGTCGGCGCCGCTGGTCAGACGCAGGGTCGCGAGGATCGGTGCGACGGGAATCCGGTAGAGGGTGCCGGCGCGGATGACCGGCACCGGGAAGGTCCCGTTCCTGGCGAGGTTGTAGGCCAGGGCCCGGCCGAGGCCGAAGATCTGGGCGGCGGTGAGTAGGTCGGTGACGGCGCCGAGTGCGCGGATGCGTTCCTCGGTCCATACGCCGTCAGGGGTGGGGTTGTCGGTGTTCGGGGTCGTGGTCGGGTCGATGGGCATGCGTGAGTTGCTCCTTGCTTCGTGAAGGGGATTGAGGCCGGCAGCGTGCAACGAGGTCCGTCGAGCGGTCCCGGTTCGTCGAGCCGTCCGGGCATTTGATCCATGACGCGGGGTTTTGAGCACGCGGGCGACCGGCCGATCCACGATGGCCACTCCGACCAGAACGTCGCCGTCGGTGACGCCGATGGAGAACTTGTGTCCCGGGGGTGGCCGGTGGCGATGGTCCAGTCGGACACGAACTGGCGGGTCTGCGCGAAGGTCACCGGCACGGTCCGCAGGCTCACTCCGCCCGTCCTGGGTCCGGTAGGTGCGGGGTGAGCCGGGTCAACGTCTCGTCGAGGAACACCGAGTTGACGTCGACCCCTTCGAACCGGCGCCCGAGCTGCAACGCCGCCAGCCCGGTGGTGCCGGCACCGCAGAACGGGTCCAGGACGAGGCCGCCTTCGGGGCAGCCGGCGGCGATCGCCCGTAGCGGCAAGTCGAGCGGGAACGGGGCGACGTGCGCGCCCCGGTAGGGCGGGTGGCGATGCGCCACACGTCGCCGGGGTTGCGCCCGGCCGGGTGGGCGGCGGTGTGGGCGTGCCCGACCGCCCGCAGGTTGCCCGATCCGGCGCCGGCCGCCAACTCACTGGTGTGTTTGCTGGCGAGGGGCCCGTACGTGCTGGTGCCCCGGCGCCGTGCGGTGGCGTCGACCCCGCCGGCGCGTCCCTTGTGGCTACCGCCGAAGACGCGGGTGCCGTCGGCGGCGTCCGGCCGGGCGAGGGGATGCGGATGGGGTCGAGGTTGACGAAGTACTTCGGTGACTTGGTGAACAGGAACAGCAGTTCGTAGGTCGCCGACAGCCGGTCACGCACCGACTCCGGCATCGGGTTCGGCTTCGCCCACACCACCGCGTTACGCAGGATCCAACCCGAGGCCTGGAGGGCGAACGCGGCCCGCCAAGGCACTCCGAGCAGGTTCTTCGCCGGCAGTGGTGCGGGCCTACGGCCGGCCGGCAGCCAACGGTTGCCGGCGATCCCGCCGGTGGTGTCGTAGGCGGTCCGGGTGCCGGCGCTGTAGCTGTCGCCGAGGTTCACCCAGCAGGTGCCGGTCGGGGCGAGCACCCTGCGAGCCTGGTCGAACACCGCGACCAGGTGATCGAGGTAGTCGTCCAGGACGGTGCGGGCAGGCCGGGTCGCCGCGATCCCAGCGGCCGGTGCCATAGTCGCGTAGACCCCAGAACGGTGGGGAGGTGACCAGGCAGTCGACGCTGTCGTCCGGCATGGCCGTGAGGACACGGGTGGCGTCGCCCAGATACAGCTGGACTGGGCCGTGCCGCCGGTAGTGGTAAACGTCCAGCACGGGCAGCGCAGGGTGGCCGGTCATCGGCGCACCGCCCACCGGTACGGGCACAACAGCAGCCGCAGCGCGGCTGCGGCCTGCTGGTGGACGACCCCGTTGCCGAGCACCCGCAACGCGGCGGTGCGCGGCAGCCCCAGATCGGTGACCCACCCTGCTGGCAGGCCCATGAGCCACTCGACGAACGGTGGACCAAGCACCGGCTTGCTGTGCCTGCCGGGCTGGGTTGGTTCCGGGACGGGTCGGCCCAGCAGCACCTCCCACCGGGCGACCGCCTCGGCGTAGCCGCCCCAGCGTTGCGGGTCGACAGTGCCGAGGTCTGCGACCGCGGTGGTGAGGTCGACCCCGCCGGTGCCGTGTCGCCAAGGGCCGTGCCCGTCTGACGCCCGTGGCGTCGGCAACGTGCGTACCTGGACCGCCGCCGAGGGAAGGGTCAGGTCGCCGTGCGAGCCGCGCTGTCCCGGGCAGCCCTTGGCGCCGTCGGTGGCGCGTGGGGTGGGCAGCAGCACCTGGGACAGCGGGGGCCGGAACCCGCGCCCGGCTCGTCGGCCTGGCGTGCCGGTGTCGCTGGCGCGCGGTGTCGGGAGCAGGCGGGCGGCGTCGGTCAGGGTGCGACCGGCGTGTCCGACCATCGGCGTCCTGCGTCCGGCGGTGCAGTTCGCCGAGCAACGGGAGTCTGCCATCGTCGGTGTGGGCAGCAGGGGCCCGGGGGTGAGTTGCTCGCGGACCAGCTGGGGCAGACTGGGCCGGCGGGCCGCCCCCGGCGACGGTGACCGGTTGGAGCCGGCGCTGGCCGCGGTGGGTGTGGGCAGCAGCATGTGTCGGCTGCCGCCGGGTTCGATGAGGTCGGGCAGGCTGCGGGGCATACCCGGCCCTTTGCCGTCACGGGTGCACGGAGTCGGCAGGGTTGGTATCGGCGTTGAGCAGATCCGTCCGGACGGCCAGCAGGAACAGCCGGTCGCGTCGGTGGGCGGCGCCGATGTCGGATGCGCGTAGGCATAGCCAGCTCGTGTCGTACCCGAGCGCGGCCAGATCGGCGTGGACTTGGTTGAGTCCGCGCCGGAGGAGCGCGGCCACGTTCTCCACGAACACGTACGCCGGTTGAAGCGCGCGAACGGCGTCGGCGACGGCTGTCCACACGCTGCTGTGGACGCCGGTGATGCCGGCCCGCTTGCCGGCGTTGCTGATGTCCTGGCAGGGGAAGCCGGCGGTGAGGATGTCGACGGGTGTGACGGTGCTCCAGTCGACGGTGCGAATGTCGCCGAGGTTGGTGACGTCGGGCCAGTGGTGGGCAAGGACGGTGTTGGCGTGCGGGTCGGTCTCGGCGTACCAGGCGAGTCGGCCGCCGAGCACCAGCTCGACGGCAAGGTCCAGCCCGCCGAACCCGGTGCACAGGGACCCGATGCGCACTTCCGTGCCGGATCGGTCGGTGTCGAGATGGGGCTGTCTTGCACTGTTCACGCCACCTCCCGCCCGGCCGCCGCGGTGCCGACGTCGGCCGGCTCCGGTGGGTCGGGGTCGACCGGCTCAGTGGGGTGGGGGCAGGTGAACGGCCCGCACCCCGGTGCGTCCCCTGGCGTACGTCGGGTGCGGGGGCGCAGGACCACCTCGTGTACGACCTGCATCCCGGCTGCCGCGGCGATTCCGGTCAGCCGGTCGAGTTGCCGGTACACCGAGTGGGGTTCCCATCCGGTGTCGGCGAAGACCGCGACATCGAACGGGGCGATCTCGCCGCCCGCCGCGAGCAGGACGATGGCCGAACTCTGCAACCCGGCGCCCAGACTGAGGACACGAAGACGGGGCTGGCTCATTCGCTGCCCTCCCCGCCGGTGGATTCGACTGCGGGTTTGGTGAAGATCAGGACGTCCTCGTGCGTGATCAGGTGCAGCGGGGTCCCGGCGGCGCGTGCCTTCCGCACGGCGGTGATCTGGAAGAACGAGGGCCGGGCGACCAGCCGGCCATCCCGGACCGCGCTGAGCAGTGCCACGCAGCGTTCCGTGGGGATCAGCCCGGCGCGTAGGCCGGCCCCGATGACTGCCGAGGGCAGGTCGACGAGCTGGCCGTTCTTGCGCCAGGGCCGGGCGGTGACCACGACGTGGCCGCCGGGGCGCAGCAGCACGGCGCAGCCGCGCAGGATCTCCGCGAAACCGTCGGCGAGGCCGGTCAGGTCGCGGTAGGCGAGGTTGCCCTTGTCGGTGCCGTAGGTGTTGTCGGACTTGGCCACGCCGTCTTCGCCGGGACGCACGAGGCCGTGCACGGTCGGCCCGTACGGCGGTGACGTCACGACCAACGCGACCTGCCCGGCCAGGGCGGACGGGACGAGCGACAGCAGCCGGGTGGCGTCCCCACGGATCACTGCGGCTTTGCCGGGTGCGCCCTGGGCGTGCGCGTGGGCGATGTTCGCGTCGGCGATGTCGGACCATCGCGGTTCGTACTCGATACCGATCGCGTCGCGGCCGAGGTGCGCCGCCTCGACCAGCGTGGTGCCGATCCCGCACATGGGGTCGAGGACCAGGTCCCCGGGCTGGGTGTAGGCGGTGACGGCGTGCGCCGCGATCGCCGGGAGCATCCTCGCGGGGTGTTTGACCGACCCGGCCACGTACCGTCCACGGCGCTGCACCGGACCGGTCGCCTGCGCGGTCGCCCACACCGACAGGACCTGCGGGTCCGCGCGATGCTGCCCTTCACAGGGCTCGGCGTGCTGATGCCGAGACTCGTGCGCGGCGCCGCTGGCGCCATGCCGCGCGTCGCCGGCACGGTGCCGGCCGGGACGGGGATCGTCGGTGGTGGCCGCGGTGGTCGAAGTGTGCTCAGCCACGGTCCTCACCGCCCTTGCGACGGCTGCCGGTGGGCCGGATCTGCTGGCTGAACACCAGCAGGTCGGCGTGCACGCGCAAATGCGCGACCGTCCACTGGGCCCCGCCGACCTCGGCGGCAAGGCCGAGCAACTCCTCGTCGGTGACGTAGTAGACGAACGCCTCGGCGCCCGCGTCGGCGTCTACGGCGACGATGTGCTGCAGATAGCCGAGCCCGACGCTCGCGGCGGCGGTGGAGATGGGACTGAAGTCCTGCGGCGCGACCGCAATCTGGTCGGGTGCGGCGACCACGAGGACGAGGCAGCCACCCGGGCGCAGCAGCCGGGTGCAGGCGTTCAGCAGCCAGGCCAGCCGGACCCGGTTGGCGGCGTCCCCGTCGTGCAGGGGCCACATCGCCACGACCAAGCTCGTGCTCGCCTGCACGGACGTGCCGTCGGCGAAGGGCTCGATCGGGCCGGCTGTAGGGTTGTCGGCCGCCGTCAGCGGGTCGGTGAGGTCGTGACCGAACCATGCGGGCAGCTCCGGCGGCTCGACCCGGACGTCCTCGTGGACCGTCGGATCGCCGGCCTTGCCGGTCCGGGTGCTCGGGCCGATGATCAGGCTGGCGGCGTCGGTGAGCCAGCCGGGGTGATGCCTGCGCCGGCCGGCCTGGCACGCGGCCGTCAGGGCGTGTCCGTCGGTGAGGTCGACGACCGCCTCCCCGGCTCGGCTGTAGGCCGAGACGAGCCGGTAGGCCAGCCGGGCGCTGACGGGATGCAGCATGTCCTGCTGCGCGCGGGCGGTGCGCCACACCGTGATCGGCACCGGTGTGTCGCCAGGTACGGCGTCGATCAGGGTCGGGTCGGCACCGGAGAGCTCCGGCCCGACGGGTCGGTCGGGGGTGTGATTGGGCTGCGGTGAGTGTTCGCTCATGTGATGTCGGCTCCGCGCCGCACCGCTGATGCGCTGACACCCTCACACCGCCGTTTGTGTGCTCTGCCGAACGCTTCCCCCGCTCACAGACGCTCACGGCGGCCTTACAGCGGCGCTGAATGTGGCACACAGTCCCGATACCGCACGATTGTCGACGTCCATTCGCGAGACTTCTCTTGCGCGCGCGACGGAGGCGTCGCGCCAAGGGATGTGCACACAGCCCGGTGACCGCCCCGTTCGTCCATATCCCGTGGCGTTATGCATGGTTTCCGCGTCGCGACCCAGAATCGGAGGCTCGGCGGACTGCTGGCGAATTCCGCGTCACGGCCACGTATCGACTCGAAACACCAGCCTGGGTCCGTGCGGGTTGCGCCGCCCCCGGGCGGCTCGGGCTGCGGTCGACACGGGTTCCGGCGCGGCTCGATTTCCGTGTTGCCTGGATCGCCGTGTCATCGTGCCGGTGACGCGCCGACACGGCGCAGGCGTCGGTGTCCTCGCCGTCTGCCGTGTCACTGCCGACCGCGCCGGTGACATGCCAGAAGCCGGCCGATGTCATTGTTCCGCCCCCGGGTGGCATCGCCGTCGAGGGTTGGACATGCCTGCGCGCCGCCCCCGACCGTGTCACGGTCCCGGGTGTCTCGGTAAGAGCGGCGGGTCGGTGTCCGTGAGCTGTCGTTGTGAGCCGTGGCGAGGCCGCTGTGAGTCGTGGCGAGCGCGATCGCCCGCCGGTGACATCGCCTCGTTGACGTAGTCCGCGGCCCTCGCCGTGATGCTCCCCGGACGGCTGTCATCGTCCGTCTCCGAATGTCACAGTGCAGCTCATCCGGCCTGCCATGGCTTCGGGTCAACGAGATCTGTCGATGTCGTGGCGATGGTTGACCCGCGCCGGCCGACGGCCCGGGCACGCCGCGGACATGTCACATCGGGCCGGTGACCTGTGGTGTGACACATCTGTGAGCCGCTCGTGTCCTACTCGGTGCCTCGACGTCGCCCCGTGACACGGGCCGGCGATGTCACCCCACCTCGAACTCCTGGAGTTTGTGACATGAGCGTGTCCGCCACCGACTGGCCGACCTCCCCACTGTCCGCCGCCGCGACCGCGTTCGCGGCACTGACCTGCGAGCCCGACCCGATGACCCTCGACCTCGGCCAACTCGACCCGGACGCCGGCCTGCCGACCGGTGTCATGACCCTGACCGACCTGGACGACTGGCTGGCCAAGCACCGGCATGCCTTCGCCGCGCGGGATGCGGTCTGGCGCGAACTGGTGCGCCGGGCCCGACTCGATGGGCCGGAATGGGTGATCGCCGCCGTCGGGATGGCGATGCCGGCCCTGCGCCGCTACGCCGTCCAGCTCGCGATCGGGTATCGCGGTGACCGCGACGACGTGGACGCCGAGGTCCTCACCGGCTTCCTCGCCGCCCTGCGTGAGCGGGTGGACCTGGCTCGGCCAGCCCCACACGCCGCCCTGTGCATGGCGGCGTTTCGGGCCGGGCACGACCATGTGCGCCAGTCGCGGGAGTACACCCCGGTCGACGACGTCGAGCACGTGACCGGCCCGCGCACCCCGATCGTGCCGTGGGGTCATCCCGACCTGCTGGTGCGCCGCGCGGTCCAGCTCGGCCTGGTCGACGAGACCGACGAGCAGCCCTACATCGACGTGCGGCTCGGGCAGAAGGCCATCGAACCGATCGCCGCCGGCCTCGGCGTCACCACCGACGCCCTGCGCATGCGGTTGGGCCGCATCGACACCCGACTCGCCGACGCCCTCGGGCGAGGCCTGCTGACCGGCGCGGTCTCCGCAGACGCCGCCCAGCTGCTCGCCGAGCAGGCCGCCCGGCGCGCCGCCCTGCGCGCCAGCCGCGCCGTCACCTCCGCCGGCGGCTCGGCCACCTCGCGCAGCCACCCCGCACAGCAGACGCTGCTGCCGTTTGCGGCCTGAACGACCGCATACCCCTTCGCGCCCTCGCTGGTGGAGTCGTCCACCCGCGAGGGCGCCGACGTGTGTGCACCTCGACGGGGCTCTGCGCGGGTCCCGCTGAGGCGTATCAGCGGTGCCGGCGGAGCCGGATGTTGAACTCGGCGCACGGTGCGGTCGCCGGGCCAGGCGAGCCGCCAGCCAGCCATGCCGGAAGGCTCACACCGACCCCTGACCTGCGCTGTGAGCCTTACGGCAGGGGTTGTGAGCCTTCGGTGAGCCGGGTAGGCGTTCGGCAGAGCACACAAATGCCGGTGTGAGGGTGCGGAACCATTTACCGAGCCGAGGACGGCGTACGCCGAGCAGCGGCCGGATCGGTCTCCGCCCCGCCGCCGGGCCCGACAGGTATCGGGCCGTCTCGCGAGCCGCAACGCCTCGGGTGCCGCGCCTGCTTGATGCGCTGACACTCATCGATCACCGCCACACCCGCTGAGGGAGGACGAGCTCCTCCCGGGGCCTGTTGTGACTGGTCGACGCGTCCTGCTGCCTCCGCGCCCGGCGGCGGTCCTCATCCGACCGCTCGCACAGCCCGCCCGATCCCGGGCCGGGCCGGAGGTGACCATCCCATGTCCCGCCATCGCACCACCACCACTGGCCTGCGGGCTCACCCGCGTGCCAACGTCCGCGCCGTCGCCGGCTTCGGCCGCCCGGCCGCCCGCCTGGCCCCATCCCGCCTGTCGCTGGGACGCCGGCCCGCACCCCTCGGGCTGCCCCGCAGGGCCCTCCGGGTCGCCGCGCACACCGCGACCGTCCTGCTCATCCTGTCGGCGCCGGGCGCCGCGTACGCCGATGCCGGCGACACCGTCTACCTAACGGCGAACTCCCTGCCCACCGTCATCGACAATCTGCAGACGTGGGTGATGGGCATCCTCGCCGCGATCGCCACCCTCTTCCTGGTCCTGGCCGGGGTGTACTGGGCGACCGCCGGGGGTGACCCGGCACAGGTCGACAAGGCCAAAGCCGCGTTGAAGAACGCCCTGATGGGCTACGGCCTCGCAGTCCTCGCACCCGTGCTGCTGCAGGTCGTCAAGGGCATCGTCGGCGGCTGAGCGTCATGGGTTTCATGCTCGACGGCATCCTCGACTGGTTCGCCGACGCGATCCTGGACGTCTTCAACACCCTCATCGCCGGGATCACCGGAGCGCTGCTGCACACCCCGGACGTCACCGTCCTACCCCAGGTGGAGGCCCTGACCGGACGCTCCATCCTCATCGTCGACACCGTCTTCGTGCTCGTGTTCGTCGCCGCCGGAGCGCTCACCATGACAGCGGGCGGCGACGAACGCGCCCGCTACGGCGTCAAGGAGCTGCTCCCACGCTGTGTGGTCGGGTTCGTCGCCGCGCACTTCTCCCAGTTGATCGCCGGCAAACTCATCGAGCTCGCCAACGCGCTCACCGCGGCGCTGACCGATCCCCGCACCGGCGCCGACGGCGGCCTGGCCGGCATCAAGACGCAGATGGATGCCTCCCGCGACCACCTCGGCGGGCTGCTGTTCATCGTCTGCGCCGCGATCATCGTCATGCTGCTCGCCGCGACGGCGATCAGCATGATCGTCCGATTCGCGATCGCCCTGGTCCTCACCACGATCGCGCCGATCGCTCTGGCGATGCACGCCCTGCCGCAGACCGACCCGCTCGCCCGCCTGTGGTGGCGCGCCTACGCGGGCATGCTGGCGGTGCCCGTCGCGCAGGGCATGTTCTTGGCAGCCGGGCAGTGGATGCTGCTCGACACCGCCCACATGCTGCCGCTGTTGGGCCTGCCCGTGGAACCCGGCGGCGTGATCAACCTGTTCGTCGTGATGGTGCTGCTGTGGACCGCGGTCAAGGTCCCCGGCTGGATGCGCAAGCTCGTCACAGCACCCGGCGCCCGCAACACCAACGTCGTCGGCGCGGCCGTACGCATCGTCGTGGTGCAGCAGATCAGCCGCGTGATCCCCGGGATCGGCCGCCTCGCCCGCTGACGCCCCTTGCGTTGCGCACCCCGGCCCGGCGCTCCTACGCCAAGACCAACCTCCTCTGTCTGGAAGGCAATGCGATGAGTTCTGCCCACCCTGACGGCCCGGACGTCCGGGCGAAGATGGCGGCCGACGTGGACGCCCCCGACAAGGTCCTCTACGGGCTGACGTTCCGTCAGCTCGCCCTGCTCGCGGTGGCCGCCGTCGTCTTCTACGCCGCCTGGCGCGGCCTGCACACGCTCGTGCTGACCCCGCTGCTGCTCGGCGCGGGTGTGGTGTTCGGCGGCCTGGTGTTCGGCCTGGCCGTCGGGCGCCGCGACGGACTTCCCCTGGACCTGTGGCTGCTGGCCGCGATCCGTCACGCCCGCGCCCCACGGGCGCTGTCGACCACCGACACGACCTCGCGCACCCCGGACTGGGTGCAGGCACCGAAACCGACGGTGCTGCCGGCCCCGTTGAAGCTGCCCGCCGACGCCATCGCCGCCGACGGGCAGATCAGCCTCGGCGCAGTGCGGGCGGCGATGGTCGCCGCGACCAGCGTCAACCTGCACCTGCGCACCCCAGGCGAGCAGGCCGCCCTGATCGACACCTACGGCCGGTGGCTCAACAGCCTGTCCACGCCAACGCAGATCGTGGTGTCCGCCCAACCGGTCGACCTGCGCTCGCACGCCAAGTCCCTGGCCGCCGCCGCGCCCGCCCTGCCGCACCCTGCCCTGGCCGCGGCGTGCGCGGACCACGCCCGGTTCCTCGACGACCTCGCCGAACGCCGCGACCCGCTACGCCGCCAGGTCCTCGTCGTCACCCGCACCGGTGCGGGGGAGCGCGGGGAGCACGCCGCCCGCAGGCGTGCCGACGGCACCGTGCGCGCCCTGTCCGGCCTCGGCGTCACCACCCGCGCCCTGGACGGTCCGGCCGTGACCGCGGCGATTGCCGCAGCCGCTGACCCGTACCGGCCGCCGCGCCCCGGCGGGCTGGCCGCCCCCGACACCGTCATCACCGCCTCCGCCACCCGCCCACACCGTCACGCGAAGGACCGGCCGTCATGAACCTGACCCGCAAGACGAACCCCCACGCGCACTCGCGCGAGATACCAGCGGCGGCGACGCGGCTCACCGCCGGTGCCGGAGTCGCCGCCGCGGTGGCGCCCGGCTCGGTGGAGGTGATGCCGCGGATGCTCCGCGTCGGCGACGGCTACGCCTGCACACTGGTCGTCACCGGCTACCCCGCCGAAGTCGGACCGGCGTGGCTCGAACCGCTACTGTCCTGGCCCGGCCGTCTCGACCTGGCCATGCACATCGACCCGCTGCCCGCACCGATCGCCGCCTCCCGACTGCGCAACCAGCGGGCCCGCTTCGAATCGTCGCGGCGGGCCGACACGAGCAAGGGCAAACTCGTCGACCCGTACCTGGAGGCAGCCGCCGACGACGCCGCCGACCTGGCCCAGCGGCTGGCCCGCGGCGTGTCGAAACTGTTCCGCGTCGGGCTGTACCTGACCGTGCACGCCCGCACCGAACCCGAACTGCTCGACGCGTGCGCGCAGGTGAAAGCCGCCGCCGCGTCCACCCTGATCGAGGTCCAGCCCGCCACCTGGCGGCATCTCGCCGGGTGGACCACCACCCTGCCCATGGCCACCGACTCGCTGCAGATGCTGCGCACCATGGACACCCAGGCCCTCGCGGCAGCGTTCCCGCTGGCGAGCCCGGATCTGCCCGCGCCGCTGCCCGGCGACCCGCAGAACGTCGGCGGCACCCTGTACGGCCTCAACCCCGACTCCAACGGGATCGTCTGGTGGGACCGCTGGAGCCAGGAGAACCACAACTCCGTCGTCCTCGCCCGCTCCGGCGCCGGGAAGTCGTACTTCCTGAAGCTGGAGATCCTGCGCAATCTGCACCAGGGCGTGCAGGTGTCGGTGATCGACCCGGAGGACGAGTACCTGCGCCTGGCCGACGCTGTCGGCGGCAGCATCGTGCGCCTCGGACACTCCGGGGTGAAGATCAACCCCCTCGACCTGCCCATCGGTGACACCCGCCCCGACGTCCTCACTCGCCGCGGCCTGTTCCTGCACACGCTCATCTCCGTGCTGTTGGGACACCAGCCGCCACCGCAGGAACGGGCGGCCCTGGACCGGGCCATCCTCGCCGTCTACCGCCGCGCCGGTATCACCGCGGACCCCGCCACCCACCACCGCAGCGCGCCGCTGCTCGGCGATCTCACCGCCTGCCTGCGCGATGACGCGCAGGACGCGGCGGCCCAGCAGCTCGCCGCGCGCTTGGCGCCGTGGGTGGACGGGTCGTTCTCCGAGCTGTTCAACGGGCCCACGACCACCCGGCCCGACGGGCACCTGGTCGTCTGGTCCCTGCGGCACCTGCCCGACGAGATCCGCACCGTCGGCACCCTGCTCGCCCTGGACTCGACCTGGCGCGGCGTCGACGCTCCCGGCGCGAAGGGCCACGGCGTACGCCGGCTCGTGGTGGTCGACGAGGCGTGGATGCTGCTGCGCGACGGCGAAGGCGCGAGGTTCCTGTTCCGCATGTCGAAGGCCGCCCGCAAACGCAACGCCGGGCTGACCGTGGTCACCCAGGACGTCGCGGACGTGCTGGGCACCGACCTCGGCCAGGCCGTCGTCGCCAACGCCGCCACCCAGATCCTGCTCAAACAAGCGCCCCAGGCCATCGACGCCGTCGGCGCCGCGTTCGGCCTGACCGCCGGCGAGCGGCGGGCGCTGCTCACCGCCCGCACCGGCCAGGGGCTGTTGATCTCCGGAACTCAGCGGACCAGTTTCGAGGCTGTCGCCGCGCCGGAAGAACACGCACTGTGCACCACCAGCCCGGCGGACCTCGCGGCGCTCGACGAGCAAGACGACGACCCCTAGTCCGGCAGCCGTACCTAGTGGCTGACGATGTACCGGGCCTGGACCGTTGCTGGCGTCGCATTCGCCCTGTTCACGGCGATGAACTTCTACACCCATGCCCGCATGTTGATCAACTTTAGATCGGACGGTCCGGATTTCGCTGTGATCGCCGAGCGAACAGGGGCCAGAGGTTAGTCCACGACCTGAACTACATCGCGGCGTTGGTCCTGGTGACGCGCCGCTGCCGATTCGCCTGCCGATAGCCCTGGGTAACCGATGGGGTGCGACTTAACACGAATCCTTCCCACCCGTACGGATGTTCGACAGGATGGGTGAACCGACGGAGGTGCACGCTGTGGCGGACAACAGCACGATCGAGTGGACTGAGGCAACCTGGAACCCAACGACGGGCTGCGATCGCGTTTCCGTCGGCTGCGATAACTGCTACGCCCTTACGCTGGCGAAGCGGCTGAAGGCCATGGGCTCTGCGAAGTATCAGACCGACGGAGACTCTCGGACGTCCGGGCCTGGTTTCGGCGTTGCCATCCACGAGGACACGCTGGACATACCCCGGCGGTGGCGCGATCCCCGAGTCGTCTTCGTCAATTCGATGTCGGATCTGTTCCACGCCCGCGTACCGCTGGAATATGTACAGCGGGTCTTCGCCGTCATGCGCGAGACTCCGCGGCACACCTATCAGGTGCTCACCAAGCGGGCCGCAAGGCTGGCCAAGGTAGCACCCCCAGATCGACTGGCCAGCGAACGTTTGGATGGGCGTCAGCGTTGAGGATGCCGGGCAGGTGGGCCGCATCAACGACCTGCGGCGCGTCCCGGCCGCTGTGCGGTTCGTGTCAGCGGAGCCCCTCCTGGGCCCGTTGCCAGGACTGGACCTGGACGGCATCGATTGGCTGATCGCCGGCGGTGAGTCCGGGCAGGGTTGCCGTCCCATGGATCCCGCGTGGGCTCGTGACCTTCGAGACCAATGCAAGGCCAGCGGGACGGCGTTCTTCTTCAAGCAGTGGGGCGGTCGAACGCCGAAGGCGGGAGGCCGGCTCCTGGAAGGACGCACATGGGATGAGATGCCGTCAGGTCGGCGGCTCTCGGCGGTGGGATAGCGATCTGGATGCTGATGATGCGGCTACGGGCGACTGAGGGTTGCCTTCCAGAAGTCACCTATGCCGTCGTGGTCGACCTTCGCCGGGTGTAGTCGCTTGACCGCTGCGCGGGCGTGTCGTTCCCACGCTTGCCCAAGGACCGCACCGTACACCTCTGGAACATGGTCGGCTGGCTTGAACGAGCCCATGCCGGTCAGCATCTTGTCGATGTTGCTGGCGATGGTGAGGGTCCACCGTTCCCGGTTGTCAGCCTCGTAGCGGACAGGATCGAACACCGGGACTTCGCCGAACAGGGAAACCTCCCCCCGCGGCCCTTCCTTCTTCATACGCTCGGAGAACCACGCAGCGGTCCAGTCGCGCCCCGCTTGACCCAGCGAGTCAGCGAAGCACCAAGCCCCCTCGCTGCTCGCGGTCAACAGCGTCAGCACATACTTCGGGACTAGGCCGTGTCCTGCCGATCAGTTGATCAGTTCTGATTGATGTGTCAGGTGTTGGACGTGGCGAGCTGACGGACAAAGCATGGGCAGTGATCGAGCCGTTGCTGCCCGAGCCGGGTCGCAGGTCGGGGCGGTGGCGCGATCACCGCCAGGTCATCAACGGGATCCTGTGGAAGCTGCGCACCGGCGCTCCCTGGCGGGACCTTCCAGACCGGTACGGGCCGTGGAAGACCTGCCACGAACGGCTACGCCGGTGGACCGACGACGGCACCTGGGAACAGATCCTCGCCAAAGCGCAGGTGTACGACGACGGTCAGCCAGTCGAGTGGGTCATCAGCGTGGACTCCAGCGTTGTGCGTGCCCACCAGCACGCCGCTGGCGCCCACAAAAAGGGGGATCTACCGGCGGTATCGCGATACCAGCGCAGGATGGTGAAGCGCTGGGCCGGTCCCGGGGCGGCCTGAGCACCAAGATTCACCTGGCCGTCGACGGGCGGGGCAGACCGTTGTCGGTGCTGCTCACCGCAGGGCAGGCCGGTGACAATCCGCAGCTGTTCGCGCTGCTGGACGCGATCCGGGTACACGATGGCGGGCCGGGCCGGCCACGGAAGAAGCCGGACATGCTGATCGCCGACAAGGCCTACGCCCACGACCCCACCCGGCGGGAACTACGCCGCCGCGGGATCGCGCACACCATCCCGGAACGCGTCGACCAGGTCGCCCGCCGGGCCGCGAAAGGCAGCCACGGCGGACGCCCGCCCGCCTTCGACAAGCAGGTCTACCGGCAGCGCAACGTCGTGGAACGCTGCTTCAACCGGTTGAAGCAATGGCGGGCGCTGGCCACCCGCTACGCCAAACGCGCAGCCCTCTACCGCTCATCACTGCTACTCATCGCCGCGTTGATCTGGCTCCGATGATCGGCAGGACACGGCCTAGGTCGGGACGAGGACGCACTGGCATGCTGACGGCTGTGTACCGAGTGCCTGACGTCAGGCGGCGCTGGTACTCGGCGCAGACCTTGAGGGCCACGTCCGTGGCGCGGGCCTCATCGCGGGCATCGTGGACTTCGGCGAAGTAGTCCTGCCACCAAGGTCCGTCGAGGAACCTGTCGAGGCGGGCAGCGGTCTTGCTGTCCGCCTCGGACAGGCGCCCCTTCGTCCGCCGGGCGGCGTGCACAGCTCCGCCCATACGAGCAACACTACGCACGCTGAAGTGCAGGAGGACTTCGGTTGGTGGCCATTTCGGCCGGCCGAGCAGGTTGTTCCTGATGAGGTGAAAGTCGAGGGCTGGACCGAACGGATCGAGGAACGCGAACAGGGCGGCCTTCTCCGTGAGGACCAGCAGCTCGGGTAGGTGCTCGTCGAGTGAGCCGTGGCGGAGCACAGGCGGTGTCGGACCGCCCTTGTCGGAGAGCGCCTGCTGCAGGTCGGCGAAGTTCTCGTCGTCCTGCTCGACGAAATAGCCAACGATGTTGCGAATGCTCTGAAGGCGTTCAGCGGCGCGCACGAACAAGAGCGGGGAGCCGGGTGCGCCGTCCTTGTACTGGCCTCGACCTGCGTAGCCGTCGAGGAAGGCGACATGGTTGCCCTTGACGGCTACGCCGGTCTTGGAGGCGAAGACGACCGGATAACGCTTGATGATCCCGTGCTTGAAGACCGCCTCTGCCTGCTTGGAGTTGAAGAAATCGTCATGGTCGCTCAAGAGTCCCCCCCTGACGCACCGTGTTGTCACCGTAGCGGACGGCACTGCTTTCCAGAAGGGGTGCTCGGCGTCGGTGTACGGGTGGAGATGCGGAGTCGCGACGACGCCGAAGATCCGCATCCCACGGAGGGGCCCGTGGCGTCCTCCGCGGCCGCCATGGGCTCAGGAATACCTGAACCCGCCGCCTAAGTTGTCCGTAGCTAGAGTTCCTCTAGTTTGGTGACGATGCTGAATTTTCGAATCGAACAGCCACCGCTGCCTTCGTCAATAACGAGATTCAATTTCTGAAGGCTCCCTGACGAACCTCCTAGCCACATTGCGATATCGGCGACCTTCGCCGGCACGTCACTGCCGGCCGGGAGAAATAGTCGCTCCACCGAACTTGACTCTGGGTGCGGCGCCAGCAGCGACAAGACTTCGCCGAGACAGCCTGCGGCGAGATCAGGCACTGCCGCCAGGTCCTCGACAAGCAGATCACCAGCGTCAGACGCGGTGGTTCCGAAACGGAAGTGCCCCATCGAGCCGCTACAGTAGACATTCAGGTAGTGGCCTAAGAGCTTGGTTGCCTCGGAATGTTTGAGGTCGTTGGGCGCGATTTCGTCCTCGTCAGTAATCCAAATGAGGTTCTGCCCGTCACGCCGGACCCCCTCGACCAGGATCCCTGCCAAATGACCTACTCGGGTGAGCTTGCCGAATGAGCGCTGAGCCCACGGCCCCAAGGGGCCGATCGTAGTGTCTGAAATATATCCCTCACTGAGGCGGTCTGTCGCACGCTTGTCCAATGCAAAGTTGACCAACAGGCCCTGCAGTTGATCGGTGGCCGTCAAGAATGCAAGCAAAGACCGCATACGCACCGGTCATTGAGGGCCTTGTAGGACATACGGCGTTCGTTCCCGAGCGAGCGCTCACGGAGCAGTTGCCGCTCGGTGTCGAAGCCCTGCAAACCATGAGCCGTAGTAACAAGGAAGGACAAGACCTCGTATCGCGCCTGTTTGTGCGCTCCACCGTAGTCGCTAAATATCAGTAGCGACGGAGAGCCACGCAATGCGCGGAGGGAGACATCAGTTACATGACCGGAATTTGAAATGTTGTCACTGATGGTGTCAGCCAGGCCAAGTTTGGGCCTTGAGAGCGTTCTCCAACTGGAGCCGTTACGCTGACCCGTTTTCATGCCGCCGCCCCTTCAAGTCCGGCCGTTCGTCGTGTCGGGAGGCGCGTGCCCTAACGGCGAGGACCGTGGAAGCCTTCCATGCGTGACCGCGTGACTACAAGTGGTATCTAGTACGGCAGCCGCCGTTTGGGATCTTGGTTAGGGTTAGTGAACGCGGGGCGGTCACCGCGTGATCGTCTGTATGTTGTGGACAAAAATTGGTATCGTGCGGTGGCCGCTGGTCACAGCGTAGACGCCGCCGGATGCCGGCAGGTTCTGGACCGGGTAATCGCTTCCTTCGCGGGCCGGTTCGGCCGGGTCCAGCCGCGCCGGGCGGCGGCAGGGTTAGTGACCGGTCTGCTGGCTGATATCGAGGTCAAGACGTGCTGGCGGGCTTGCTGAGCAGGCCGGGCATGACCGGCCGGACGCGATGCAGCGCCTGCTCTATCGGGCGGTGTGGGACGCAGATGCCGTCCGCGACGACCTGCAGGCCTTGATCTGGATGAAGGCGGACGCCGATCCGACCGCGTGAGCGACCTCGCCGCGGCCCTCGACATCGTCGGAGCACGGTGGGCCCTGCTCATCGTGGAACGGCTGCTCGACGGGCCACAACGCTACGGCGATCTGCAGCGCAACCTTGGCGGGCCGACGAACATGCTCGCGACACGCCTGCGCGAGCTCGAAGCGGCTGGCGTGCTGTTCCGCCTGCCCCTTCGACACAACACTCGGGCTTATGCGCTGACCGATCGCGGGCTCGCCTTGCGCGAGGCGATCGTCGCACTCGGCAACTGGAGCAGGAGCGACGCCTAGGAAAGCTTCCCTCGGATCAAGGTGGCTCGTTGACGAAGCGTGCCGGTTCGTCGATGGATCCTTGGTGACAGGTGGGCCCGGTTGGAGCCCTAGCTGCCGGACCGGTCGCCGCCACGCGGCCGATGGGCCGACCACCGCGAGGTGATCGAGGCGATCGCCTGGGAGTACCGCACCGGCTCACCATGGCGGGACCTGCCCGACAAAGTCGCCGTGCACTATCAGGCCGCACTCACCCTCGCCGGCATCCTGCTCTGGATCAAACCAGGATCCGAGAGACGCTTCCTAGCCACAGCTGAACGTCGAGCGGAACCTCGCCCCACCCGATGGGCCGGGCGCCGCTCGGACCACACACCCCCACGTCCGTCTTCAAGCCCGCGTACCCGCCGCCCGACTCGACACCTCTGATGAGGACACCGTCATGAGACCACCACCGTTGCTGCTTCACGCGCCGCCGGCGCCCAGCCCCCGCCCGGGGCCGGGCGCCGACTTCGTTTCTCCCGCCAGCCGACCCGCCCAACTGGTCATCGACACCGCCGTGTGGGCGGCGCACCGGCCGTGGCTGCTCGCCGTGGCCGCCGCAACCCTGCTCGTCTACGTCGCCGCCCGCAACCTCCTGGAAGTGTGGCGGCACCGCTACCACGCGACCGACGCAAGGCTGATCACGATCGCGCCGCCGCCGGAGGTCGACCCGCACAGCTCGGCGGCCCTGTGGGCGAACCTGTCCGGCACGCTCACACCCTCCCGCAGACGCCGGCTGATCTACGGCAGCCCGCATGTGGTCTTGCAGTACACCTGGACCGGCCGCCGGCTGCTCATCAGCGTGTGGGTACCCGGCAGCGTCCCTCGCGGCGCCGTGGAGGCCGCGATCCGCGCCGCGTGGCCCGGCGCCGCTTGCACCGCCGACAACCCGGCTCCACCCATCCCGTCTACCGCCACGATGGCCGCGGGCGGGCACCTGACCCCGACGGCGGCGGAATGGCTGCCGTTCGCCACCGAGCATGACAGCGACCCGCTGCGCGCCCTGATGTCCGCCGGCTCGCAGCTCAAGGCCGACGAGCACGCCTGCGTGCAGATCCTCGCCCGCCCTGCCGGGCCCCGCCGGGTCGCCCGGGCCCGCCGCGCCGCCGGGCGCATCCGCGCCGGCAAGACCGCCGCCCCGACGATCAACCCGGCGGCCCCGTTGCTCTGGCTGATCGAGGCATTCCAGACCGGCTCCTCCCGGCGCACCAGCTCCGCGATGCCGGCCGCACGCCGCGATCCCGGTATCGAACGCGACGTGCGGGCCATCCTGGACAAGACCGCGTACCCGCTGTGGCAGACCGGTATCCGCTACGCCGTCGCCCGCACCCCCAGCCGCGCTGGCCTGCTGTCCGATGGCCGCCTGCGCGGCATCGCCGACACGATCGGTTCGGCGTTCGCCGTCTACACCGGCCGCAACCGCCTCGCCCACCGCACCCGGATGAGCTCCCCGGTCGCGGTCCTCGCCGGTCGGCGCCTCGGCCCGGGGTTCCTGGCCTCCGCGCCGGAACTTGCCGCCCTGGCCGCGCTGCCGCAGGACCTGGCCGTGCCCGGCCTGGACCGGGCCCGCGCCCGCGCGATGCCGGCCCCGGTCGCGATCGCCGCCGGAGGCCGGGGGACGAAGGTCCTCGGCGACGCGGAGATCGGCGGACACGGCATCGCGTTGGGTGTCGCCGACGCTCGCTATCACCTGCACGTCATTGGCTCGACCGGGTCGGGCAAGACGACGCTGCTGGTGAACATGGCCGTCGACGACATCAAAGCCGGCCGCGGCACCATCGTGATCGACCCTCACGGCGACATGGTTCTGGACATCCTCGACCGCATCCCCGCCAGCCTGGCGCACAAGGTCGTCATTTTCGACCCCGACCAGCCCAACCCGCCCACCATCAACCCCCTTGAGGGCGACGACCCGGACCTGGTCGTCGACAACCTCGTGTCGATCTTCGGCAACATCTTCGCCAAAGCGTGGGGGCCACGGATGGACGACGTCATGCGGGTCGCCTGCCTCACCCTGCTGCGGCACGCGAACGTCACCCTGCAGCACATCCCACCGCTGCTCAACTCGGCGCAGTTCCGGTCGGCGATGACCGTGGGCCTGGATGACCCGGCCGGGCTGTCCGGGTTCTGGCAGTGGTACGACGAGCTCAACCCGGCCCTGCGCTCTCAAGTGATTGGCCCCGTCCTCGCCCGGCTGCGGTCCTTCCTGCTGCGCGACTTCGTCAAGCGCACGATGCGCTACCCGAAGGCCAGCTTCGACATGAACAAAATCCTCGACGGCGGGGTTCTGCTGGTCCGGATCCCGAAAGGCACCCTGGGCGAGGACACGTCGAAGCTGCTCGGCTCGCTCATCCTGGCGCAGGTGTGGCAGGCCACCACCGCCCGCGCGAAACTCGCCCCGGACCAGCGCCGCGACGCGTCCCTGATCATCGACGAGGCGCAGAACTTCCTCACCCTGGCCAGCAGTCTCGAGTCGATGCTCGCCGAGGCCCGCAAGTACCGGCTGTCGATGACGCTGTCGCATCAGGACCTGGCCCAGTTCCCCCGCGACCTGCTCGCCGCCGCGTCCGCGAACGCCCGCAACAAGATCTATTTCACGTGCGCGCCGGAGGACGCGAAAGTCCTCGCCCGGCACACCCTGCCCGAGCTCGACGAGCACGACCTGACCCACCTCGACGCCTACACCACCGCCACCCGGCTGGTCGTCGACGGCCGGCAGCTTCCCGCGTTCACCATGAAGACCCGCCCGCCCAAGCCCCTCGTCGGGGAGGCGACCGCGATCCGGCAGATCGCCGCGCAGGCGGTGCCGCCGCAGGACACCACGGCCATGAACGACCTCGTCGAGCAGTACTCCCGCCGCGGCGACACCAACAGCGGCGGCGGCAAGGACAAACGCTCCGACACCGATCCGCGCCGCAGTTGAGCCCGACGCCGCCGGCATCGCGAAACCCAACGTCTGTCAACGCCGCGCTCCGGGCCGGTCCTGCCCCTTCCCGCAGAGCTTCACCCGCCCTTCACCACCGATCACCCTTCGCTCACGCACCGTCATCGCTGTGGTGTCTGTCAAAGCAGCACAGCGGCCGTGAGGTCCGACGACCGTCGACGCGAACAGTTCCCGACACCCTCCCCACAGGAGGGTCACCCTCCCTCTCTATCTCCCCAGGAGACCCCGCGTGTCATCCGAACTCCCCTCCACCGACCGGTACCCCGGTCCCCTCGAACCTCCGGGTCCTCGTCCTCCGTTCCTGGCCCCCGAGCCCTCCGCCGGTCCCCGACCTCGGCCCTCCCCTGCGCGTAGCTCGTCCAAGCGGGCCAGGCTGAGGCTGCTCGCCCGGCTCACGATCCGCGACCGGCAACTGCTCGACTGGCTGGCGGAGCACTACCTGCTGTCCACCGACCAGATCGCCGTCGCGCTGTTCCCGTCGAAGCGGGCGGCGACGCTGCGGCTGGCTGCCCTCTACGAGATGGAGGCGGTCAACCGGTTCGTCGACGTCACCACCGGCACCCGGCAGCACCTCTACGCACTCGGCCCGCTCGGCGCGCTCGTACACCCGAGCGCCTACAACGATCCCGACCGGCCCGACGCCCCGGCACCGCGCACGGCGACCGATCGCACCGAGCGGATCGTGGGCAGCCGCAAACTCGCGCACCTGCTCGGCACCAACCAGCTGTTCATCGACCTGCACGCCTACACCCGCGCCGACCCGAACGCCCGGCTGCTGCGCTGGTGGTCCGAGCAGCACGCCACCGCCGCCTATGCGCTGTCCGGGATCCGCCCCGACGGGCACGGCATCTGGCAGGTCGGAGACCGCACGACCGGATTCTGGCTCGAGCACGACCGTGGCACCGAGAAGATCGCGACCGTCCTGGGCAAGCTGCGCAACTACGCCCGGCTGGCCGAGGTCGGCCCGCGTTACCCGGTCCTGCTGCGCGTCGCGTCGCGGCGCCGCGAACGCAACCTGCTCGACGCCCTCGCCGGCGTACCCGCCGGGCTGCCCGTCGCGACCGGAATACACAGCGAGCACCCCGCCGGCCCGGCATGGACCGTCGCCGGCGACGCCAGCGGCTTGCGCCGCTGGCTGCACGAACTGCCCAGCGACCACGGCCCGGTCAACACGGCCACCAACCCGCACCGCTACAGCGGCCCCGAAGACTGACCCCGCCGCCACAAGAAACGCGGCGCAGCACCATCCCGAAAGTCTCACAGCCGCTCACAGCCCGACCGAAATTCCGGTGCGAAAGTCTCACAGCCCAGGTCAGAGCCGGTTTCCGCCCGACTGCGGAAGACCGGCGCTGTGAGACCGCAGCGGTACCGTCAACGGCACCACACCCACCTCCACATATCTCCACCCCCGGTTCGGTCCCACCGAAGGGGACTCCCGCCGCACCACCACGGTGCCGTCACCCACCCGTCTCTTGCAGGCCGGTCGGTACGCGCACCGCGCGGCGGCCCTCTCCGGTCGCACCCACCACCACGATCTCGCGAACCCGGCGGATCGCCCGCACCACCGCGCGACCCCGCGAACCCTGCGGATCGCCTTCCACACCCCTATCCCTGACTGGTCCACGCACCCGGTGGACCGGTCCCTTTCCGCGTGTCCGCACACGCCCGCACAGATGGAGGACCTGCCATGGCCAAGACCGCCACCACCGCGCCGAGCAGCAACGGCAGCACCCCGGCGCCGGCAGCCACAGCCGCGCCGAAGCCGACCCGCGGCACTACTGCGGCTGCGACGCCTGCCGCGCCTGCCTCCGGGAGTTCCCGGACCCAGCCGCAGCCGGCCGTCACGCCCACTCCGACGATCCGCACGATGATCGTGCTGCTGCCCGACGCCGTGCCGCACGAGTCGCTCACCGCACACGCCCTGGACCGGCACTTCGGTGTCCGCGGCGTTCTGGAACCACGATTCTGGGCCGCACCGACTCTGAAGCTGTGGCAGCGCGGGAAGATCGTCGGCTTGCGCAAAGGTCGCCCGGCCCCCTGCGCGGGAGGACCCGCCCGACTACTCGACCTCGCCGGCCTGCGCCAGGCCGCCGGCGTCGGCGCCGGTATCCGGCACCAAGTGTGGACCCACGCTGTGCGAGGCACCCGCCCCGCGTACCCGTGGACGACGTACCTGGCCAAGCACCTCGCCGACCCGGCGAACTACAGCTGGGACGACGCCAAGAACGACTTCAACACCCAACCGCGCGTGAACGCGATGCGCATGCACAACGCCGTCAACCCCGGCGCCGGACACCTCGACCTGTTCGACATCGAGATGTTCCAGGCCGGGCAGATGGCCTACCAGCACCACAGCGCCGTCACCGCGATCTGCGCAGACGCGCTGCTCTGCGACAACGGTGTCCGCCTCGCGCCCAGAAGCGACACCCTCGCGGACCGCACCACCTACATCGAGCAGGCACTACGCGTACTCGACGCGATTCGCGCAGAGCAGCGGCTCATCGCCGTCAGCCTCTAGCTGGCCCACACACCCCGTCGGGACCGCTCGCCAACCTCGAAGACATTCGAGACGGCAAGCGGCCCGCCCGGGAACGGTCCCCGGCACGACGGAGGCGACCACGTCCAGCCGCAGCTTTGCCAAGCGGTGCCTCGCTCCGCGCTGATTCCGACCGAGGCCGCGCTCCCGTCCAGCTGACCATTGCCACCCCCGCCGGCCGATCCCCGGCACCGCCACACCTGCGCGATCCCGAGCCCCGGCGCCCGGCCCGGTCAGCTTCCGGACGCAAGCGCCGACGCGGCGCACGCAGCCCTACCACGCCGCTCCGCGTTGAGCGCCGCCAGCCGCCAGCCGCCAGCCGCCAGCCGCCAGCCGCCAGCCGCCAGCCGCCCTCGGCAGGGGCAGCCACCTGCACGTCCGGCCGTCGAAACGGCCGCCTTTCCCTCTTCACCATCCCGGGCCTCCGTACGGGCCGCCGCCTTCCTGGCGCCCTTTCACCGTAGGTCCTGGCAGCGTCCCGGCTCGGCCGCGACGCCCAGCCGGCGTGACAGCGACAGCGCGGCCGATCGCAGCGCTGACAGCGCGGCCAAGACCCATTCGCACGACTGACGAAGGCCGCGCGCACGCCGACCACCGGCATCGCGCGACCTTCGCCATGCCCACTCGATTCCACCTTGAGGTATCCAGGGAGTGACCGCCATGAGCACCCGACTGCTGTCCTGGATCGCCGCCGCGGTCGCCGGCACCATCCTGCTCTGCTCAGGGCTGGCAACGATCCTGATGTTCGGCGGCGATGGCGCCGCCATCGCCGCCTGCTACACCACGGCCAGCGCCGCGCCGAGCGGACCGTCCGCCGCCGCGAGCGCACATGTACCCAGTCCCGGCGGCATCGGCCCGATCGGTGAATGGAACGCCGAGCAGGTCGGCAACGCCGCCGTCATCATCACTGTCGGCATGCGGCTGCATATCCCCCCGCGTGGCTGGGTCATCGCCGTGGCCACCGCGATGCAGGAATCGTCGCTGATCAACACGCTGGGCGGTGACCGCGACTCGATCGGCCTGTTCCAGCAACGGCCGTCACAGGGCTGGGGCACGCCCGAGCAGTTGCACGACCCGCAGTACGCGGCGGCCAAGTTCTACCAGAAGCTGCAGACCATCGGCGGCTGGCAGGCGATGCCGCTGACCGAGGCCGCGCAGAAGGTACAGATCAGCGCCTATCCGGACGCGTATGCGAAGTGGGAGGTCGATGCCAGCCGACTGGTCGCCGCTCTCACCGGCGTCAGCGCTGGCCTGGCCGCCTGCGCCGCGACGGTCAGCGCCCAGGGCTGGACCCAACCGGTGCACGGCAAAGTCGGCTCCGGATTCCGCACCGCCGACCGTCCCACCCACGACGGCATCGACCTGATCGTGCCCAAGGGCACCCCGATCCACTCCGCCTCGGCCGGGACGGTCAGCCGGGTGCGATGCAACGCGATCGACGTGCGGACCGGCGGTGACTGGGGCTGCGACCGCGACGGCGACCCGAACCTCACCAGAGGCTGCGGCTGGTACGTCGACATCGACCATGCCGGCGGGGTCGTCACCCGCTACTGCCATCAGCTGATTCGGCCGTACGTCCATGTTGGACAGCACGTCAACGCCGGCGACGTCATCGGCATCTCTGGCAGCAGCGGCCACTCCAGCGGATCTCACGTCCACTACGAGGTCCACCTCGGCGGTCACACGTCAGCGACCGCGGTCGACCCAGCGCCCTTCATGGCATCTGTCGGCGCGGCCCTGAGCCAATGAGCCGCGGGCCGCTGCCAGCGTTGCCGCTCTCTCCCGACCGCGCAAACGGAATGCGCCATACCTGACCGATCCCGGGCCGACGGCCACAACGCCGCCCGCACAACCCACACCCCGACGCTCCAAGCGGCCCGACGCCGAACCTTCCCACGGCCGTACCACTGCGGCGCTCGCGCTACCGGCCGTATCCGCCGGGCCTTGACGGTCCTGGGCCTGGTCCGGCGCGACGTCACACCCGCACATTCAGCGCCCGTAGGCCCAGGGGCAGCAGACCCAGAACCGTGGGTGTCGTCCGTACGCGACGGCACCCGAACGACCACGACCAACGATCGGAGAACAGTCATGACCATCTACCAGCCGGGACAGCGTGTCGCCCTGGTCCACACCATCGACCCGCACACCGACCTGCGGCCCGGTGACGCCGGCACCGTGCGCCGCCACGACCAGCACCTGCACATCGTTCACGTCGACTGGGACAGCGGCTCATCACTGTCGATGTGCCTGGACGCCGGTGACCGCGTCGAGCTCCTCGACCCCGCCGCAGCCGGCCCCCAGCCGTCCGGCGACACCGACGGGTGGACGGCCGCCCTCGCACGGCTACGCGCCGCAGGCGCCGAGGCCGGTCGCGGCGCCGCCGACTGGTGGGCACAGGACACCATCGGCGGCCGGGCCACCGGCGACGTGCGAGCCATCGCCCGGCGGATCCTGGCGGGGATCGACGACGGCGACCCCGCCGTGCTCGACGGGCTGCCGACGTTCACCCCGCAGGCCTACGGCCACGACGACCGAGACACCGCCCAAGGTCGCTACACCGAAGCCACGCAGGGTCAGATGCCGCACTGGCGGGACCTCACCGACGTCCAGCGGGCCGAGACCATCGACGCGTTCCAGGAAGCGTTCGAGGCCGCGGTGCTCGAGCGGGTCACTGCGCTGTGTCACCTGGCAGCCAGCCCGACCGGTGCCGACGTGTCCCACCTGCACCCCAGCCGGGTCCGGGTCGGCGGCGTCGGGGTCTTCGCCGGCGACTGGGCCTGGACCGCCGACACCAGCGGCGCGGACCGCATCGCGGTCGGGTTCGTCGGCACCCTGATCGACCGGTGGAACGGCTGGGCGGTGTTCTCCTGCACCCGCGAAGTGGCCGAGGCGATCGTCGCCGACCAGCAAGAACAGCGCCGCGACCTACGTGAGTCGCTGCACCGCCACGGCGTGCCGGAGCCCGACCTGGACCGGCAGGTCAACATGCAGCTGACCGAGCTGCGCTTCGACGGCGACGTCATCATCGCCGACCAGCGCGCCCAGTGCGACGACCCGGAGGCGATCGAACACATCAGCCCCAGCCGGGACGGCCGGTACGTGGTGATGGGCTGGAACTGGTGCTGGCAGGCCGTCGACCCATACGACTGCGACCGCATCCTCGGTGACCTGCCCAACCCGGGCCACGAGCAGGACTTCGAGCTGCTGCGCCACACGCCAGGCATGCGCGTGCCGCACACCCGCCTCCAGTTGACCAACATGCGGTACCAGCCCGTCTCCACCGGGCTTGCCTTCACCGCCACCCTGGCCCTGGACGGCCGCCCCCTCGCCACCGTGACCGACGACGGCGCCGGCGCACCCACGCTGGACCCGGCCGACCTGACCGCCATCCATGACGGCCTGCGCGCCTACCTCGGCCACTGCCGCTTCCACGGCAGCTCCGTCGACATGCCCCGGCTGCTGCAGGCATTGGCCGACGAACACTTCCTCAGCCACGCCGTCGCCCAGGCCGAAGTCGACGGCGGCACCCAACTCCGACTCGTCGACGACGCCGGCCACACCCGCGCTCTGCGGCCGGTCACCCCCGCCCCGGCCGGGTTGACCGCGCTGCTGGAACTCGGCCGCTCCCTCACCTGCGGCCCCGGCCAGCAGTGGCAGATCTGGACCGGCACCTCCTGGTTCACCCTTCCTACGCCCTAACCGGACCCAGCCCCTTACGACCTCAGTTGCTGAGAGAGCGGTGTCTGGATGGGCTCCGACATGCTGCTGCGCAGCCTGTGCCTGCCCACCGGGACCACGCTCAACCTGCCCGCCGCGACGGCCAACGACCTTAGGCCGCGTGCCACCGTCGACGACCTGCCGATCCGCCCGCGCGGTCACCCGGCACGACCGGGCGCTTCGTGGGCCACCCGGCCGGAGCGGCGCACATCCAGTCGGGGCCAGCGATCGGCTACATCAGCGCCGGTCAACCCCCGCACCGCCCCAGTCCCACCGGGTTCCCGGGCGCCCCGCCGCCCTTGGGAGCCCTTTCGTGCGCCTGTAACGCATTCAACTTCGATGGGAGCCCGACGTTGTTGCCCTTCCCGACCAGCCACGCCCTCACCGCCGCGTTGATCACCGCGATCCAGACTCCGGACCTAACCGCACGACTTCCGACTGTGCTGTTCCTGTACGAAGTGGCCAACACCGACACCGAACACCTCATCCGCTGCCACGTGGTCCGACCGCGGCACAGCAACGGCGCCGAGGGACTCGACACGACGATCGTCGGCCGGATCGAGGCCCTGACCCACGGACACACCGAAACCCAGGGCCCGATTCCGGCGCTTATCGCGGCGGTCAACGTCACCACCGGTAACGCGTCCGGCTTCCGGATGCTCGCGTGCGCAGCCCTCGACGACGACATCGTCATCGCCGCCAACGAACCCCACGGATGCCGACGTCTGGACGCCGTCGACATCGATGGCCGCGTCTACCAGCTCACTCGGTACCACGCCGAGACCCACCCGGTCGTCACAGTCGACGACGCCGACGGACCACGCGATACCCCCGCGACCATCCTACCGCTGCAGACCGCCCTGAAAATCGCGGTCCGCCTCGCCAGCCGCGCGTGAGGCGACCACCCGCGTGGTTGCCGAGCGAACACGCCGGTGAGGCCGTGCATGGCGCGCCGTTCCCGCCATCGCCAGCGGTAGGTGACGGGCTCGGCACCGTAAAGCCGGCGTCCACACGTCCTCCCGCGGGACGTCACAGACGTGACCTGCCAGCACTTGCTGGCAGGTCACGTCATCTGTCGCCCGAGATCACCGCCACACGTCCGCGCCGGACGGCAGCCATCTGGACGGGCGACTTGAACAAATCCCGCAACGAAGCGTGGATCAACTCCACGCCCTACTGGAAGGAGCACCGCCAGTCATGACCGAAACCACCCCACCCGCCGCGACCGCGGCCCAGCGCATCGTCGCCGCCATGTGGACACTCGACCGCCCGGCCACCCCGAAGCAGATCCAGGAGGCCGCCGGCGTCGGCTACTCCACCGTCAGCCCCGTCCTGCGCCGCCTGCTCGCCGCGAGCCAGGCCGTCAAGTCCGAGGGCAGCGACGGCAGCACCCTTTGGCACATCGTCACCGACATCCCCTCCACGCTCGGCCCCGCGAACGGCGACGCGACCAGCGCCGCCCCAGAACAGCCCAACCCGACCGCCGGAGAACCTCCCACCGACGACGGCGCGGTGCCGGAAAACAGCAGCCCCACCGACGACCCTCGCGCCGAGGCCACGAGCGATCACGCCGACTCGCACCCGGATCTCACCGGCACCCATTCAGCCCTCAGCAACCAGAGTCCCGAGACACTCCCGACACCGGACGGCACCCGACTACCAACGGGCGCACCCGATTCCGACCACCACCCTGCGCCCGCGACCGCAGAACCGGCCGAGCCCGAGCCGAAGCCGGATGCTGATCCGAAGCCGGCGGCCGAACACGAGTCGGTCGGGTCAAACAGTGGCACCCCGGACGTACCGGACCCAGATGCCCCGGCCACGAGGACCACTCGTGCCTACCGCAAGCCGGTCAAGCCTCGCAGGCCCAAGGGAGCATTGCGCGCCGCGATCCTCGCGGCGCTGACAGACAATCCCGACCGCGCGTTCCGGGTCGGCGAGATGTGCAAGATCATCGACGGTGCGGACCGAGACGGAATGTTCAGCAAGGCCGGTCCCGGCGCCGTCGTGAACGCCCTCGACAAGCTCGCCAACGACGGCCACGCACTCCGCGTCTCCGAGGCCCCCGCGAGTTATCAGTTCCAGGCGAAGCCGGCGGGCGCCGACTCCCAGCGGTAAGCCCAGGTCGGCCGTCGAAGCTTTGCACGGCGCGACGACCGACCCGGTGCTCCTTCACACACAAGGAGCCTTTCGAGTGTTGCAGACCTGGCAAGACCTCGCCATCATCGCCCTGACCGCCACCCTGATCGTCGCCGTGGTGGTGATCGTGTGCCAGCACAAGAGCCTGATCCAGACTCGCTACCTGGCCAACCACGACGTGACCACCGGCCTGCCCAACCGTCGCGCCGTCACCGCATACCTGCGCACGGCCCTGCGGAAGGGCCGTGCGACCGGGCTGGTGATGGTCGACCTCGACCGGTTCAAGTCCATCAACGACACCTACGGCCATGAGCACGGCAACGATGTACTCGCCGAAGTGGGCCGCCGTCTGGCCGGCATCACGGCCCCAGCCGCGCTGGCAGCGCGGCTGTCCGGCGACGAGTTCGTGCTGCTGATCGACGGTGGTTACGACCAGACCGCATCCGTCGCCCACGCCGCTTGCAGGATCATCGCTCGTACGGCGGTGCGCGTCGGCGGGCGCGAGGTCCGCGTGTCCGCGAGCGTGGGCTTCGCGACCGCGACCCTGGGCATCTCCGGACGTGAGCTGCTACGTGCCGCCGACATCGCCATGTACCAGGCGAAGCGGTACGGCCGCGCGACGGTCTACGGCATGCCCCCCTCCACAGAACAGCCCGGCATCGGACGTGGACCCCGCCACCGCGACCTGCGCCGCGATACCGGCGACGGCTATCCGGCGACGCCCCCTCCCACCAACGAGGAGTACCCCTCTCATGGCTGACACCACCGACCTGTACTTCGACCTCGCCGTGGCGCTGCGACTGGCCGAACACGCGAACGCCGCACCGGCACACGCCCCCTCGTTCAGCGAACACCAGGAAGGCACCACCTGCCCTGGAGGGCTCGTCTGGGTCAGCGACCAGGGCACCTACCTGATGTCCACCGGACAACCGAAGATCCCCGGCGACGACGGCACCCCGAACCTCGTCGCCTACGCCCACGGCTGGGGACCCGACGACGAGCATCCGAGCGCCGCCGACACCCATATCGGCGGCGACGACTTCGCCGAACACCTGCATCTGCACGAACCACTCGGTCCCCGCAGCGCCTCGCTGCTGGATCTGCTCCGGCGTGGGGCCACGCAGGGATTCCGGCATCTCGTCCTGAAAGCCACCGAGAACACCGTCACCGTCACCGTGTCCCGCACCCGACCCGACGACGCCTGACGGCAACCCCGGGAAGTTGCACAACCGCACCTGGCACGGCCTGCCGTCGTCACGGACGGCAGGTCCGTGTTGATGCACCACCCGGCGTGACGGCCGGCCCCGCGAACGCTGCTCGGGACCACGCCGGATCGCCCGTCTCCGCAGCGCGGAATCAACCAGCCCGCGCACCCGGAGACGGGTGCGCGGGCTCCACCCCAGTCCCAAGGAACGGAGCGCGCCATGCACCCAAACCCCCAACCGTCGGCCAGCAACCCGGCCACGACCAGGGAAGCAACCGGAAAGCCGAGCGCAGCCGGACGCCGATCTGGGCACCTCTACCCCCGGGTGGCCTTGTACCTCGCCGACCACCCCGGCCAGCCGCTGTCGCCCGGCGAGATCACCAAAGCTCTCGACGTTCCCTCCTCTGGGGCGGTGTTCGAGGCGCTGAAACGGATGGCCGCCGCCGGGTACGCCACCCACCAGAGCAATCCGCACCGATTCACCGTCACCCAGGCCGGCATCGACGCCGCCGGGGCACTGCCGCCGCCCGCGCCCCGGCCCGCCGGCAGCTCCACGGCACGCCACGGACGACGCCAACCAGTGACCCGCCCGAACGGCGACCCCTACTTCCCGCGCAAACTGGCCGGCTCCACCGACGTCGACGTCCTGCAACGGCTGCGCGACAAACGCATCCCGGTCCTGCTCTACGGCCCGCCCGGCACCGGCAAGACCGCCGTGGCCGAGGCCGCCTTCCCTGACCTTCTCACGGTGGCCGGGACCGGCGACACGATCGTCGAGGACTTCGTCGGCAACTTCATACCGCTGCCCGACGGCGGCTACGAATACGTCTACGGCCCGCTCGTCACGGCGATGCGTGAAGGCCGGGCGCTGCTGATCGACGACGCCACCCTCGTCCCGCCGAAGGTCCTCGCCGTGCTCTACCCGGCGATGGACGGCCGCCGGGTCATCACCCTGACCGGCTACCGCAACGAACGCGTCGAGGCCGCGGACGGCTTCTACATCCTCGCCGGCCACAACCCCGGTGTGCACGGCGCGATCCTCACCGACGCCCTCGCCTCCCGGTTCGACGTGCACATCGAGGTCACCACCGACTTCGACCTCGCCCGCCATCTCGGCGTGCCCGCCGCCGCCGTGCAGGCCGCGATCCGGCTCAACGCCGACCTCGACGCCGGAAAGCTCACCTGGGCGCCGCAACTGCGCGAACTCCTCGGATTCACCCGCGTCCGCAAGGCCCTCGGCCACAAGGCCGCCGTCGCGAACCTCGCCGGCCGTGCCCCAGAAGACGACCGGACCGAGGTCATCGCCGCCCTGGCCGCGCACTTCGGCACCGGCATCGCCCCCCTGCGCGTCGGCCCCCAACGCTGACCCACCCAGGAAGGACCTGCCATGACACAACCCCCTCACCTGCAGCACGGCCACCCCGACCTGACCACGGTCGACCCGATATGGACGGCCTGGAACAGGGCATGGACCCGACAGATCAAAGTCCTCACCGACCGTGACGACCTTCGCGTGGTCGTCGCCCCTGGAGCCGGTGGCGGCGCACCCGCCTGTTTCTACCCCGACCACCTGCGTATCGAGGTCGACGCCGCTTACCTCGGCGGCAGCCCCGACATCACCGACCCGTCCAAGGCCCGCCACAAAAGAACCGTGGCAACCGGCTACGGCCTACTCGTCCACGAAGCCGCCCACGCTGCCCACAGCCTGTGGATAACTCCCGAGGACACCCCACCGGTCGTCGCCGACGTCGCCGGCCAACTCGAGGAAGCACGCGCCGAGTACCGGCAACGCGGCCGACGACGCTGCGACCGGCAGTGGATACGCCACACCGTCACCACGCTGCTCCTCTCGCAGACCGCCCGGGCGGACGATCTCTGGCACGCTGGACGACTCGCCGCGCTGCTGCTGGCCCGCGTGGACGCCCGCATCCTCACCAGCAAGGACGTCCGCGTGATCCGCGCCGCGGTGACCGCCGTCGCCGGGCGCAAACGCCTACGCCGGTTGCGTGAGCTCTGGCTCCAGGCACTCGACTGCGACGACCACGACGCCAACACCATGATCCAGATCGCGTGGCGGTGGTGCTATGCCCTGGACATCGACCCGGCCCGCCGGCCGGACGTGCCACAGCCCGACCTCGGTGAGTTCGCCGGTCTCCTCGCTGCCGCGCTCCTTGAATACCTGGCCGCAGCCCTCGGCATCACCCCCACGGACCTCCGCCACACCCAGATCACCACCCGCCACGGCGCCCCCGCGACCTGGACGCGCCGCGACCCCACCGAAGCGGAGGTCGAAGCCGCCCGCCGGCTGGCCACCAGGCTCCGGCAGGCCCGCACCCAGCACCGCGAGACCGCCGTCATACCGGCGCCGGTACCGCCCGGCCGGCTGCGTACCCGGCAGGCGATCACTGCCGACGCACAGACCGCGGCCGGGATGATGCCCACCGCCCAACGCTGGCAGCGGCGCACCACGGTGCCCCCACCCAAGCCGACCCTGCACCTAGCCGTCCTCGTGGACGTGTCGTGGTCCATGCGCGAGTTCCAGAAGCCGCTGTCCACGGCCGGGTGGATCCTCGCCCACGGTGCCCGCCGCAACGAAGCCGTCACGACCACCATCGCGTTCGGGAACACGGCGACCCTTCTCGTGGCGCCGCGACAACGTCCCGCGCAGGTCCTGGACATGCAGGCCAGCGGCGGAACCACGGCGTTCTGCGAGGCGGTTAACCTCGCCGATCAGCTCCTCGATCTGCGTAAACGCCACACCGTCAGAATGGTCGCCGTCGTGTCCGACGGCGACCTGCCAGACAGGGCCGCCGCGCAGAAGCTGATCACCACCCTGCACCAGGCCGGCTGCGCCGTCCTCTGGCTGCGACCCGCAGGAATCACCGGGCACACCTTCGCCGATACCACCACCATCCACGTCGCCGATCCGGTGCAGGCCGTCGACGAAATCTGCACCGCCGCCGTCACCGCACTGGCCCGCGCCTGACCTTGCCGGAAAGCCCGTCGCCAGGCTCGACCCATCACCCGGTCACTGCCCACGCGTGGACGCAACGGGCTGGACCCGCCGGCGGCGACATCGCCGCGGGCCCAGCCCTTGCCCACCCGACAATCCATGAGCGGCGGTCATGCGAACAACTACACCTGCTACAGCACCCGGTCGCTTCAGATCATCGAGCGCCTCGTCGGCTTCGAGGACGACGACGTGCCCCGGACCGTCAGCCGAACGACGCACCCGCTGGTGCGATTGCGGGACGGGCAACACTCGTTGCGGTGTCGATAGTGGCTGGCGCTCGCCGCGGCAGTCCCGGGCGGTTCCTGCCCTGCGTCAGGGTCGAGCGCACACGTCAGCCCATGGTTTCTGCGCTCGGCCGCTGCTTGACGGGATCCGACTGTCGAGTCCGAGACACACTCGCCCAGATCCCGCAGAGTAAGAATGCTGATCTTTCTTTGTCTCAAGAGATGGCCCCGAGGCGTGCAGCGGTGATCGTCACGTCGAACTGCGAAGGGCCGAACCCCTACAAGGGCCGATGGTCAGACTCGTGGTTGTCGCCCTGTTGGTCACGCACCCACCAATCGAGTCGTTCGACGTATTCCTTCGTCAAGGGCAGCGCGAGTTTTCCGCGTTCAGTGAGTGAGTAGTACACGCCTTCATGCCTGACCAGACCGGCCTCGACAAGGCGATGCAGTGCGTCGTTGACCGTGTTGCTGCTCGGTACCTCGCGCTGGACCTCCCTGATCAGAGCGGAGTACCTCCACGGCCTGTTTTCCAGCACCGCGAGGATCTCCAGCGTGCTGCGGTGCGAGAAGAAGTGAAGCGCATCGTAAAGCCTGCCGAAGTCCAACCCCTGCCTCCCCGGTGACTTGTAGATCAAGTCGGGCAAGATAGCGAGTATAGACGATCTTCGTGTTTCCCTTGTGCCTTTTGGAGTAGGTGATCAACGGGCGTGCCGGCACGGGCGCAGAGACCACCGGGGGCGACCGTTGCTCGATTTCGGATCCCAAGATGTCTGCTCCGCGAACGTCGCGAACGCGGCCACGGAGGACGCCAGCGCCTCCCCCAGCGCGGTGAGGGTGAAGGTGGCGCAGTGGTCGACGTCGTCGATGCTGCCCGCGCCACCGTTGCGGTGAACCAGGCGCTGCGCGGTCAGCCATCGCAGCGCCCCGTCGATCGGGGTCTCAGGGTACGCACGCATGAGATGTCCGAGGTCCGCCGAGCCGCCGGCCGCGTATAGCTCCAGCAGGGCGCCGATGGCGTCGGGATGCTCGCAGAGCTGCTCGGCTGCGCGATGCGGATCGGGCCGCAGGCCGTCGTCTTCGGGCATCGATGTACTTCTTTCCATGAGATTTCGATGATTGTAAAGGTCCCCGACATCGGTGCAAAGAGGAACAACCGACTCTGCGTGCGCCGGGTTTCTCAGCTGATGGCCGTTTCTACTCCTGCTGTCAGGACCCTCGCGCGGTGATTGTGACGCGCTGGTGGACGTTGCGAGGAGTGGGGGGTGCGGGTGTAGTAATTGCTTTCCGTGTCCTCAACATCACGCGGGGGTGTGGTGTGGTATCCCACTCGTCGAGCGCGCACTACGCCCGACCAAGTGATCAACGACCGGTCGTCCGTTCGACGGCGGGGCCGCGTCGCCGGTCGTTCGTCCCGGCGGCCCTGGCGCTGACAGCCGTTCTGGGCGTCGTCGGGTGCAGCGGGCCGAAGCCAGCGCAGACGCCGGCGGGTCCGCCGAGCGTTTCGGCGCCGCCGAGTGTCGCAGCGCCGCCCGATGACAAGGCGGCAGCCGAGGCGAAGGCTGTAGCGGCGTACCGGGGGATGTGGAAGGCATATGCCAAGGCTGGCCTCACCGCGAACCCCGACGAACCCGACCTCGCCGTCTACGCGAGCGATCCCGCGCTGAAGCTGCTGCGCGACGGCCTCGCCGGCTACAGAGCCAAGGGACAGGTGTTCAAGGGGGAGTACGGCTCCAGCCCGTCAGCCGTCGAGGCGACCCCGGCCGCGGCTCCGACGACGGTCATCATCGCCGACTGCCTCGACAGCACCAACTTCCTGGTCTACAAGGCGTCCGGTGAGAAGGCCGACGACATCCCGGGCGGGCGCCGTTCGACGAGCGCGACGGTGACGTCGCAAGGCGGGGTCTGGAAGGTCACGAGCTTCGCGGTACGGGAGAAGGGCACATGCTGAGCCGTCCGATCACCAGACTCCTCACCAGCGCAGCCGTCCTGGTCGTCATTCTGCTGTCTGGTACGCGCGCGTTCGCCGACGACCCGTGGGACCCGGTCGACTGCAACGCTCATCCGCAGTCGCCGGGATGCACGGTCACCGTGGGCACCCCGGCACGGCCCGGTGGCCATGGCGGCGATGGGAGCGGCGACTCTGACGGCGGCTCGGGCGGGGGCGACCACGACCCGTGTCACTGGGTCAAGGTGGATCAGCCACCGCCGGCGGGCGTCGATCCCCACAGCGGCGGCTGGTACATGCAGGTCTGCGGCAGCGACACAAGCGCGCTCGGCACGGCACCGCAGTGGATCGCGACTCCGCCCGCACCTGTCGACCCGGCCGTCCTCGCCCGCCAGGCGTCCGCGGACCTCGCCCTGCCATCGCCACGGATCCGGGCAAATCCGGACCCGAGACACGACCTGCTCGTCCAAGTGCCGATCTGGCTGTGGGTCGACCGGTCGACCTGGGGAGCCCGGTCCGCGACCGCCTCCGTGCCCGGCGTCTCGGTCACGGCGACCGCCCGGCCGACGCAGGTGCGCTGGGACATGGGCGACGGCGCCACGGTGACCTGCAAGGGTCCGGGCACGCCCTGGCGGGCCGGCGCCGATCCGACCGCCGCCTCACCGAACTGCGGTCACGTGTTCCGCCAGTCGTCTGCCAGCGCCTCCAACGCGGCGTTCACGGTGCGCGCCACGGTGACCTGGACCGTGTCCTGGGCCGGCGGTGGGACCGACGGCACCCTGCCGCCGCTGACCACCACCTCCACCCTGGCCGTCCGAGTGGCCGAATCGCAGGCGATCAACGGGGGTGCAGCCGCATGAGCGTCACGACCGACCGCTCCCGTCCCCCGGCCGCGACCCGCGAGGCGAGTTCGCTCCCGCCCACCGTGCCGCCGGTCACGCGCCGCCCCGGTCGACGCTCAGGCAGGAGGATCGCCGCCGGAGTGCTGATCGTGATCGCGACGGTGGTCGTCTTCTGGCAGGTGGACCTGCGCCAGCACGCCGACGAGGCGTTCCTGTCCACGGCCCGCCCGATCGCCGCAGGCAAATCCATCACCGACAGCGATCTCACGGTTGTCCGCGTCGCGAACACGTCCGGTCTGGCGCTGATCGCGGCCAGCAGCCGCAGCGAGGTCGTGGGCCGGACCGCTGCCGCGCCGATCCCCCAGGGAGTGCTGCTGACCACTGCGCAGGTCGGACCCGCTGCGTGGCCGCCGAGCGGGCAGGCCGTCATCGCGCTGGCGGTCAAGCCCGGCCGGGCGCCCGCCGATCTGGCCGCCGGCGCCACCGTCGTCGTGCTCGTGGTGCCGAGCAACGCCGGCCAGAACACCGCCGCCGGCAACGGCGCCGCGAAGAACACTGACGGCACCCGGCGGGCGGTAGCCACCGTCGTGTCCGTGTCGACGGAAGCCGACCAGGTCGGCACCCGGCTCGTGACCCTGTTGCTCGCCGCCGACAGCGCCGAGACCGTCGCCTCGGCCAGCGGCGACGCGTCGCTCGTCCAGATCGGAGCCCCGCGGTGACCGCAGACGTTCACACCGAGCCGATCGTGATCGGGGTCGGATCCATCTCCGGAGCACCCGGGGCGTCCTGCACCGCCCTCGGCTTGGCCGCGCTCTGGCCGCAGCATCCCGCGCTGGCGGTCGAGGCGGACCCCTGCGGCGGGGTGCTCGCCGCCCGGTTCGGGCTGTCGCAGGGACCGGGCCTCAACCGCCTGGCCGCCGCGGCTCGCCACGGCGCCCCGGTCATCGGCGCCGCCTTGTTCGTTCAGCAACTGCCGCTCGGGTTCAACGCGATCGCCGGACCCGGCGACCCCCGCGAAGCGGCCAGCGCCGTCGCCGTGCTGGCCGCACATCCGGAGGCGGCGGTGCGACACCTGGCCCCCGTCGTGGTCCTCGACCTCGGACGCCTCTACGTCGACAGTCCCGCACTCCGGCTGCTCCCGGCCGCAGACGCGGTCGTGCTCGTCACCCACCCGGGCGACGAACACCTCAATCACCTGTTCACCCGGCTGCCCGACCTACAACGCTCGGCACGTCCTGGTGTGATCGGCCTCGCGGTGAGCGGCAAGAGCCGCTACTCGGCGCCGGAGATCGCCGACCAGTTGGGCGCCCCGGTCTGGGCGCAGCTGCCACACGACCGGTGGGGTGCGGGTGCCCTGACCGGACGGATGACCGGCCGGGCATGGGTACGGACCCGCCTCGGTCAGGCCCTCAAGGCCCTCGCCGGGCAGCTCGCTGCAGCGCCGCAACCGGCCGAGCTGAGGACCGTGTCATGACCATCGTCCCGAACGTCGTCAACGCGAGGAACGGCCGAGGTGGCGAGCGCGTGCCGGCACCGTTGGACGTCGTCGCCCGGCTGCGTGCCGCCATCAGCGACAGACTCGCCGCCGCAGGAACGATGAGCGACACCGAACGCGACCAGGCCATCGCCTTGTTCATCGCCCAGGAGATCGACACCAACGCCCGCGCCGACATCAGCCAGGGACGAGCGCCGCTGTCGCCGCACATCGAGGCGGCGGTGGCCCGCGCACTGCGGGACTCGTTCACCGGCCTGGGCGCCCTGCAGCGCCTGGTCGACGACCCCCACGTCGAGGACATCTTCGTCAACGGCTGCGACAACGTGTGGGTACGTACCATCGACAACCAGCGGCTGCGGGCCGCACCCGTCGCCGCCAGCGACGACGACCTGATCGATCTGATCCAGATCGCCGCCGCCCGCAGCGGTCAGGAGGAACGCCGCTTCGACCGCGGCAGCCCATCACTGTCGCTGCGGCTACCCGGCGGCCAGCGACTGTTCGCGGTGATGGCGGTCGCGAAGCGGCCCAGCCTCTCCATCCGCCGCAACACCCTGCACCGGGTCACGCTCGACGACCTGCTCGAGCGCGGCGAGCTCAGCCCGGCACTGCGGGCGCTGATCGCCGCCATGGTCCGATCCCGCAAGAACCTCGTCTTCTGCGGCGGGACGGGAATCGGCAAGACCACCCTGCTACGGGCCGCCGCCTACGAGATCGATCCCCTGGAGCGGATCGTCACCGTCGAAGACGCCTTCGAACTCGGCCTCGACGAGGACCTCGACGCGCACCCGAACGCCACCGCGTTGCAGCAGCGCGAACCGAACCTGGAAGGTGTCGGCGGCATCGACATGGCCACCATGGTCAAGTGGGGGCTGCGGATGCGTCCCGACCGCGTCATCGTCGGCGAAGCCCGCGGCGCGGAAGCCCTGCAGATGCTGTTCGCCATGTCGCAGGGCAACGACGGGTCGATGTGCACGATCCACGCGAGCACCTCGAAGCAGGCACTGCTGCGCCTGGGCATGTATGTGATGGCCGCCCCGGAGAGACTCACGTTCGACGCCGCGAACATGCTCATCGGCCAGGCCGTCGACTTCGTCGTCCACCTCGACGTCGCCACCGACGGCACCCGCGTCGTCTCCTCCGTACTGCAGGTTCTGGAGACCACCGGTGAGCAGGTCCCCTCCAACGAGATCTACCGGCCCGGCCCGGACCGGCGCGCGATACCCGGCTCACCCATGCGCACCGACACCCTCGACGACCTCGTCGCCGCCGGCTTCGACCCGAACCTGCTCCAGGACCGGTGGTGAGCATGCAGCTGACGCCGATCCTGCTCGGGCTGACCTGCGCCGCCGGACTCACCCTCATCCTCGACGGGCTGCGCCCCCGACCCGCCGGTCCGGCCCCGGCCCGGCGCCGGCGGGGGTTCACCGCGGCGGATCGCACCCGGGCGCTGCTCGCCGCCGCGGCTGGGGTCGGCGCGGCCCTGGCCACCCGCTGGCCGGTCGCGGCGATCCTCACCGCCGCCGCGGTGTGGGCGTTGCCGCGGATCCTGGGTCCCGACCGTGAATCGCGGCAGGACCTGGCCCGCATCGAGGCGATCGCGACCTGGGCCGAACTGCTGCGCGACACCCTGTCCTCGGCGGCCGGGCTCGAGCAGGCCATCGCCGCCACCGCCCCGGTCACCCCACTGCCGATCCGGGCCCACGTCCAAACGTTGGCCGCGGCGCCGCGAGCGGGAATCCGGCTGCCGGACGCCCTGCGGCTATTCGCCCGCGACCTGGCCGATCCCACCGGCGACCTCGTCGTCCGCGCGCTCCTGCAGGCCGCCGGCTACCACGGCGGTCAGCTGACCGACTGCCTGAGCAGCCTCGCCAAGACCGCCCGCGAGCAGGCGTCCATCCGGATGCGCGTCACCACGAAACGGGCCGCGACCCGCACCACCGCCCGCATGATCACCGGCACCACCGTCGCCATGATCGTCGGTCTGCTGGTGCTCAACCGCGGCTTCCTCGCCCCGTACGGCACCGTCACCGGGCAGATCGTCCTGCTCCTGGTGGGCGGGATCTTCACCGCGGGTTTCGTGTGGATGGCCCGCACCTCCCGCATCCAGCAGCCGCCACGCATCCTCGCAAACCCGGGCGAGACCGACGTGGCGGCCGGGAGGCTCGCATGAACACCTCTGTGCTGATCGTCGGCGCCGTCGCCGGTCTCGGCCTGCTCCTGATCGTCGCCGGCCTGGTCCCGGCACGGCCGACCCTGGCCGAAACCCTGGCCGGACTGCATCGCCCACCCACCCCCCTCGACCCACCGACCACGACACGCATCCGCGCGCTGTCGGCGCCGTTGCGAACGCTCGGCCTGCCCGGGACGCGCACCCGCGCCGACCTTGCCGTACTCGAACGTCCGGTAGCCACACACCTGGCCGACCAGGTGCTCGCCGTGATCGCCGGACTCATCCTGCCCCCGCTCGCGGTCGCCGTCCTGACCGACGCCAGCAGCACCTTCGGCCCCACCACACCGTTGTGGGTGTCCCTGGCCGGCGCGGCGGGCGGCTGGTGGCTGGCCGAATCCACCGTGCACGCCGAGGCGACACGCCGCCGCGCCGAGCTGCGGCACGCCCTGTCCGCCGTCCTCGACCTGGTCGTCATCTCCCTGGCCGGCGGCGCCGGACTCGAACAGGCGCTCGACGACGCCTGCACCGACACCAACGGCTGGGCAGCCGCCCGCCTCCACCACGCCGTGGCCACCTCCCGCCTGCTGCGGGTTCCCCCGTGGCGCACCCTCGGCCAGCTCGGCGAGGACACCGGCGTCGTCGAGCTCCAAGAACTCGCCGCGACGATGAGCCTCGCCGGCGCCGAAGGCGCCCGCATCCGCACCTCGCTGACCGCCCGCGCCGCGACGCTGCGCGCCCACCAGGGCACCGCGCAGGAAACCCAGGCGCACTCCGCCACCGAACGCATGGCCCTGCCCGTGATGCTGCTCGCCCTCGCCTACATGACCTTCCTGCTCTATCCCGCCATCGCCGCCATCAGCCGCTTCTGACCAGAGGCCGAACGACCCGTACGGCCCTTCACCTCCGGACCCGACATCGACGACCGGCGCAGCCCTCGACTGCGCGGGGGAGTACCACGCTGCCCGAAACACCTTTGCCGGACCGCCACCCGGCACCCACGGAGGAAGGAACCCCATGATGAACCGCCACCGTCTGATGACCACGCTGATCCTGCTGCAGACGACACTGGCCGGCCGGCTGCACACGCTGCGCGAATCCGACGAGCGCGGCAGTGAGACCACGGAGAAGGTCCTCTGGATCTCCGCGGTCATCGCCGCCGTCCTGATCGTCTACCCGATCCTCACCGGCAAACTGTCGGACTGGTTCAACGCGCTCACCTTCGGCGGCATGTGAACGCTCATGCCGTCCTCCCGACAGTTCGAGACCCGCAGCGCCGGTCGTGTCCGCCCGCCAGACACGACCGGCGTGCGGGCACCTCGCTGGTGGGCCCGGGTACGCGCCCGCATATCCGGCGACCGAGGATCCGTCACCGCCGAGATGGTCCTCGCGTGGCCGCTGCTACTGCTGGTCTTCGCCCTCGGCGTGCAGGTCGGCATGTGGGCCTTGGGACAACTCGGAGCGCAGCACGCCGCCAACCATGCCCTGCAGACCACCCGGGTGCTCGACGGTACCGCTACCGCTGGGCGAGGCGACGCCACCGCGATCCTGCAGCAGTTCGCCGGAGCCTTCATCGACGAACCGACCGTGACCGTGACCCGCAGCGCCGACACCGCGACCGTCACCATCCGGGGCCATGCCCCCGCACTGTTCGGCGTGCGCATCCCCATTCAGACCACGGTCAGCGCCCCCACCGAGCGGTTCCGGCCGCAGACCCTCGCCGTCGCCCCGTTCGGAGCCCCGCGATGAGCGGCCCGCGGCGGCGTCAGGCGATGCGCGGGCGGCTGTCCGGCGACCGCGGCTCCGTCTTCGTCGAGGTCGCGCTCGGCTATGTACCGATCATGGTGCTGACGGTGGTCGCCGTGATCGCCGTCGCCCGCATCGTGTCGGCCCAGATGGACGTCAACTCGGCCGCCGCCGCGGCGGCCCGACAGGCATCACTGACCTACACCCCGGCCGCAGCCGCAGCGGGCGCCGAGGACGCCGCCGCCGTGACACTGACCGGCCGCACCCTGACCTGCCGTCCCCGCGCCGTCCGCGTCAACGCAGGGTCGATGGCTCCCGGCGGCCAGGTCACCGTCACCGTCGATTGCACCATCGCCCTGCGGGATCTCTTCGGCGTGGGAATGCCCGGCGCCATGACGGTGACCGGTGAAGCCACCCAGCCGCTTGACACCTATCGGGGGACACCGCCATGAGACCGCCGACCACAGTGCCCGTTGCGGCAGCGTCGCGCGCGTCCGCGCTGCCGTGGACCGCCCGGCTGCGGCGCATGCGCGGCAGGTTACGCGCTGACGACCGCGGCATGATCACCCCCTGGACCGTCGTCGGCACGCTCATGGTGATCCTGCTCGCCGGACTCGTCCTCGACGCGGGCATGGCCATGGCCGACCAGGTCCGCCTCTACGACCGGGCCCAGGCCGCCGCCCGCGCCGGCGCCCGCGAGATCGACCTCGCCACCTACCGCAACACAGGTGTCGTCCAACTCGACCCCGACGCCGCAGCCAGCGCGGCTCAACGCTTCCTCGCCCGATCCGGCACCACCGGAACCGCCACCGCCACCACCACCGCCGTCACGGTCACGGTCACCGGCGTCCGGCGGACCCAACTGCTGTACCTGATCGGCGTCACCACCATCCCCCTTGACGCCGCCGCCGCCGCCACCGCGGCCACCGGAGTCACCACCGCCACCTGACCAGACCACCCCGTCGGAAGAGGCCCCTCGTGCTCGCGTCGCTCACCTCCACCCTGCGCCGGCTCACCGGCGCGACGGTGCTGGCGCTGCTCCTCGCCGCGCCGCCCTGGGCCCTGCTGCACTACCTCGACCGGCCCTGGCCCACCCACCCGCCCTCCTGGGCCGACATCAGCACCCTGCTCACCTCGCCGATGAACGACCGCACCCTCGGCGCCCTGCTCACCGCGATGCTCTGGCTTGCCTGGGCCTCGTTCGCGTGGTCCACACTCGCCGAACTCGCCGCAGCCCTCACCGGAATACGATTGCCTCAACCCCGCGCCCTCACCCCCACGCGAGGGCTGGTGGCCCTGCTGGTCGCGCTCATCACCGGCGGGATGCTCGCCACCGCCGCGCAGGCCGCCCCCGGCCTGTCCCCGCCGGCCCAGGCGGCCCCCGCCACGGCGACCGAGCACCAAGCTGTGGAACACCGCGCCCAGGTCCCGACCGTCGTGCAGCCCGTCCGGGCCGAACCGGCGGGCGTCGCGCCGGCCGCCGAACAACGGCCGGCTGACCCTCAGCACACCGAAGCACGTGAACCCCACGCGACGAGGGCCGGCACCCCTCTCGGCCGGTTGACGCTCGTGACCGCCGGTCGCGCGTACACCTACACCGTCCAACGCGGCGACACCCTCTCCGAGATCGCCGGCCAGTGCCTCGGCGACGCCAACCGGTGGCCCGAGATCTACGCGCTGAACCGCGGCACCCACTTCGCCGACGTCGGCGGCACCCTTAGAAATCCGAACCTCATCTATCCAGGCTGGACGCTGCGATTGCCCGACGACGCCACCGCACCCCACGGCGCGGACGTCCGTAGCGACCCACCGAAACAAGCGCATCCGAAGCCCGATCCGCCGCGGCCCACCACCGCGACCAGCCCGTCGCCAGCCACCCCCGCGACGTCCACCGCTGCGACCCGGCCCGCGGCCACCAACCCGGCATCAGGCGACGCAACCGCCCCGGTGACGCCACCCAACGCAACCGCCAATCCGCGGACCTCCACCCCCAACACCGCAACCGAGCCGAGCGCCAACGCCACCGACGCGCCCACCGCCGACCGCGGCAGCCCTCGCGGGGTCTCCCTGCTCTCGGGCAGCTGGATCGACCTCGGCTTCGGCCTCGCGATCTCCGCCGCCGCAGCCCTCGTCTGGGTGCACCGACGTCGCCGCTACGCCCCCCGACCACTCGGGACACCCTCACACGCCGACGACCTCGACCTCGCCCCCCTGCCACCCGTCGTGACCCAGATCCGCCGTGGCCTGCTTAAACCAGCCTCCCGCCCGCCCGACGTCGACGCGTTGTTCCCGGACCGGGACGACGATGACCCCGCCGACGGTCCCGGCCGCGGCGCTACGAGCGCCGACTCGGCCCCCCGCACCGGCGAACAGGACACGTACGAAGCCGACACCAGCGACGCCGGAGACGTCGACGACGCGCAGAACGGCGCACTAGCGCCGGGCCCGGTCGTACCGGCCCTGGCCCACCCCCTCGCCGCGGTGTGGCCACCGGCCGGGGCCGGCCTGGTCGGGCCGGGCGCCGTCGCCGCAGCCCGCGGATTCTTCGTCGCCGGCCTCGCCGGCGGCGGCCTCGACGACCCCGATGCCCGCACCTGGGTCGTCATGGCCTCCGCCACCGCCGCCACCCTGCTCGGCGCCGCCGCCGTCACCCTGCCGAACACCCCGAGGCTGACCGTCACCGCCGGCCTTGACGAAGCCCTCGACCTGCTCGAAACCCAAACCCTGCACCGCACCCGACTGGTCTACCAACACGAAGTCGACGACGTCGCCGCCCTGCGCACCGCCGACCCCTACGAAGAACCACTGCCACCGATCCTGCTGATCGCCGACACCACCGGCCGCCACGAACGCACCCGCGTCGCGGCCCTGCTCGCCCAAGGACAACGCCTCGACATCCACGGCGTCATCCTCGGCGACTGGCCCGACGGCGACACCATCGACGTCGCCACCGACGGCACCACCCGCCCCGCCGACGGCGACGCGACCCGCCACGGCACCCACCCCGCCGACGTCGGACGCCTCACCGTCATCGACCCCACCGAGGCCGCCGACCTCATCACCACCCTCGCCGAGTCCCACACCGGACGACCCCAGCCACCGGCCCCCGCCGATCCCCACCCCGCGACGTCAGCCTCCGACCCCGCCACCGACAACGCGGCCTCCGCCGCCACCGAAGCGACCCATGAGGCCACCCCGGCGGACGCGCCTTCCAGCCATCACTACCCCGCCGAACTCACCGAGGCTGGGACGCTCGATCAGACGCAGGGCACAAGCCCCGCTGACGACGAAACAGAGCCGGCGACGCCCGCGCCCAGCGAGCCGGTTGCAACACACGGCCGCGAGGCCGCCACACCGGCCACCGACCACCCGTCGGCTGACCCTGCCGCCGACATCGCCGGCGGCGCAGAGACGACCGTCGTACTGCCGGGCAGCGCCGACGTGACCGTCCTCGGCGGCGCCGCGATCGTCGACGCCGACCCCCAACGGGCACCTCGCCCCAAATCCCTGGAACTTCTCGTCTACCTGGCCGCCAACGGCGGCAGCGCCACCGTCGACGCCATCCTCGAAGATCTGCTGCCCGATGCCCCCAAGAGCAAGGCCGGGCACCGGCTGCACACCTACGTCTCCGACCTCCGCGGCGTCCTGCGCCACAACGGCGGCCCAGGCGAGTACGTCACCCATCCACGGCTGCGCTACGTGCTCAACCCCGCCACCGTTCGGGTCGACCTGTGCCAGATGCGCGCCGCGATCACCGAGGCCGCCACCGCCGATCCGGTCGAGCGGATCGGCGCGCTGCGTCGCGCCGTCACCACCTACCGCGGCGCGCTCGCCGAGGGCCACGACTACCTGTGGATCGAGCCCTACCGCGAGGCCGTCCGCCGGCAGGCCCTCGACGCCACCACCGCCCTGGTCGAAGCCCTCACCGACCAACCCGAAGAACAACTCGACATCCTCACCCCCGCGATCGGGCTGCACCCCTACGCCGAGAACCTCTACCAGGCCGCGATGCGCGCCCACGCCCGGCTCGGCCATCTCGACGACATCCGCGCGCTGCGCCGCGCCGTCACCACCGCCGCCGCCGAACTCGACGTCGAACCCGGCGACGACACCCTCGCGCTGGCCGACACACTCGTCGCCGACCTGCAAACCCGCCACCGCCGAGTGCCCCTGCAGCCAGGACCCGGAGGTGCCACATGACCGCCACGACGCTCAACGGCACCCGGCCGGCCCGCTACGCCGACGTCCCACAACCGCCGGCCGCGCCTGCGGCAGCCGTTGCCGTTCCCGCCCAGGCGGTTCGGCGCCAGGGCGTCCGCGACGAGACGAAGCGGTGGAGACGGCTGCGCTGGGCAGTACGCGTCGCGCTCGTCGTCGGTGTCGCCGCGTCCGTCGCGGCGAACATGCTGCATGCGCTGCCCAACCCGATCAGTCAGGCCATCGCCGCCTGGCCGCCCCTCGCTTTGCTGCTCACCGTTGAACTGATCTCCCGCGTGCCCGTCTACCGCCGGTCCCTGGCAGCCGTCCGGCTGCTCGCGACCACCGTCATCGCCGGGATCGCCGCCTGGGTGTCCTACTGGCACATGACCGCGGTCGCCGCCCGATACGGCGAAACCGGTGCCTCGCCGTACCTGCTGCCGCTGTCCGTCGACGGCCTCATTGTCGTGGCCAGCATCTGCCTCGTCGAGATCTCCGGCCGCATCGAGACCGCCGACCACAATCCACCCGGGCCCCCACTCGCGGCATACGAACTTAGACCCGTCACGGCCCCGGAACCGATAGCCGCACCCCCAGCACGGCCCACGGCAAGGCCCCCGATGGAACCGTCGACAGCTGCGGGGGCCTCCGACGATCCAGGGCTGGCCGCTCCGGAGCCGAGGATCGGCCGGAACGCCGCCTCCCACAGCGACCTGTCGCCCGCCGACCCCGCGGGCGAGGCAGCCCGGACCGAACTGCCGAGCCAGGCAAGCGAGTCCACCGGGGGCGGCGACACCACCACCCCCGAGGTGGCCGGCGCCCCACCTGCAGAGGGTCACCCGGCAGGTGGCGGGACCACCGCTGACGGCGGTTCTGACATCCCGGCCGACGGGCCCGGCGGACCAGCCGGTCCGCCACTACACGATGATGCTGGCCGCGACGTCGTCCCCACCCAGACCGCCGCCGCGGTCGCCTACTGGCTTCGGCGCGACCCGACCATGCATCCCGATGACATCGCCGCCCGTGTCGGCAGATCCAGCCGGCAGGTCCGCCGCTACATGCCACCCGCCGCACTCGGCGACCGGCGCCGCGTCAACGGCGAGCGACGACGACTTCCCACCGACACATGACACCCAGCCTCGTGATCACCGGTGCAGTGTCCGGGGCACTGGCCGCGGTGTTCGTGCCCCACACCGCTGGCGTTTGGATCGCCGGCCGGACACGAAGTCCCCGGACCCAGTGGTTCGGCGGACTATTGGCTGGCGCCTGCACCGCGCTGGTGGCTGCAGGACTGTCGTGGCGGCATCCACCCCACGGGTCCCGCGAGATGCTTCTGCTGGCTGCCTGGATGGTGTTCACCATCGTCGGCGTGTCGTTGGCGTGGATCGATCTCGTGACTCAGCGTCTACCTACCCGCCTGATCGGCGGTGCCGCGGCTGCCATAGCAGTACTGCTGTGCCTTGCGGCGGCCCTTGCCGGGCAACCATCCCGGTTGCTCACCCCGTTGCTGGCCGCCACCATCCTGGGCGGCGGCTACACCGCGCTGGTCGCGGTCGGGGCCAGCCGGGTGGGCATGGGCGACGTACGACTCGCGGCCCTGACCGGGCTCCCACTCGGCACCCTGGGATGGGAAGGAGTCATCCTCGGTGCAGTCCTTCCCTACCTACTGGCTCTACCCTTCGCCTTCGTCGCCGTGACCCGAGCGCGGCTCACGGGCTTCCAAAAGCCGCTACCTTTTGGGCCTTTCCTCGTAGCGGCAACGATCATCGCCAGCCTGGTCACAAGGTAGGTCACCGGCCAGGTAGGTCCGGTTGGCCTTGGACGTGTACGCCTAATGAGCAGGCGGGGCCGGCCCTGCCGGGCTCGTCCGAGATCTTCGTCTGTAGCCCGCGCTGGGGCGCTTCGACAAGATCGATCCGTTCAGGACGGGTCGCGGCAGGCGTCGGCCCTGCGTGAGTGATAGTTGTCGTTCGAGCTGCTGGGACGGGCCATCTCTGTACTGAGCCAGGGCCGTCGAGCCCATCGACAAATCGGAGATCCGTACCGGTATCTGAGGTCGTGAAACCGCTGGTGGGATGGTGGACCATAGAGTCCTTTCACTAGACCGCGGCGCGATCCAGGTCGGCTCAGACCAGGTTCGATCTTCATTGAGGGTTGATCGCGAGGCGATGGCGGTCGTACGGCGCGGGGTGGCCGATGCCGGGGCTGACCCCGGCCCGCGTGCACCCATTCAGTGCGGAGGACCTGCAGAACGATCCGAAAGGGACACGCGCGACCCGGCGACCCAGCCGGTCCCGGTGCCATTGACCACGCCGTCACCGTGGCGCTGGACGCCTCAATCGGAGGCGCCGCGTCCGCACACCTGGTCCTTGCCCTCGCGGCCACCCGACGCAGCGACCCAGCGACCTGATCACCACGGGTTGCGACGCTCAACCCGCGGCACGCTCCGGACCAGCGGACCCCACAGGTCAGCCGGGGGCTCCACCTCGTGCATCTGCAGATGAGCGGGCAACCCAGCCGGTGCCTGCGGCACAGCCTCGACGGAGCGCAAGGCGGTCGGCACGGCCGCAACCGGAACCGGTCCCTGCCCGACGTTCGGACCGTCGGTCGGCTGTTGCAGCGGCTGCAACTCATCCTGCCTTGGCGGCAAGGTGAGCGTCGCGGTGCGGGGCCGCGCGGCGCGCCCGCGTCCCGTTGCCCGGACCACGACCTCCTGGCGGCGCATTATCTGGTACTTGCTGGTTTCGTCCAGCATGTCTGAGTCGTTCCTGTGGGCATGACGCCTCTCCCGTGGTGGACACGGTCGGTGAAGTGTCCTTGACGGGAGGGCTCGGGCAGATGGTCGGTGTTCCGCGGGTGCAGCGGCTCCGCCAGGTGCCGGACGACGCGGTCTCCTACACGGTGGTCGGGGGTGATGGCCTGCCGGTGGTGCCGGTCGAGGTGTTCCTGCGGTGGCTGACCTCTGTGGGTCGGTCGCCGAACACGGTCGCCGCGTACGCGCATGACCTGCGTGACTTCGTCGAGTGGTTGGACATCTCGGGCCGCTCGTACCGCGATGTGGATATCGACGCGGTGGCGGAGTTCTTCGCTTGGCTTCGCCGGCCGGTTGCGGCGCGGCCGCGGGGCGTGTTCCTTCTTCCCGCAGTGCCGTCGAGGGTCTCGAACAGCACGCTGCGGCGCAAGCGGTCGACGCTGACCGCGTTCTTCGCCTTCCATGGCCGGCGCGATGGGTCGGTTCCTGCGGTCTTCGGCCAGGTGGTGGGGCCCCGAGCGACGGGGGCGTTCATCCCGATGTTGGCGCACACCCGGCGAGGCGGGCCGTGGCGGGAGCAGCGCAGCCCGATCAACGTGCCGACGCTCAGAACCCCGCCGCCGGCATTGACGGAAGCGCAGGTACGTCGGTTGCTGGGCTCGTGTCGTCGGCGCCGCGACCGGTTTTTGATCTTGCTGTTGTCTGAGACGGGGCTGCGGCTTGGCGAAGCGCTGGGATTGCGGCACAGGGATCTTCGGCTGCGTCAGGGGGAGGTGCACGTCGTGCCGCGGGTCGACAACGCTAACCAGGCGAGGGTCAAGGGTCTGCGGTTCCGAGTTGTGCCCGCAGGCGCGGTGGTGTTCGACGCCTACGCCAGCTACATGGAGTTCGAGTACGGCCGCGTGGACAGCGACTACGTGTTCGTCAACCTGTTCCGGCCGCCGGTCGGCGTCCCGATGACCGACTCGACGGTGGAGAAGCTGGCGGGCCGGCTGCGCAGGGACACCGGCATCGCCGGGTTCACGCCGCATGCGCTGCGGCATTCGTTCGCCACGCGGCTGCTGCGGGCCGGGGTGCCGATTGAGGTGGTCGCCGATCTGCTTGGTCACTCGTCGTCGCAGACGACCGCGCAGACCTACGCCCACTTGACGGTTGCTGATCACCGGCGGGTACTTCAGGCGGCCGGCATGTTCGACTCGGCGACGGTGACGAGGTGAGCGTCACGCACACCCGGGTGGGTTCCTCGACCGGCCTGCTGGAAAGGTTGATGGAGGTGGTGCGGCCGGAGTTCCGCGGTGAGGTTTACTTGCCCAGCCGGGAATCCTCGGTGTTCTACAGCGGTGTGTGTCGGATCCCGTCCTGCGTGGTGGCGCTGTCGCAGCCGATCAAGCGGCTCTGTGGGGGCCATTACGACAAGTGGACACGGGCGGGTAAGCCGTCGGGTTCCGCGATGGACGCGTGGGTGACGGTCGAGGACGTGCGCACCCGCGAGCGAATTCGCCGGCTGACGCAGATCGAGGCGTGCGCGGTGCGGGGCTGTAACCGGTCTGCGAAGGCGTGGACGGTGTGCCACCGCCACGGTCGGGCGTTCGAGGCGCATTACCGCCCGCGCGGGCGCACGATTACCGAGTTCCTCGCCGAGGTGACGTATCTGCCACCGGCAGGCGGCGAACGGGACTGCCGGTTCCCTGATTGCGGGCGCTGGGCGGAAGGCCTGACGAACGGTCTGTGCCGCAAGCATGAGGCCCGGTGGCGAGCGCGTCGGAAGCCCGACCTCGACGATTGGCTGACTGAACTCTCCCGTGGCGGTGACCCGCGGATCAGCTTTGCCGGCCTGTCTCGGCAGTTGACGTTGGAGGCGCAGTTCGGGTTACAGTGCCGCCACGATGAGGCGAAGAAGAGGACACCGCCGCGAGTCGTCACCAGCGCCCTGAGCTACCTGAAGCGGGCAAGCGTGCACAGCCTGCTGGACTACGACGAGCAGCAGTGGCGGGCGCACGTCGGCACCTGCGTGGTCAACCCCACCAACGAGGGTGGGCTGGCGTTCCTGCTGGACACCCGACTGCGGCTGCACTCCCTGCTGGTCAGTGACGACCCGTGGGCCGACCAGTACCCCCGCGACCGGTGGGACCTGTTCATCGTCAACATCCGCACCCCCCAGACCCGGTACCTGCACTTCGGGGGCATCCCGCAGGCCTGGCTCAAGACCGCGACCAAGCGGTGGGCTCGCGGCCGACTCAGCCGAGGTGTCTCCTCGGCCCAAGTGAAGATCAACATCCAGTCGGTGGCAGTGTTCGCCGCCTGGCTACCCGCGACCGGGCCGGCGTCGCAGGTGACCAGGGACCGCATCGAAGACTGGCTCGCGGCCCTGAACGCCGTGCAGCCCAGTGACTACTCGCGGGCGCGCACGATTCGCTCCGTCGGGATGTTCCTGCGGGACGCGCACCGCCACGGCTGGCTGCCGGACCTGCCGCGTAGCGCCGTGATCGCCGATGACACGCCCCGCCGCCTACGACCGGCACCGCGGTTCATCCCCGAGTTCGTGATGCGGCAACTCGAGCATCCCGACAACGTGGCCAAGTTCGACCGCGACGACGGCCGGGTGCTGCTGCAGATCCTCATCGCCTGCGGCCTGCGGCTCAAGGACGCCCGCTGGCTGCCCCTGGACTGTGTCAGCCGGGACAACGACGGCGCACCTTACCTGTTGTGGATCAACCGCAAGATGCGACGCCACGCGTACTTCCCCATCTCACAGGCCTTGGCCGGGGAGATCGCCGCCCAGCAGGAACGGGTACGACGGCGTTTCCCGCAGGGCAGCCCCTGGCTGTTCCCCGCGCACCAGGCCAACCTGGACGGCTCCACCGCCCTGTCGGACAGCTACTGGCGCGAGCACAGCCGCCGGTGGCTGCAACGGCTCAATCTCACCGACGAGGCCGGTAACCCGGTGCGGGTCACCGCGCACCAGTTCCGACACACGCTGGGAACCCGACTGATCAACGCCAACGTGCCCCAGCATGTGGTCCAGCAACTGCTCGACCACATGTCCCCGGAAATGACGGCGGTCTACGCACGCATCCACAACAAGACGGTGCGCCGGCACTGGGAATCCGCAGTGAAGGTCAACGCCGACGGCCAAGCCGTCACGATCGACCAAGATCACCCGCTGGCCGACGCGTCGTGGAGCCGGCTCAGCATGGTCCGCGCCAAGGTGACCCTGCCCAACGGGTACTGTGGCGCCCCCATCCAGACCGACTGCGAATACGCCAACCCGTGCCTGGACTGCCAGTTCTTCATCACCACGGCGGACTTCCTCGACCAGCACCGCCGCCACCGCACCGAAACCGCCGCGCTGATCAGCGACGCCGAGGCATCCGGGCTGGCCCGGGTCGCGGAAAAGAATCGGCGCACCCTGGGCCGTCTCGACACCATCATCGACGTCCTCGAAACCGCGACCAACGATCAGATCGTCGCGGGCGGACGGCTGGAGGACCTTGATGCCGCCGGCTGACAACACCCACGCGCTGCGCGAGGCCGGACACCGCCGCACCGCCCGAGCCCGCCGCCAAGCCGAAGCCGCAATCTGCCACGCCCAACACGCCGGCCAGCCTGCCACCGTCGCGGGAATAGCCCGCGCCGCCGGCGTGTCCCGATCCTGGCTCTACACCCAGACTGACCTCATCGCCGCCATCACCAGCCTGCGCCGCCACACCACACAAACCGCACGGACCACCCCGCACCCCGCCAGCGAGGCGTCACTGCGCCGACGCCTCGACACCGCTTTGCACCGCATCAAGCAACTCCGTGAAGCCAATGCTGACCTGACCAAACGCCTGGAAATCGCCCATGGCCACATCCGAGACCTGCGCTGCACTCAGACACCAGGGAACCGGCCGTGACGTCGCCACGGCCTGGGGCCCAGGCTCGCCTTCATGGCGTCTTGCCGCTCAAGCCCAGCCCTGGGTCTCTGGTTACCCAGCGTGATGCCATGAAGGCAACCGGCGGTCAGCGGCATCACGGGACGTCGCCTGTCACTCAGTGCCTGTCCTTGAATTTCAAGATCGGGTTCGGGTCGGTCGTACGCTCGCGGCATGACCAGTGGCGGGCGTGGTGCTCGGGGTTGGCTGTCGCTGGTGCCGCGGCAGTGATGCCCGCTGCCTTGTGCCACCCCAGCGGTCATTCACCGCACCGGTGAGTCAAGGTCGCCAGCACGCCGGTCGCCCCGAGCACCCGCGCAACCAGGCCAGAGGCACCGATTACCCGGAAACCGTCGCCGGCTGTCGTCGCCGCGCGGCGGCTATCCAGGAGCGTCCGGATGCCCGCGCAGTCCAGGAACGAGGTCTGCGAGAGGTCCACCACCACCGCCTGGCCGTCCGGCGTTCTGCCGATCGCGTCCCGCAACACGCCCGCCAGGTCGTCGCAGACCGCCATGTCGATCTCGCCGCGCACCATGACCATGATCTGACCGGGCTCGGTGCAGGTGTCGGTCATCACGGGCGTCACCTCAATCGCCTTGCGGGCCATCCGGTGCCGGTTCCAGACCGGTGGCCTGCGAAACCTTGCGCACGTCGTCGGCGCCGAACGCGGTCCGCACCCCCGACACCGACATCCCGGACACCGATGCCAGCTCGCCCAACGTATAGGGGTGCGGATAGACGAACCGGCGTCCATAGGCCAACAGCAGTCGAATCTCCTGGTCAGCCGCCATCAGCCGAACGTGTGCCGCCCGCACCGCTGCCAGCAGCGGATCATCCTGCGGCGGCAGCACCTCGGAGGCCACCGCCCCACGGACCGCCTCGACATCGGCTGCCAACTTCCGCAATGTCACGTTCGTCCGGTACCCGCCTGCGCCCATCGCAAACACGGCAACGGACCGCAACGTTCTGATCGTGGCGCAACGCTCGGACGGAAGCTGCCCCGATCTTGCACACAGTGACGGCAGCCCGAAGGCACCTCCTGGCCCACACGCGGAACGCGCCGATCGGGCCGGACGGGATCTGCCACCCGGGCTTACGGTGAGGTGGTGCAGCCGGATCGGTGTGACCCGGAGGTTGCCGCCCTGTTGCTCGTGGCGGAGGTGCAGCTCGCGGTGCTCCGGGGGCAGTTGTCGGACGCGGTGGCCCAGGGGGCGCCGGGCCTGGAGGCGGCCGGGGTGCATGCCGCGTTGGATCAGGTGCAGGCCACGCTCGCCGAGGCCGGCCGGCTGCTGCTGTCGCCGCGGCGATGCCTGGAAGGTGCGCAGCCCGGACACCACGCCCTGCCCCACCGAGGCGCAGACGAGCACTGACGACTGCGGGTTAACAACGGGAGTGTTAACCCGCCGTGAGCGGCGATGACTGATCACGGGGTGACTGATCCTGCGAACCCGCAGGGCTACATCGGCGGCTGGGGCTGTTCGCCACCCGGTGCGGGCACCCGCTCGCGTACGCCTGCACCTAGTCCGGGTGTGGAATGTTCTGGCACGACTTCGATCACGGGTCGAGGAGCGGGACGTCGGTCGATACCGAGCGGCACAGCGCGACCCGGCTGGCGACCCGGGCTGATCTCGACGTGCTACGCCGCGGCGACTCCTGCGAGCTGTGCAGCGTGGACACCACGCCCCGCCCCACCGCACACCCGGCTTCGCGGTCGTTCGGATCGCCGTCACCGTGACGGCGATCCGAACGCCTGGGACGCGCCCGCGGCAACCAGATTCGTGCTAGCTGCGGAAACAGGTTGAGAGACAGCTACTCACGGACGCTTCAGCAGTCGCAAGGCTTCGGATGTTTCTGGATCAGTGTGCTGCCTCGGCGCTGGCGCGGCTGATCCGGAACCACGGGCGTCGGGCGGGCTCGCTGAGGACCGCGAGCGTGACGCCGAGGACGGTCTCGGCGACGCGTTCGGTGAATTTCTGGCCGGCCTGGTTTGGGTGGTCGCCCAGCAGGAGCAGGAACACCAGGTATGTGGTGAACGCCGAGGTGATGTACCAGCGGCTGGCGTGGGTGGCGGCAGCCGCGGAGATCACGACACCTGTGAGGACGGCGAGCAGTCCGTTGGCGGCGTCCGCGGCGAGGGTGAGCACGGCGGCGGCTGCTCCCACGATCACGGACAGGACGCGTCCCGCGCCGCGGGCGCGCAGCAGGTCGGGGTCGGGTCGGGCGACGAGTAGGCAGGCCGCTGGCGCCCATCCTGGATGGTCGAGGTCGAGGCCGATGGCGACGAGGTAGCTGACGGCCGCGGCCGTCCCCAGGCAGAACCCGTAGCCGAGCATGGCCGGGGCCGAGGGGACAGGGCGCTGCGGGCGCGGTTGCGGAGGGCGAGGTTTCCACAGCATGGAGACGGCCCACGCGTAAACGGCGCCGAGCACCATGAGTAGCAGCAGGCGCAGCGCGCTTGCCCAGTCGTCGTACGACAGCCCTACGGCGACCAGGGGTGCGGCGAGCACGAGCAGCAGCTGCGCAGCGGCGACGCGGGTCGTGGCCCAGGCCGCCGCGGCGACGACCGCGACGAGGGTCACTGCGGTCACGAGGGTCGGCAGGTGCGTGAGCGCCGCACCCGTGAACAGCGATACCCCGGTCAGGGCGCCGACGATCAGCAGCAGCGGCCGGGAACGGGCCGTTCCGGGGAACGGCATGATCGCTGAGGGCAGCACACCGAGGGCGAGGGGCACCCCCGCCGCAGGGTTCACGCTGCTGACCGCGATCGCGGGCAACGCGTACACCAGGCCGCGTGCGGCGTCCGGCCATGACCACACGATCGCCGGTGGTTCCGCACGGCCGGGCGCTCGCGCCGCTGCGCGACCTTCGGTCATCACCGCCCCCCGGGCAATGCCAGCAATACCGCAGTTCTTAGGACAACCTCACCGTGAGTTCTACACGATGGAAGGCGGGTTGGGGGCCTGATGTCGGTCGACGGTGGCCGCCCGGACCCGGGGCGCGACATCGAATCGGACGAGGAGACCGGACATCATGATCACCGAGACCGCCTCCGCCGGCCCGAAGGACGCTCAGCCTTCGACGCGGGCGCGTAACGAAGCCATGCTCGCCCTGCTGCCCTTCTCCGATCGGCAGGACTTCGAGGACGTGTCCCGCGGCCTGGTCGAGGCCGCATCGACCGAGGCGATCCGCCGGCCGAACGGGTTCCCGATCTGGGACCTCGGCGCCTACAGCTTCCAGGACGCTCCCACGGCGCCGGCGACGGTGAACCCGAGCCTGTGGCGCCAGGCCCAGCTCAACCGGGTCGCCGGTCTGTTTGAGGTGACAGACCGGGTGTATCAGCTGCGCGGGATGGACATCTCCAACATCACCGTGGTCGAGGGCGACACCGGGATCATCGTCATCGACCCGTTCATCTCCACCGAGACCGCGACCGCGGCGATGGACCTGTACCGCAGGCACCGGGGCGACCGGCGCGTGGTGGCGGTGATCTACACCCACAGCCACGTCGACCACTATGGCGGCGTGCGCGCCCTGGTCAGCGACGATGACATCACCTCCGGCCGGGTCAAGATCTACGCCCCGTCCGGATTCTTGGAGAACGCGGTATCGGAGAACGTCTTCGCTGGCACGGCGATGAGCCGCCGCTCCCACTTCCAGTACGGGATCTTCCTGCCGCGCAACGAGCGCGGCCAGGTCGACATCGGTCTGGGCAAGGCGGTGTCCTCGGGCACGATCTCGCTGATCCCACCTACCGACCTGATCGACAAGACCGGCACCCGGCTCACGATCGACGGGGTCGACCTGGAGTTCCAGATGACACCGGGCACCGAGGCCCCGGCGGAGATGAACTTCTACTTCCCGCAGTTCCGGGCCCTGTGCGCGGCGGAGAACGCCACCCACACCCTGCATAACCTGCTCACGCTGCGTGGCGCCGAGGTCCGCGACGCGAAAGCGTGGTCGGCCTACCTCAACGAGACCATCGACCTGTTCGCGGACCGTACCGACGTCGTGTTCGCCTCCCACCACTGGCCGGTCTGGGGCAGCGACCGCATCCGCGGCTACCTGGAGGACATCCGCGACGCCTACCAGTACCTGCACGACCAGACGCTGCGGCTGATCAACCACGGCCTGACCCCTATGGAGATCGCCGAGACCCTCACCGAACTGCCGCCCGGCCTGGCCGACAAGTGGTACCTGCGCGGCTACTACGGCTCGATCAGCCACGGCGTCCGCGCGATCTACCAGCGATACCTCGGCTTCTACGACGGCAACCCCGCCCACCTCAACCCGCACCAGCCCACCGAGGCGGGACGCCGCTACGTCGACCTGGCCGGCGGCCCCGACGCGCTGCTGGACAAGGCCCGGGCCGCGTACGCCGACGGCGACTACCGGTGGGTCGCCGAACTGGTCGACCACCTCGTGTTCACCGACCCCACCAACACCGCCGCGCGGGAACTGCAGGCCGACGCGCTCGAACAACTCGGATACCAGTGCGAGAACGGCACCTGGCGCTCCCTCTACCTGTCCGGAGCGCACGAGCTGCGCAACGGCGTCTTCCACGGCGTCGAACTCACCGTCGCCACCCCGGACACCATCCGCGCCATGAGCCTCGACCTGTACTTCGACTACCTGGGCATCCGCCTCAACGCCGACAAGGCCGCCAAGCTACCCACCCGCACACTCAACTGGGAGTTCACCGACACCGACCAGACCTACGCCGTCACCGTGCGGCACGCCGCCCTCACCTACCGGGCCGGCCGCGGCCTGCCCGACCCGGACGCCACCATCACCTTGACCCGCGCGCTGCTCGATCAGATCAGCATCGGTGACACCACATTCGAGCAGGCCATCAACAACGGCGCCCTGCGCATCGACGGCGACCCCGCAGCGCTGACCGAGCTGCTGGGCTGCCTGGACGAGTTCCACGTCATGTTCAACATCGTCGAACCCTAACCGAGGGCGTTGGCCGTGGCACTGGTCCTGAAGAGGTGCGCGTCGACGTGACCGCCACTGCTCCGGTCGTCCCGCACCGCCGCATCGCGCTGTTCGGGCTCTGCCTGGCAGCCGGACTGGTCTGGCTCGCGTTCGCGGACACCGGGATCGTGCTGCCCACGATCGCCCAGGAACTCGACATCGACCTCACCGACCTGCAATGGGTGAACAACGCGTTCAGCCTGGCCTGCGGGGTCGTCGTGCTCAGCGCCGGGCGCTTCTCCGATGTGTACGGCCGCCGCCTCGTCCTGCTCATCGGCACCGTGGTGTTCGGCACCTTCGGACTGCTCAGCGCGTTCCTGTCCGGCCTGCCGGGGCTGGTCACCGGCCGCGCGTTGATGGGCATCGGCGCGGCCCTGATCCTGCCCGCCACCCTCGCCCTGATCCCGGTCATGTTCGACCGCGACAGCCAACCCGGCGCGTTCGGCACCTGGATGGCCGTGGCCTGGGTCGGCCAGGCCGCAGGCCCGGCCCTCGGCGGACTGCTCACCGCCACCGTCGGCTGGCGCGCGATCCTGTGGATGAACGCACCCCTCGCCGCGGTCGCCTTCTACCTGATACTGCGGTACTGCCCCGAGTCCCGTGACGCCGAGACACCCCGCGGCGTCGACGTCGCAGGCCTGCTGACCAGCGCACTCGCCGCGTTCTTCCTCCTGTACGCGTGCACCGCAGGACAGGAGGACGGCTTCAGCTCCCCGCTGATCCTCACGTGCTTCGCCGCGTCGGCCGTACTGTGGGTCGCGTTCATCCTCATCGAGGCCCGGGTCCGCAACCCGCTGGTGGAACTCCGGCTGTTCCACGCCCGCGACTTCGACGGAGCCCTGGTCGCGAATCTCGTGATGAACCTCGTCTTCGGCGGGATCTCCTTCGTACTCGCGCTCTACCTGCAGGACGTACGCGGATACTCGCCGCTCGTCGCAGGCTGCCTGCTGCTCCCCGCCACGCTCACCATCCTGGTGTTCAACCCGATCGGACAGCGCATCGGGCAACACCACGGCCCACGCGGACCGATCCTGTCCGCGATGTACATCATCGCCCTGGGCGCGCTCGTCGCCGGTTTCCTGTCCACCACGTCGCCCTACTGGCTGCTCGCGGCCGGCCTGCTGGTGCTGGGCACCGGCATCGGGCTGCTCTCCACACCCCTGTCCGACACCGCGGTCGCCGGCCCGCCACCAGAGCTCGCCGGAACCGCGTCCGGGCTGTTCAAGGCCACCAGCATGCTCGGCGGCTCGCTCGGCGTGGCGCTGCTGGCCGCCGCCTCGGGTGCGTTCCAGACCAACACCGGCAGCCGGCTCGGCCACCAAGCTGGGCTCACCGACGAGCAGATCGACAACCTGCGACAGGCATTGACCGCCTCGAAAGCGGGCCAGAACCAGCTCGCCGGCCTATCCGACGCGGACCGCGCCCGGGTGATCGACGGCTACCACCAGGCGCAGGCAGCCGGGGCGGCCGGCGCGGTGAAAATGGCCGCGGTGATCGCACTCGCCTGCGGCCTGCTCCTGCTCTGGCTGTGGCCCCGCTCATGGCACTCGACCGCGGACCGGCAGACGTCCCGTCGGTAGCACGGGGCCGGGACGCGCGGGCAGCCGACCAGGCATCGACATGAGCCACGTCTGGGTGGCTCCGGCAGTGTCACGTTGACGGCTGATCTCGGTTGATATCGCAAAGGTCCTACGCACCCGATTTCCGTGAAGTCGATCGCAGGCGCGCACTGGTGATGTATGACCCTTACGACAGCTAGGGTCCGGAACGGGGTTGGGATGGGTGACGCGATCGGTCAGATGCTGGCCTCAGCGGTCGGCATCGCGATCAGCCCGCTACCCATCATCGCTGTGATCCTCATGCTCGCCACCCCGCATGGACGGGCCAACGGGCTGGCCTTCACCACCGGATGGCTGGTCTCGCTAGCGCTGGTCGTGACCGTGGTGCTGCTGATCGGGTCCGGTGCCGCCGCGTCGAGCGGGGCGCCGGTCGGCTGGACGCTGTGGCTCAAACTCGCCCTCGGCCTGCTGTTCCTAGCCCTCGGCGCCAAGCAGTGCCACGACCGGCCACGCGCCGGGCAGCCCACCAGCGAGCCGGGCTGGATGCAAGCGATCGACCAGTTCACTCCCACGAAATCGGCCGGGCTCGCGGCCGCGCTCGCGGTCGCCAACCCCAAGAACCTGGTCCTCGCCGTCGGCGGCGCGGTGTCCATCGCCGGTACGGGCGCGACCGACGGCGCCCAGGCCGTCGCCGCCGCGCTGCTGGTCCTGATCGGCTCGCTGTGCGTCCTGCTGCCGCTTGGCGTCTATCTCGTCGGCGGCCCGCGATCCGCACACGCCCTCGCCGACTGGAAGGGATGGATGGCCGCGCACAACACCGCCATCATGACCGTGCTCCTGCTGGTCCTGGGCGCCAAATACGCTGGCGACGCCCTCAGCGGCCTGACAAGCTGATGCGCCGGCCCACCCTGACCCGGCCGACCGGTTCGGACGTCTCCGCCGGCCTGGTGACCGGCCTGTTCAGCATCCCCGAGGGCATGGCGTACGCGGCGATCGCCGGGTTCAACCCCGTCGCAGGCCTGTTCTCCGGCGTGCTGCCCGTCATCGCGGGGTCGCTGACCGCCCGCACCGTCCTCATGGTCACGACGCTGACCAGCGCGATCGCACTGACGTCGCAGAGCGTGCTGTCCGCGGCCGGGCTAAACCCGGCAGACGCGGGCAACGTCGCGTTGCTGGCCGTCATGACCGGCCTCGTCATGGTGCTCATGGGGGTGTTGCGGCTCGGCGCGGTGATGAGCTTCGTGTCCAACGCCGTGATGACCGGCTTCTCCACCGGCATCGCCCTGCAGATCATCACCGGGGTACTCAAGGACGCCACCGGCTACCAGCCGCACGGACACAACAAGCTGGTGCAGCTCGGAGACTGGCTGCTACATATCGGATCATGGCAACTCGCCACCACCCTGGTCGCGGTGGCCACGGTCGCCGTCTGGGCGCTGGCGCACGCGGTACGCCGACTGGAGACGGTAGCGCTGCTAGTCGCCATGGTCGTCGTGAGCGTCGCCGTCGCGTTACTCGGCACCGACGTCGAACTCGTCAAGGGGATCGCGGCCATCCCCGCCTCACTGCCGCACCTCACCATGCCCGACTGGTCGACGTTCGGCACGCTCGTCGGCGGGGCCGTCTCCGTGGCGCTGGTGGCGCTGGCCCAAGCCGCGGGTATCGCACCGACGGTGCCAAACCCGGACGGCTCCCGCAGCGACATGAACCGCGACTTCATCGCCCAAGGAGCGGCCAACGTCGCGGGCGGGCTGTTCCAGTCGCTGCCCGTCGGCGGCTCCCTGTCCCGCACCGGAGTCGCAGTCGCCGCCGGCGCACGCACCCGCTGGGCAGGGATCTTCTCCGGGCTATGGCTCGCCGTCATCGTGCTGGCCTGCGCCCCCTTGGCCGAACGGATCCCGATGCCGGTCATCGGCGGGCTCATCCTCGTCGTGGGCGGGGAACTGATCTGGGGCCGCCGCCACGACGTCATTCTCGTCTGGCGCACCTCGAAGTTGTCGACCGCGGCGATGGCCCTGACGTTCCTCGCCACCACCCAACTGCCCCTGCAACAGGCCGTCATCCTGTCCGCGGTGCTGTCACTGCTGCTCTACTGCGCGCAAGCGGCCCGGCAGGCCCGGCTCGTCGCACTGGTCCGCGACACCAACCGCCAGTGGACACCAGCGCCCGTCCCCGCACGGCTGACATCGAGATCAGTCACCGTGCTGCACTACGAGGGAGTCAGCCTGTTCGCCGAGCTGCCCCGCATCGACCAACACTGGCCCGACATCGGCGACGCACACCAGCCGGTGCTGATCCTGTCGCTCCGCGGGCTGCCCGACGTGCCGACCTCCGGAATGATCAAACTGCTCCGCCGCCGCGCCACCGAACTCAACCACGCCGGAGGACGCCTCATACTCGCCGGCGTCGACCCTCCCTTGATGGCGACACTGCACAACACCGGCCTCGCCAACGCCCTCGGCCCGAACGGCCTCGTCCCCGACGACGGACCCATCATGGCACCGCTCGAACGAGCCGCGGCGCAGGCCGAACAATGGCTCACCGAGCAAGACTGACACCGCTCCGCCACAGCAAGACCCCAAGGCCCCCGGCGCCCCATGTGATCTCTGGCGGGTGTCTCTGTTGGCATGTCCACGACGCAGAACCGCAGCTCAAGCACCATACGAAGCAACCGAGCTGTGCATAAGGCGCAATCGGCCCCGGCCGGCACCTAACCCGATCCACTGCCGGGCGACCAGTTCCACGGTGAGGTCGGTGCCCGTCCACGGACTGGCCGCAATCAGAACGCTGCCCCGCTGCCGGGCGCGGGCCGCCAGCGACCGCACCACCGAATCGGCCGGAGGGCCGCCCGCGGTGGCGGCGACGACCAGGTCGAAGCCGTCGAGCAGGGCGGCGACCACGGTGGGCCAGTCCGGGCCTGGCGCGGGCACCAAGGCCAGCCGCTCGCTGGCGATGCCGTAGTCCGTGATCGCCGCGAGCACCCCGAAGTCCGGCATCCCCGCCACCGCAGCCCACGACCCGGCCGCGACCACCGGCGCGATCAACGCCATGAGCAGCGACGTGCTGCCGGTCGCGGTGATGACGCTGCCGCGACGCAGCCCACCGACGGGGAACAGGTCGGCGAGTCCCGGCAGCACCGGCAAGGTCCGGGAAGCGTCCGGGCCCATCAGCGCGACGTCGTCGGCCGTGGCCACGCTGCGGGCCAGCGCCGCGGTGCGATCCCGGCCAAGCCCGGCCGCGTTGACCTCGGCGATCACCCGGGCGACGTCCGCCGGGCCGGTGATACGGCCGGCGCCGCTCCAGGCACGCTCGGCGCTGGCCATCTCGCTCCCTCCCCGTGCGCGTGGCTCCGCGGACGTACGTACGCCAACCGGGGAAGACGGCGAACATGTGTACTAATCCGTGAGCATAACTCCTGGTGGAGGAGCTGTCGCTGGTGAGACCGATCTTGGTGCGAACAGGGCCACGCTATGTGCGTGGCGGGGCCCTGTTCGTGCCGGTGGCGCTGCTACCCGCCCGGCCCCACCTACTGCCCGGGGCCGCGGCCGGCCCGGCGGGGGAGTGGCCGCGCCGGCGCCGCCCAGCATGACCCCTCGGCCCGGACCGGGTGGCTGCCGTGGGGGATACCCGCCGGTTGTGGACATGGCGGTGCCGCCTCCGACGGACGTGCTGCGGAGCGACGTCGTCGGCGCCAGGTCCGGGCGTAGTACGTTGAACTTGTCGCCGATTTGGCGGCCGCCATACGAGTAGCGCGACGTCTGCTTGTTTCCGCTACTGAACGGAACAGCCCATGCCCGTGCTCACCGTCAGCACCCACGCCGATAGCGACGCGACAACGCGCCTGAGCGCCACCGGCGAGATCGACATGGTCACCGCCGTCCAGGTCACCGAAGCCGTGGAGAAGACCCTCGCCGATCGCGAACCCGCTCACCTGGTCATCGACCTGAGCGAGGTGACGTTCCTCGACTCCACCGGCATGCGCGCGCTGCTGACCGCGCAGCGCGTCGCCGCGGAACACCACAGCAGGCTGCGCATCGCCGGCGCCCGCGGGGTTGTGGAACAAGTCCTGACCATCACCGGGCTGCTCGACGTCCTCGACGGGCGTCACCCCTACGCCAGCCCGCCCGAGCACGGCGGCACCTCCACCTGACCAACCCACCCGGGCATCCGGACGTGCGGACACCGCCGCACCGATCGCGCGACAACGCCACGCGCAAACGCCCCATTGCATGCGCTCAGACAGCCGGTCTGCGGGGTCTTCACGGGCCCTCGGAGGATCTCAACGGGGATCCTCGCCGGTTGTGGACAGTACGGTTCTGCGTTCGTGACGGCCCCACGTTTGTTTAACTGCCCCAGCGCCACGGATATTTGATCTTGGATTCGGCGCCGTTCCCGGTCTAGTGGGTCGGGTCTCGGCTCCGTCGGTAGTCACTGAACCGGGTCGCGCGCGTCAAGATCGTCCCGGTTGTCACCCATGTGACCCTGGGTGGTCCTTACTTGGTGGCGATGTTGGAGGGCCTGGATGGCGGTTATCGTTGTCGCGGACGACGAGGCGGCGATGCGCGAGCTGATCTCGCGGATCTTGCAGGGTGCGGGGCATACCGTGATCACCGTCAACGACGGTCGGGCCGCGATAGAGCGGGTTCGCGCGCTACGCCCGGACCTGGTCCTGCTGGACGGCCTGATGCCGCCGGGCATGAGTGGCTTCGAAGCATCCCTGCTGCTGCACGACGATGACGACTTGTCGGCCATCCCGGTGATGATGGTGACCGGCTCGGTGACCCCCGATGAGGTTCGCCGCCAGCTTCCGCATATCTGCGATGTGGTTCTCAAACCGTTCACGCCCGACGAGTTGCTGAGCTGTGTTCGGCAAGTGCTCGACACGCCTCCAGCGTCCCCATAGGCCGCGACACCCAGGGGGGTGATCTTGGTCGGGGTTGCTCTGGTTCTTGGGTCTGAGGCCCTCCGAGCATCTCAACGTGGATACCCGCCGGTTGTGGACAGTGCATTCCTACATCCACATGTTTCTCTGGGGGTCGACGGCTCTGCTGGCGCGTTCTCCCAGTTCAGGCGCTACGCAAATATACCTATTGATTGCCACATCTGTGGCGCAAGGGTGATTCCGACGGCTTGCGCTGGCCCCCACTCGGCCGTCCGAGTGGGGCCACTGACGACCGTGGAACCACGTCTGAGTCATCCCGCTTTCATGGACCATCAGACTCGGCTGTCAGGATCGGGACGGCTGCACACTGTGGGCCTACTCGCCGGTCGCGATGAAGGCGCGTTGGAGGTCGTCGGCGCCGGGTTTGAGGCGTTCGGTGTGGTACACGCGTTGCCATGGTTGCCACGTGAACGGCTGAGTGCTCTGGTCGATGTGGTCGATGGAGAGGATGGCGGTCACGCCGGGGCTGGTGGCGGTGGCTGGTTCCCGTCCGTGTGGGGTGAGGACCTGCAGCGATGACGGGTCTGAGAAGCCGGCCAGCGCCCAGGGCACCCGCACGGTCACGGTGGCGCCGTCGCGGACCCACAGGGAGCGGTTGTCTGCGCCGGGTTCGGTGGGGTTGAGGGTGCCGTAGCGGAGTTTGCCGGCGTCGAACAGCTCGACCGGAAGGACCCGGTCCAGGGTGGGGACGTACAACGGCCGGTTGGTGATCAGCTGGTAGGCGTGCCAGCCGGGCACCGTCTTGGGGCGCGCGCTGTCGGGCACCGGCCAGTCTGTCTGTAGGGGGTCGAGTTCGGCGCGGATCCACGCCTGCCCGGTCTGGGCGGCCAGGTCCAGGCTCAGCGCTGTGTCTGGGCGCCGGTCCAGGCCACCTGGGGGTGGGCTGCCGGTGAGCTGGGGCAGGACGTCCAGGCCGATGGTGAGCTTGGCTGGGGCGGGGTCGGCGAGGGTGATCGTGAGCCAGAGGTAGCTCTCGTCGCGGCGGGCGGTGACCTTCCGCGCGGGTACCCCGTTCGGGTCGTTCAGCAGGGTTTGGACCGGCTGGTCCGGTGGGCCGTTGGGGTCGGTGGCCAGGATGCCGAAGTACTGCTCGTTGGTCATCGGGTCGTGCCAGAGTTGACGCCGGTCCGCGGGAATTTGGTGGTCCACTGTGTTCCAGGTCTTCTTGAACCATTCGTCGGCCCAGGCGAACACGAATCCGCCGCCCATGCCTTGTCGGCGGATCACTCGTAGCACGTCCGCGTCGATCCGCATCGCCTCGGACTCGCTGTGATCGCCTTGGTCGCGGCCCAGCGGGCCGGCGTGTGCGCTGCCGATCGAGGAGGGCACCCCGAACTCGCTGATCACCACCGGCATCCCGGTGTGATGTTTGCGCAGGGCGGTCAGGTATTCGGCGTACGGGTCCGGGCGGCCGGGGAACTCGTAGCGTTGGAAGTCCGGGTAGTACGGGTAGGCGTGGTAGCTGGCGAATGTGCCGCCGGGCCATGCCGGGGTCGGCCGGACGTGGTTGGCGTCCACCCCGACGAGGTCTTCCTGCTCCAGCGGCTCCGCCGGGTGATGCAGCGGATCCGCGGTGGGCCAGTTCGCGAACGCGATCGGCTCCGTGCGCCCCCGGCTTGCCTCGGCGGTGGCCAGTTCGTCCATCCGGGCCGCCAGCCACCGTTCCGTCGGGCTGGCCTGGCCCGTGTTCGTGAAGTAGCGGCCGTGGTGGGCGGGGGCCGCGCGGTTCTTGCGGTCGCTGGCCGAGGTCGCGGTGGGATCCCATTCGACGCCGATGATCCACCCGGCGAGCCATCGGCTGACGTCGGTGGTCCAGGCGCCGCTGGCATGGCCGGGTGTCGCCGGGCGGGTGAGGTTGCCGGAGACGGCGGCCGAGGCGGCGCGCAGTTCAGCCGTGAACGCCTGGGTGACGGCCGGGTCGTAGAGGTTCTCCTTCTCGATGTACGACTCGTCCGGCAGGTACACACCGTGGATGAGATAGAGGGGCCGGTCGGGGTGGCTGGTGTTGTACGCGGCGAGTTCGGTGTAGAAGGCAGGCGGGTGGATGGTGTAGTTGCGCACCACCCGGACTCCCAGCTGCCCCATTGCGGCGAACCAGGCCCGGTAGTCCGCAGCGGTGATGGCCAGTTCTCCCGGCTGAAAGCCGGGGGTGGTACTGCCCAGGTTCACCCCGGGCAGGAACGTGCGGTCACCGCCGGTCGTGTGTACCGCGTACCCGCGGGCACCGGCTTGCGCGAGCGCGGCCAGCCCACCGACCGTCACCGGCTTCGGCGCCCACGAACTGCCCGCCGGCGGCGCCGCGAGCGCGCTCAGCCCGACGATCCGGACCGGCTCGGCGGCCGGCTCAGACCGGCGGCAGGAAGCCCCCGCGGTGACGAGCGCCAGCAGCGCGACGCACACCCCGGCCAGCGCCCGGCCCGGCGCGGTGTGCGCGTTCACCCGGTTCGCCACGGGCTCTCCCGATCACCAGCTCGACCACGTACCGGCATCGCTTCAGCCGGGCGAGACCGGTGGCCTCCCCACCTGCAAGATCAAAGCTGCTTCACACCCATCATCCACGACAATTCGTGCAGAAGGATCTAAACACCCGAAGCCGCGGCGAGCCGCTGCGTAGCCGATCAGCCGAGTGCGGGAACCTTCTGCGCACCCTGGGAACGACGTCGGCGACGTACGCGACAAGCGATGCGGCCCGATGCACGCGTTGATCAACCGCAGGTGGCCAACGTGGTGGCCATCGCTGAACTGATGTTGGGGCTGGCGTCGAAGTCGAAGTTGGTCAGCTACTTCACGCGGGTTGAGGACCGTTGTCCTCCCTGGATGCAGGATGCGTCCGGTGGCGGTGTCCGGTCGCGATGGGGCGTGTCGGACTACGGGCGATCTCGTTGAACGAGCGCAGCACGCCGGGCCGGCTCCTCACCCCGACCCTGGCGTGTTCGGACCGGGGTCCTGTTCGGAGGGCTGCCTCTTCTGCTGGGGTGGCGAGGATAGGCATCCTGCACACGGCAAAGGGGTGTGCCGCGTGCTCTGGGGCCCCGGTCCGGCCTGGCGATCCAGTGGTGGGGTCTGCGGGTGCGCGGGCGCCATCACCTGTGGGGCCGCCCTGCTACCGGCTGGTCACTGCCGGGGCAGGGTGGGGGCTGCTCAGGCGGCGGATCGGACTGGTGCCGCCGCGGTGGGAGCTTGGGGTGTGAGCTGGCGGATGGTTGCTGGTGCGGGCGTGGAGGGCACGGCGTGCAGCCGTGCGTCTGCGTCCGCTGGGGCGCTGATCGGATCGGCCGCGGGCAGGGTGAAGATGAAGCGGGAACCGCCGCCGGGGTTGTCGTCGGCGTGGATGGTGCCGCCGTGGCGGGCGACGATGCCCTGGCAGATGGCCAGGCCGAGTCCGGTTCCCGCGTAGCCGGCGCCGGGGTGGGCGCGGTCGAAGTTGCCGAAGATGGCTTCGTGTTGCCCGGCGGGGATGCCGATGCCGTTGTCCGCGACGGTGACCTGCACGAGGCCGCCCGACTGGGTGCTGGTGACCCGCACATGTGGAGCGACACCGGGGACGGTGTATTTGATGGCGTTGCCGATCAGGTTCTCGAGGAGCTGCCGCACCGCGCCCGCGTCGGCGTGCACGGGGTGGAGCCTGCCGAGGGCGACCTGCGGCACGGGGAGGCCGGTGGCGGCTGCGGTGTCGGCCCGGCCGGCGGCGATGTCGCCGACCATGCTGGTCAGGTCGACCTGGGTGAGGGTGAGGTCGGCGTCGCGGGCGGAGGTGTAGGCGAGCAGGTCGTTGATCAGCCCCCGCATCCGCGCGGCGGCGCGGGACACACGGGTCATGCCGTCGCGGGCCATGCCGATGGCCGGTTGCTCGGCGTCCAGGGCGTCGGTGGCGGCTTCGGACCAGCCTTCCACGGTAGCCAGCGGGCTCTGCAGGTCGTGCGCGACGGCGCCGGCGAAGGTGGCGAGCTGGTCGCGGTGGCGGCGTTCGGCGGTGACGTCGTGGTAGAGCACGACCGCGTTGCGGGTGCCGTCGCAGCCGGGCAGGGGGGTCGCGGAGACCTGCACGATCCGCCCGTCGCGGCCGTCCGGGTCGGTGAACAGCAGGTCGACCGGGTCGACCTGCTCACCGGCCAGGGCCCGCGCCGGCGGCAGCGCCTGCGCGGTGACCGGGCTGCCGTCGAGGTGATGTGCCCGGGGCTGCACGTCGCTCGTGGCCCCGGCGGGCCCGAGCAGGCGCACCCCGGCGGGGTTGCGCAGCACGACCTGGCCGTCCGCGTCGACCAGGGACAGGCCGTCGGCCATCGAGTCGATGACCGCGCTCATCAGCGCGGCGTGCCGAGTCAGTTCGGCCGTCAGCGTGGTGCGTTCGTCGCGGCCGAGCGCGAGGGCGAGCCCGATGGCGGCGATCAGCACCACGTACACCTGCGCGGTCATGGCCCGGGCGTGCGGGTCCGCGAGGGCCGCCATCGGTCCCTCGCCATACAGGGTGAACAGCATCGCCGCCGCGCCGAAGATCAGGTGGTGCAGGACCAGGAAGCTGGTGGACAGCCGGACAGCGGCCCACACGGTCAGCGCGATCAGCGGGAACGCCAGCGGCAGACCATGGTCGAAAACGAACCCGAACAGATACGCGACGGTGGAGCACAGCGCCACGGCCAGGTACTCGGCGACCCGCCATGCCGGCATCGCCCGCAACGCCTTGTCCGTGGCCTGCCACCAGCCGGCCACCGACCCGTACCGGGCCCGGAATCCGCTGACGGCGGGCCCGAACCACAGCCCGGTGGTGCCCAGCACGAACACGCTGGCGACCTGCCGGGCCATCCACTCCACCACCACCAGCCACGACATCGGCGCGCCGGCCAGCCACAGACCAGTCAGGCCGAACACCGCGCTCACGGTCGCGGCGACGACCGTGACAGCGAGCAGGTAGGCCAGGTCCCGCGGCGCGGACAGCCGGGCGCCGCCATCGGCGCCCCACAGGGTGGGCCGCCAGCGTCCCAGCAGCCACACGAACACCACGGCCTGCACCAGGTTGGCCAACGCCAGCACCACACCGGCCGGGAGCGCGACACCCGTGGCCACGTTGCCCACCAGCGCGATCAGGAACAGGGCACCGGCGTCCACCCACCGGGTCCGGGCGTGCCGTTGGACGCAGAACCACACCACCGCGACACCTGCGGCGGGCCACAGCAGCGCCAGGCTGCTGCCGTCAATGACGGTCAGCCGTCCGACCAGCAGCGCCAGCGCATACACGAGCGCGAACCCCACGGTGCGCGCCAGCGACACCCGACTGGATGGCAGGCCGCGCCTAGTACGGTTCGACGCCGTTTCCGGCGTGTCTGCCGGTGCTGCTGTGGTGCCCGTGCCGCGTACGCCGGTGCGCTCCACGTGATCCCCCGTTTCGCTGGTCCGCAGTCGGGCCCAACAAGACAAGGTTGGGAGATCATGGGTGCCGGCCCGGTGCGGCACGGTTGCCGGCAGGGTGCGGCTCGTACCTTCAGCCGGGCGACGTCACCGGAGGGCTGCGCCGGTCGGACGAAAAGGTGATCGGCCGGGCGGCTCATCGCCGCCCGGCCGATCGGGGTGGGACTGTGCTGTCAGCTGCCGGGCTTGCAGGTCTGCTGCAGGTTGGTGCTCAGCTGCTTCGCGAACGCGGTGTCGGCGGTCAGCTTCTTCTGGAACGCGGTGACCTGGGCCTTGGTCAACCCGGGGTAGGCGGGAGTGGCCTGGTAGGCCTCCGCCATCGCCTTCGGGTTGTCGTACACGGTCGACTGCACCTTGCACAGGTGCGCCGCGGTCACCGCGATGAACGTGCCCTCCGGCGTCTGCGCAGCACCGGCCGGGGCGGCCTGGGCAGCGCCTGCGGTCTGCTGAGCCCCGGCGGCCTGCACCGCAGCAGGCTGCGCCGCCGCGGTCGCCTCGTGTTCGGCGCCGCAGCCGGACAGCCCCAGCAGGGCCACCGCCGCAGCGGCGCCGGCCGCGGCGAGAGACAGAACACGGGTGGTGTGGGCTCGCATGAAAGTCTCCTTCAGATCGCGGATCGCGGGCGGGTTCAGGCAGCGCCGATGAGCACCGAGCCGGTGAAGCTGCCACCGGTGTAGGTCGCCGTCAGCGGAACCCGGTAGGTCTGCTCCGGGTCCAGGCCGGTCGCGGTCAGCCGGACCGAGAAGAAGTCGTCCTCGGCGACCGCCAGCGTCGGGCCGTTGTTGAGGCCCGCAGCGGAGGCGTCACCCGGGTATACGACCTCGAGTCCGGGTGGCGGGGTGAGGGTGACCTTGAGGTTGTCCAGGCCGGGTTTGTTGCCCCGCAGCACGATCTTCGTCCAGGTCGGGGTGCCCTTCTTGACCAGCACCGGCGGGGTTTTCACCGTGATCGCCGCGCCGGTGCTCGGCGTCACCGGCAGGGTCACATTCACCGTCTGGCTGGCCTTGGGCCCGGAACAGTTGACCTTCTTGGTCTTCAGGTCGTCGTCCTTCTTGATCTGCCCCGGGGGCAGCAGCCGGTAGTCCACGTTCAGTGTCATCGTGACCGGCCCGGTCGCCGTGGCCGGCGCGGTGACGCGGAACGCCGTGTAGTCGGTGTTCCCGGCCGCCAGCGCGGAGGCGGTGTAGAACGAGGAGAAGTCGGCGGTGCTCTCCGGATAGGTGACCTTCGCGCCGGGCCCGGTCAGGGTCACCTGCATGTCGCAGACATCCTGGCTGGCCTGCCAGATCGTGCTGATCCAGCCCTGCTGGCCGGGCAGCATCGACGCGAGGGTGGGCACCAGCAGCGTCAGGCCGTCGTCCTTGGCGCCCGCGGATGCGGGTCCGGCGAGCCCGACCGTCGCCCCGGCAACCGTGACCAGCACGGAGGCCGCCAACACGTGTACGCGCATGAAATCATCCCTCGGCGGGCCGCCCCGCGAGCGCTCATCGCCCACCGTCGCGCGGCCCTACCCCCGCAGCATCGTCACTTGACCTCCGTGGCGTAGCCGTCCGCGACGTCGGTCACAATGGCGGACCCGGTGCCTTAGCCGTGGCGCCTGTTCAGGTTCGCGATCAACTCGCGTTGGCGGCGCGCGCGGCGTCCAATTCCTCGCCGCGTCTATCGAGGGCGTGCTGCAGGTCGATGACCTGCTGTTCCAGCAGGGAGATGCGTCGCTGCAGGTGGTCGACGTCGGCGGGTGCGCCCACGCCGGCCTCGTGCCAGGCTTGTTCGCCGAGCAGCTGCGAGAGCCGGTGTTCCAGGTGCCGGATGTGCGTGGCCTGGCGTCTGATCTGCCCGTGCGCGTTGGCCAGGTCGGCCTGCAGCGAAGCCCGGCCCACCGTCGCAGATCCAGGCTCTGCGGTCCGGTCGGCCTGGGCTTGCTGGAGGCGATCCAGGAGGTCCCGGTGCCGGTAGAGGAAGCTGCGGTCCACGCCCGCCGCGCGGGCGATCGCGGAGACACTGATCTCGGCGTGCTTGCTCTGGAGCCTGTCACGTTGTGGGGGTGCCCGGAGATCGCGCACCAGGAGAACGTCCTGGCTGATCCTGCTCCCGTTGAACCGCCCTGGTAGGAGCTCGCGAGCGGGCATTCGTCGCAGGTCTTGCCGGATGGCCGGGTCAGGCTCGTACACTCTCGGCCGCGGCCGGCCATCGCTCGGTGACCGGCCGCGCGGCGGACCGTCCTCTGTGGAGGTTAACTGTGGCAACCCTGCTCAGCAGCCATGATCTGGTCCTGCGCCCGGACCATCTGATCCTGCAACTACGTGACGTCGACTGCGACGCCGGCATCGGCGCTGAGCAGGCCATCAACCAAACCCACACCAGTATCGTCGCGAGTTCCGGTTACACGGTGTACGTCGAGGCGGTGCAGAACCTCATCGCCGTGCGGGTCGACGTCGAGGTGTGGGACAGCGAACCCGACAGCAGGCCCACCACCGTGGACTGGACCGGCCCGACCCTGGTCGACCTAGACTGCCCGACCGGCCACCTCCAAGTGGGCGACGACATGGGCCACGCCATATCCGAGATCCTCCCACCGCAGGGCCCCGGCCGCTACCACGTCGCGTTCTACCACCACGGCCGGGACGAGGCGCTCCAACTGGAGCAGCAACTCACCAGCGTGCTCGCGGCGCCGGACGGCGGGCAACGCCTCGACGACATGCGGCCCAACCTGGAAGGCCGTGAGCGGTACCTGTTCCGGGTGTGGTGACAGGCACCGCTACCGGAGGACGATGAGGACGATGCGGACCACGACCCCCTCTGACTTCCGAGGCAGGCCGCAATGAGCGAGACACCACTACCACTACCGGCGGTGCGCGGGGGCGCAGCCGCCCGGAACAGACGGGTGCGCGTGGCACTGCCGATCGGTGCCGCGGTCGTCGCGGCGCTGGTCGCCGCGTGGTTGTTCACCCGGCCCGCGTCGGTTGGCGGTCCTGCGTGGCCGACTGCCCCGGCCGGCGGCCCGTTCCTGCCCTGGCCCGCCACCGGCAACGCCACCGCGGACCGCGGCCTAGTGCAACGCGCCATCCATGCCTGGGACACCGGGGGGAAGCCCGCGGTCTCCGGCGCCCACACCGACGTGTATCCGCTGCTTATCCACACCGGAACGCCCGCCGGTCCCGTCGTGATCCTCCAGGGCAACGATCAGAGCGGAACGGCACTACGCTCTCGCCCCCACCAGCACCCCGAACGGAACCTGACCATCCGCGCCCGCCGCCGAACGCTGCCGCCACATGGCTGGGCGAAGGTTCCCTCCACGCTAGGACGAGCGGGCGGTGTTCCGGGGGCGGAAGTCGCGCAGCGTCAGTGGTCTGCCGACCGATGACCTCCGCCCGGCACGCCTCGACTCAACTCTGGCTCGGCGGGCCGCACGGCGAACCACCTGTGAACTACATCCGCACCATCGCGGCGCATGCCCAAGACCGCCGCTGGTCATGGGAAACCTCAGGCAGGACGCAGAGCTTCGAGCGACCGGAGGCATACCAGGCCAAGAAGATCGCCGACCCGTTCACCCGTGCTCGTCGAGTACCTCCACGCCCTCGGCATCACTGTCGACAGCGATCAGCAGTACAACGGCGCCGTCACCCTGGAACACCAGACGAGTTGGCGACCCTGGCGGCGGCGTACCCGCCGGCCGACCACCCCAGGTCGCTGAGCCTGATCCGGCCGAGGTGCGGAATCAGTCAGGCATTCTGGCAATGCAATTTGCTACGCCGTGTTCCGATTGCACTCTATGCCGCGATCAGTTCGCTGCGAAGCGTGGCGCATCGCGTTGCGATGGGATACGCGGGCTCTCCAGATGAGCGAGCACGAAGGCCGGGCTGGCCGGTGCCGCACTGCTCGGCGCCGTGCCCCGGGAATTGCGCTATTTCCTGTTGCCCCAAATGCCCGGTCGTCTACGAGATCCGTACGAGCTTCATCGCGCTGCTAGCGAGCGCGAAGGTCACCAGCCACAGGTAGATGCCGAGGACGGTCTCCGGCAGGTGGGCTGAATTGGCGAGGTGGTTGAAGCCGAGGATCGTTGTGGCGAGCGCCAAAGCGGTCAGTGCCCCGGCGGTGCGTCGCCGGGTGGTCGCATCGATGCTCGGTTTGGTCAAGACGGCGCCCACGACGGACGCCACGATCGCCGCGATCAGCACCAGGGCCGACGGGACTCGACCGAACGCGGCATGCTCGGCTGCCGAGGGCACGCCGAGCCACGTGGCCACAGCCGTGCCCGCCAGGAAGAACACAGCCATCGGTGCGAAAACCCTCACGGTCACGAACCCTGCGTGGCGGGCAGAGCTCGGCCCGCTTCACCTGCGCCCAGGCAGTCATCGCTGATAGTGACCGGATGGGTGGACCGTCGCGCACACGAGTTGACCTGTTGGTGTCCCTCACGTGGCAGCCGGTCCTGCCTCCTACCTGGCCACATCGCGCCCCCCGCCTGATCGTCGCCACACTCTAGGCAGACCGTAGGTGTGCCGTCTCCCACGAGAATCACAGAACGTGATGGCGGGTCTGCTCGAAGCAGGACATCAAACCGCGGAGTAGAACAAATGGGCCTGGCCGGTGGTGCGAAGCACCCCGTTGGTACACGTCTCACGGTGGGTCACCGACCGTTGATAGCCGGGCTGGCTACTGCCACCATTGTCGGACAGGCGTTCGGATGCCTGATTTCGTTCGTGAGAACGGGAGCCAGATGTCCGTCACTTCCGGCGCCACCTCGCTGGCCGGTCCAGCGCGAATGTTCGCGAGAACGAGCGCCACTTGTTGACCACGGTCGAGGAGGCGGCGAAGTCAGCACAGGGCCGCTGAGTCACTGTCCGTAGATTGACCCATGGACCTGATCGGCACCTACCGAGGGACGAGACCTTGACCAACCTGCTGCAGGACCGGACCGGCCGCACCATCTCCCTGTCTGAGGTCACAGACGACAACTGGCGCGCAGTCGCAGACGTGGCACCCCACGACGAGCAACGCCGATTCGTCGCCGCGCTCGGCGCCCGGTACCTCCTGCTCTCCATGCGCGGCGGCCTGTGGCACTCGCTCGCCATCCAAGCCGACGGTGCCGTCGTCGGTCACGTGATGTGGGCGCACGACAGTGACGACGGAACGCACTGGATCGGCGGCATGCTGATCGACGCGGTCGAGCAAGGTAAAGGCGTGGGTCGTGCAGCCCTGCAGGCGACAATCCGGCTGCTGAGCGGCCTGCCCGGCGCCCGAGAGATCCGGCTCTCTTACCACCCGGACAACGCCGCGGCCGCCCGCCTGTACACCGAGGCCGGATTCAGCCCCACGGGTGACACCGAGGACGACGAAATCGTGGTTGCCCGGGCCGTCGACACGACGCCCGCCGCGGCTCGCGGCTGAGGCCGAGCGGCCGCCGCACTTCCCACGGCTCGTCACCATGCGTAAGCGGATCTCTCTTCGGCGGTAGGCGGCAGGCGGAGCCGGACCCGTGGCGCCGAAACTCACCAACATCGACAGCAATGAGATCTCGCTGGCGTCCGAACTCAGCGACATCTGGCGCCGGGACTCGCGAACAAACCCAGATGCCGATCGCATGAGCGGGCGCCGCAGCGCTGCGCGAAGCCATGGTGCTGGACGTGGAAGCGGACGCGACGATCGCGGGGCACATGGCGCCGTCTCCGGAGCGGCAAAGGAGGCGAGAGTGCATGGCAGGCAGTCTTAGAACGCCTGTACGATGACCGAGTGGGGAGCGTGAGCCCGGAGCGGGAAGAGCCGCTTGCCCGCACACGATATGTTGCCGCTGCCCGTCGGTACCTCAGTGCCGTCTCGTCAGTGCAGGCGGTCGGCGTGCCGATCGATCCCGGGCCGCCCGGTGCAGTGCGGGACTGGGACCGGGGTGACATCGCCGCGTTGCGCGAGCTGCACGAGGCCCTGGGTGAGATGCTCAGCGCGCGGCAGAGCTGGGATGCGAGGCGCCCGCGGCGACGATGAGCCCAGGCCGATCTCGTGTCGCCGCCGGCCCGTGGTGCTCCGATGGTGATCGGACGTCGGAGCACGGTGCAGCATTGTGCGACACGCACCGGCACGCAGGCCCCACTCGGCGACATGCTAGAGTCGTTACCCGCAGGTCCGGGAGTAACGAAACGCCCGGACCAGCGGATACGCGACCGCAACCCACTGGACGCATCAGCACGCGCGATCACGGGGAGTAGTTGTATGGGCGCCCGTAGCTCAATGGATAGAGCATCTGACTACGGATCAGAAGGTTAGGGGTTCGAGTCCCTTCGGGCGCGCAATCAGGAATGGCCTCCCACCAGCGGTGGGAGGCCATTCCTCATCCGGCGGACCGATCATCTGACCGGCCGTTGCTCACGGATTGCTCACGAAGCCTTCCGCCTAGGACGGCGGCGCGTCAGAAGCTTCGGTGCCTTCCGGGCTGCCACGGGCGGCCCTCCGGCCAGGCAACGTGCGCCGCACCCCGCCAGGCCTGACCCGAAGGTTGCACGGCTTAGGTGTGCTGTCCAGCCAGGTTGGTCGAGGTTGTGTGATGACTCGGTCTGATCTTGTGGACAGGTGAAGGCCTCCGGTTGTGGAGTGGAGCTGTCTAGGAACCGCTCCGGCAACCAGGAGGCCTTCGTGCTCCACCGTAATGCTGCTTTGACCCCACGCGCACGTCTGCGCCTGGCCCGTTTGATCGTGGACGAGCATTGGCCGGTCGCTGCGGCAGCACGGCGGTTCGAGGTGTCCTGGCGCACCGCGAAGCGCTGGGCCGATCGTTACGTTCAAGCCGGCGCCGGGGCTATGCAGGACCGCTCGTCCCGCCCGCACCACAGCCCGGCCCGCACGCCGCAACCCACGGTCCGCAAGATCGTGCACCTACGGTGGAAGCAACGCCTCGGCCCGGTGCAGATCGGCGGACGCCTCGGCCTGCCGGCCTCGACCGTACACGCCGTCCTGGTCCGCTGCCGGCTCAACCGCCTGTCACACATCGACCGGATCACCGGTGAGCCGGTCCGCCGCTATGAACACCCGCACCCCGGGGCAATGCTGCACGTCGACGTCACCAAGTACGGCAATATCCCTGATGGCGGCGGCTGGCGCTTCGTGGGCCGGCAGCAAGGCGAGCGCAACCGGCAGACGACGGCCCGGCGCACCGGCGCCCGCAACAGCGTCTACGAACCTCAGATGGGCACCGCGTTCGTGCACACCGTTGTCGATGATCACTCCCGGGTCGCCTATGCCGAGATCCGCGACAATGAGAAGGCCATCACCGCCATCGACGTGCTCCGCAACGCTGTTGCCTGGTTCGCCCAGCGCGGCGTCACCGTGGAACGGGTGCTTTCTGACAACGGCTCGGCCTACAAGTCCTTCGCCTGGCGTGACGCCTGCACCGAGCTCGGCATCACCGTGAAGAAGACCCGCCCTTACCGGCCCCAAACCAACGGGAAAGTGGAACGCTTCCACCGCACCCTGACCGAGGGCTGGGCCATCGCCCGCCACTACAACTCCGAGCACGCCCGCAGGAAGGCCTTACCGGCCTTCCTGCATCACTACAATCACCACCGGCCCCACACCGCAACCGGCGGCCTACCACCCATCACCAGGTTGACCAACCTCCCTGGACAGCACACCTAGCAGCGGTCGTGCCACCAGTAGACAAGTAGCCGATCAGGGTGCACGGGCTGCTGGTATCCCGCAGCCTCGCTGAGGGCTATTTCGCCTCCGGGGGCGACGGTGTCGGTTCGATGACGGCGTACGCAGAGGGTACGTCGGACTGGTCGCCTCGTAGGTCGAGGACGATCGGCTCCGCGGGCAGGTCGCCAATGCCGTTGACGGTCGGCGTGCTGTCGCAGCGAATCTCGGCGGTGGCCAGCGCGTCATCGGACGCGCCGGGCTTGGCGCTACGCACCTCCAGTGACAGCGACTTGCCAGGTGTCGCCGACGTGCAGGCAGCTTGGACCCAATACTCCTGTCCGGCACGGGCGTTGCGGCGCACGGTGGTCACGCTGTCAGGGTGGCCGTCCTTGTCGGTGAGCACTGTCCGGGACAGTTCACCAGCGACGGCGGGGGGCGGCGTCAGTGGTCCCGGTAGCGTGCCAGGGGCCGTGGCCGTGGCCGTCGAGGAAACCTGGGATGGGCTGTTCTCACCCTTGGGCGACGCGGCCGGCCTCGGTTCAGGTGCCGGGTCGTTCGTACATCCTGTGAGGGCGGTGGTCGCCAGTACGGCGAGAAGCGTGGCGGCGTGCCGTGATCTTGGCATGCACGCATGATTTCACGAGGGAGGCATTCCGCAGTCGAGACGTTGATCTACCACATTGAGCGCGGTTGGGGCGGTGCCGCCGCCGGTTGTCCGTGGTGACCGATGTTGCCGTGGTTGGCGGCCCATGGAACAGCGATGGGCCAGCGGGCGGAGCGACGAGTGTCCTACTCGTTGACGCGTCCCGAGTTGGATAATCAGCGGCACCGGCTGATCTTCACTGCCCATACTGGTGGGCATGAAGCTTGCTGAGGCACTTGCGCTGCGCGCGGATGCGGCGCGCCGCGCCGAACAACTACGCGCCCGCGTCGCCGCCAGCGCCCGTTACCAGGAGGGCGAGGCACCCGCTGAGGACGCGGCCGTCCTACTGACCGAGGCCGCCGAGGTCCTCGGTGAACTGGAGTCGTTGATCCGGCGGATCAACCGCACCAACGCCGGCACGCCGCTGGGGACAGGCGGCGGCACGCTGACCGATGCGCTGGCCCGCCGCGATGTGCTGCGGCTGCGGCACGCCACCGTCTCCTCTGCCGCCGACGCGGCGGCCGGTGACGGGCAGCGCGGGTACCGGCAGCTGCGCTCGGAGCTGAAGATGATTCCCGCGTTGCCGGTGGCCGAGCTGCGTGCCCAGGCTGATGACCTGGCTCGGCAGCTGCGCGAGGTCGACACCCTCATCCAGCGCACCAACTGGGAGGTGGATCTGCTGGACTGAGGATCGAGGTGTGGAGCAGGTAGCCGACGTGGAGGCGTGTACGAACCCGCGAGCCGGCGGGCAACCCGGCTCCCTTCTGGCGCGCCGAGGGCAGGCGCTGGGGTTCGACTCCCCGGACACATCGCATGCCCAGCACACCGCACAGGTGACGGCGCACGGGGCACGGCACACCACCAGGTGCAGATCCACGACGGCGAGGGCGGGCAAGGGGCACTCCGCATAACACATACGGCCGGCGGCAACCGAAAACGCCCGGTGGCGCAAGGCCGTCGATGTTGGTCGCGCCGGCCGGCCGTACATGATCGGTGGGCGACGATGGGTCATGATGCGGAATCGTTTCTTGACGATGTCGGCCGCGATCGTTTGGATGATCATGCCTCCTGGTGAGGGAGGCGCACGGGGGAAGGATCGGGACGCGTCGTGGCGTCCCTCGATGTCTTGGAGTTCGGGAGTTGTCGCGGCCGACTTGTCCGTCGGCCGCGTTGTTGTGTGTCGACCCGGCACTCCGGTTCCCCCGCTGCGTACACATTGGCTCGCGGCCACGCCGGGCGCGGAACGGATGGGCAGGGGTAGTGAAACGCACACCGGGCACCCGAAAGGGTGGCGGACTGAGCCGGTTCTTCGGCCGAGGAGGTAGGGGCGTCACCGCGGCGCTGAGCCTGACGGCGGCGCTCCTCGCGGGCACCGCGCAGGCGGCGCAGGCGGCACCGGACACACCGTCCGCGCCGCCGGGTCAGGAGACCGCGGTGGCGCAGCTGGCGCGCTTCCGCATCGACGACCAGACGGACCACGACGGCCGGGTGGCGAACTGGGTCGCGGACGGTCCCGACGGGACTCTCCACGGGGGCGGCTCGCTGGTCGACGACACGGTCACCTGGCTGGGCACCAACGTCGACCGGTCACTCAAACTGGACGGGGTCGACGCCCACGTCAGCACGCCGCTGGTGGTGGCGACGGACCAGTCGTTCTCCGTGGCGTCCTGGGTCAAGCTGAGCCGGACCGACAAACACAACGTGGTGCTGTCGCAGGACGGCAGCCGGGTGTCGGGGTTCTACCTGAAGGCCAACACGAACGGCAAGTGGGTCTTCGGGATGCCGCGGTCGGACTCCGAGTCGGCCGGGTGGGACAGTGCCGAGGGCCCGGTCGCGAAGGCCGGGGTGTGGACCCACCTCGTCGGTGTGTTCGACGCGGGCCTCGGTGAGGTGCGGCTGTACGTCAACGGGGTGCGGGCCGCCACGGTCAAGCGCACCGCGAGCTGGGTCGCCCGCGGTGGCGTGCAGGCCGGTCGCGGACTGTACGCGGGGGAGAAGGGCGACTACCTCGCCGGTAACCTCGACGAGATCCAGGTCTGGCGCGGCGCGCTGTCGGACGCCGATGCCGACGAGGTGACGATCGCGGCGCCCACCGCGCGCGCGGACCGGTGCGCGGTCGGCCACTGGCTGCATGTCGGTGGCCCCGAGGTCAAGGCCGTCGCCGCGCAGGCGCTGGCCGGCAGCAGTTCCGACCGGCGTGACTCGTTGGCCGCCTCCACGTTCACCACCAACGCGCTGGAGTCCGCGCGGTTCCGCGACAGCGACCGGTACCTGACCGCGCTGCGTGCCCAGCAGCAGCGGTACGACGCGTGGGGTGCCGTGGTCAAGCCCTACACCGTGTGGGGCGACGCGTTCAAGACCTTCTGGACCGTCCCGCCGTACGGCGACGACGTGCACCGCTTCCTGATGGAGCGCAACGATGACGCGTTCAAGGAATACTTCCGCAACCCGCCGCCGCCGAAGCCGAACCAGGCGGCCCTGGACCAGGCACTGGCGATCGCTGCCAAGATGGACCCCTGGAACGGCTGGACCGAGGTGCCGGAGAACGGCCCGCGCCCCGAGGACTGGCAGGTCAAGAGCTGGTCGGCCAACCGTGTCGAACGGTTCCTGCGCTTCGGCGGCTACCCCAGGGTGGCGCCCGTCCCCGGCTCGCCGGAGTTCCGGATGGAGGTCGAGGCCGCGAAGCTGCTGTGGAGCAACTGCGAGGCCGACGACCCGGACGGCACCTGGCGCCCGGTCCTGTCCGGGATGATCCCCCCGCCGGGACCGCTGCACGACGCCGTGACGACCGCCAAGGCGGAGTGGAACGCCGAACTGGCGGCCCAGGCCACCCAGCGCAACAACATCGTCGCCGCCGAGACCCAGGCGGTCTCCGACGTGCGGGCCGCGTCCGCCGCGATGATCGAGGCGCAGGGTCAGGCGTGGGTGGCCGGGCAGATGCTCACCTGGCAGCGCTACTGGCTGAAGCAGCCCAAGACGGACATCCACTACCCCAAGCCGGCGGAGTTCACCAAGGCCACGGCCGACCTCGCGGCGGCCCGTGACCGGGCCGGCGCGCAGGTGGCCGAGGCGAGGAAGGCGGCCGATTCGGCGCGGTCGCAGGCCGACAAGGTGACCGCGGCACTCGCGCAGGCCGCGGACATCGCCAAGACCAACCGCACCCCGCTGTACCGGGGTCTGGCGTACGCGCAGCAGTCGGCGCAGGTGGCCAAGGCGTCCGCCGCGGCGGCGCAGGCGGCGTACAAGAGCACCGAGGCCACGGCCAACGCGGCCAAGGCGACCGACGCGGACGCCGCGGCCCTGCGCTCCCTGGCGGTGACGCAGGCCGAAGGGCTGCAGGCCGAATTCCGGCGGGCGGCCGCCCAGGAAGCCGCGGCGCAGGCGCACGCGTCCGCGCTGGCCGCGAAGACGCTGGCAGACGAGGCCGCCAGCTACGCCGCGCATGCCAAGTCCGACCGGGCCACCGCGGAGAAGGCGGAGACGACCGCCAAGTCCGCGCTGGATGACGCCCACGCCAAGCGCCTGGTGGCTGAGAAGGAACGCGACAAGGCCGCCGACGCCCGTAAGGAGGCCGACAGCAAGCGCGCCGAGGCCGAGGCGGCCGAGACCCGCGCCGCGCAGCAGGCGTCCGAGGCCGGCAGCGCCCGCTCCGGTGCCGACAGCGCGGCCGACACCGCACACACCAAGCGCGAGGAGGCCGAGGCGGCCGAGGGGCGGGCCCGCGACGCCCGCGACAACGCACTCGCGGCGGAGCAGCGCAGGGACGTGCTGATGGCGCGGGCCTCGGCGGCCGAGGCGCGAGCTGACGCCGACGAGTCGGGCGACGCCGCCGGCGCATCCCGCACTGCGGCCCGGGAGGCGCAGTCCCAGGCCGACGCCGCATCCGTCGCGGCCCGCAAGGCTCGGGCCGACGCCGATACGGCGACCGCGGCGGCTGTCCAGGCGCGGGCGGCGGCGACCCGGGCGACCGGGGCCGCGCAGCGGTCCAGGGCGGCCGCCGAGTCTGCCAAGGCGGACGAGGCGACCGCTCGGGCGGCGGCGGCGACCGCACACGCGGCGGCCGCCGACGCCATCGCGTACGCCGAGGCGGCGGCCCGCAATGTGAAGCAGGCCGAGGTCGAGGCCAAGACGGCGGCCACCGCCGCCGACAAGGCCCGCGACGATGCTCAGGTGGCCCGCAAGAGCGCCGAGGTGGCCACCGCGGAGAGCGCCCGCACGGCCGGTGCGGCGTACGCGGCGGGCGCGGCGGCCAGCGCGGCGCGTGATTCGGCGCTGCAGGCGGTCGACGTCGCCAAGGACGCGATCGCGCTCGGCACGCCGTTCCAGGCCACCGACGCCTCGGCGGGTCTGGCCGTGCTGGTGGGCCAGAACGCCAAGTCCCTCGCCGAGCAGCAGATGGCGGCGGCCGACGCCAAGGCGGCGGAGGCGGCGAAGGCGGCGGCCGACGCCAAGACCGCGGCCGAGAAGGCCAGGGCCGACGCCAAGGCCGCGGCCGAGGCGGCCGCCAGCGCCGCGACCGACGCGGCGGCAGCCGCGGCATCGGTCAAGGCCGCCCGGGCGTCCGCGAACGCCGCGGCCACGGACGCGGCCGCGGCCAAGAAAGCCGACGACAACGCCACCGGATACGCGGGTCAGGCCTGGACGGAGGCCGGACGAGCCGAGGGCGCGGCCATTTCGGCCGAGAGCGAGGCCAAGGCGGCACGCAACTCCGCCACCGACGCGGAGCAGGACGCCGCCAGCGCCCGATCCTCCGCGAGCAACGCCGAGCACGACGCGTCCGCCGCCCGCGGCGCCGCGAAGGACGCCGACCGCGACGCCACCGCGGCGGAGGGCGCGGCTGCCCGCGCCGACAAGGACGCCGACGAGGCGCAGGCCGCCGCCACCCGGACGGAGAAGCAGGCCGACGCCAACGCCAGCACGGCGGCGCTGTCCCCGGACGGCCCCGCTGGCGCGGAGGACGTCCGCGCGGTGCCGGTCCTGAACGAGCCGAACGTGGAGCTGGTCGGCTCGTGCGACGCCCCGGCGGGAAGTCGTTACTGCCCGCAGAAGGTCATCGTCCACATCACCGGAAAGATCGACTATTATGCGGTGTCCTGCCCGGACAGCGACGGCAGCGTCTGCCCCGGGAAGGAGATTCTCGACTTCGTCGGTTCGCAGCCGGTGAAGATGGACAAGCCGGATACGATCAACGTCGACGTCCTCAAGCTGTCCACCGAGCTCATCAAGAGTTTGGCCATGGGGCTGGTGGGCGACTTCGTCGACTGTGCCCGCCACAAGAAGGACGGCTGGAAGACCGCCTGTGCCTGGGCGATCGGCACCATCGTCATCCCCGGTGGCCTCGGTGCGGCCGCCAAATCGATCCGCGGGGTGCGGATCGCCATGCGTACCGGGGTCGGCCTCGAGGAAGCCCTGGCCGGACTGCGGGCCGCGAAGGTGGACACCGCGACGATGTCCAGCCTCGACGAGGCCGCGAACCTGCGGCAGGTGGCGAAGGACTGCGCGTCGCTGGAGGTCAACAGCTTCTCCGCCGACACGCAGGTCGTCATTCCCCACGGCAGGTGGATGAAGATCAGCGAGGTGCGGGCCGGTCAGCTCGTCCGTGCCACCGACCCGTTGGGCCGCCACACCGGCCTGCGCCGGGTCACGAAGGTCTTCAGGCACCACGACACCGAGTTGACGGATGTCGCCGTGCTGGATGCGTCGGGCCGGACCTCGGTCCTGCACACGACGGACAACCACCTGTTCTGGGACCGTGGGCACGGGCGGTGGACCGAGGCGTCGGCCCTGGAGCCGGGCACGTCCCTGCTGGCGCCGCGCGGTCGGCAGGCGACCGTCGTCTCCGTGCGGTCGGTCGCCGGGGGTCGGGACATGTACGACCTCACGGTCGAGGAGGTGCACACCTTCTACGTGGTCGCCGGCGCCACGCCGGTGCTCGTGCACAATGCGGGCCCGGGGTGCGGCTCGTTGTGGATGAGCGCGGATAAGATCACGCATCACTTCATGAGCCCGGACAAGAACGGGGTGCGGCACGCGGTGGCCTTCGGTATCGAAGGGCCCTACAACAAGGCCAACGCGAAGCTGTTCATCGACGCGATCGCCCGGCTGGTCAAGAACCCGAGCACCAAGGTGATCAGGGGTACGTTCCGCAACACGGACGCCATTCACTATGTCGACCCGAAGTCGGGGCTGCACGCCTCCTTCGCGGCGAACGGTCCGAACGTCGGGATGTACCTGGGCGGCTGGGAGTCGTCCGGGGAACAACTCCGCTACCTGTTGGAGTTCGGCAAGCTCTGATGGAACCCCGCAGCCATTGGGGGCGGGCCGCGCAACGGTCGTGGTCGGCTCCGACCACGGAGTTCGCGGGGGTAGGGCGGTCGGCGCAAGCTGGCCGCCCTACCCCGCTCGCCGGGGCCGTGCCTGATCGTCCTAGGCTCGCGCCGTGAGTTTCGGAACCCACGCGCGCAAGGTGCGCGACCCCGCCCTGCCGTACGGGCGGCGCATCTCGGCGCTGGCGCGTTGCGTCCAGCTCTACCGGCCGCTCGGCTACCGGGCCACGTTTGCGTACCTGGCGGAGGTGGCTGGACCCTTCCGCCACGATGAGACGGCGTTGCTGCGTGCGTTGGAGGCGCTGTCGACGAGTCGTAACCTGTGGCAGGCGAGCCTGCGAGGCTATGCGGATCGGCGCCGGGCGGCCAAACGGCTGGGCCGGCGCCGTCCGGGTGCGGCGGAGGTCGATCCGAATCCGCCCGCGTGGTGGTATGGCGACGTGCGGCGCGCGGCGCTTTGCACGATCGGCTTTCTGCTGCGCGAGCGTGACCCGATCGCGAGAGCGGACGTGGAGGTCGTGCGGCTCGCCTCGGCCGTCCTGGAGAACCACGGTGCGATATCCGCCTTCGAGGAACAACAGCTTGCCGCGCTGCGGCACCGGTTCGAGGCGCTTCGTAAGGCATCGGCGTGGCCCACGGTGGATCTCCACGATCTGCACACGGCCCTGGAGTCCCTGTGGGTGCTGCGGCAGATCGCGAACGCAACTGCCGGATGCGCGCCCTGAGCTGATCCGGAAAATGCAGGCCCCTTGGGCTGCAGCGAACTCACCAGCGGCCGACCCCTGCACGCCTCGCACCCACCCAGAAATGGGTAAAAGCACACGAGTCAACCTGCTACCCGGGCTTGACCGCCTCTGCCCGTTCATGGATGGCCAGCAGCTACTCGAGAACGCAATGACCCTGGGGCTCAGGGACTCTCAGCGCGCCGGTTCCGTTGGTCACCAGCTACCCGGAGCGGCATGAGAGTGAGTCGACCACCTGGTCATCAACTGCGGCGCACCGGACTGGGCATCCTGCTACGTTGCTCAGCGATGAGCAGGCGACGGTACGTGGCGCGGGGTGTTCCCGGTGGCTACCGCATCTGGGACAACAAGGCACGCCGATGGTGGGGCGACCTCTACGAACTTTGCCCGGACGAACTGCTTGAGGAACTGAACGGGGCCAGCGACTACGCGCGGATCACCGCGTTGCTTCGCCGATACCGAGCGCAGAAGAGGTAGCAACGCCTTGTTCGCGGCGGCATGAGAGTGCGTGTACGCCTCCGATTGGAGCAGCACAAGGAGGCTACGGAGGCCCTTGCCGGCCCGTAGCATGCGTCCGTGGCAGAAAGCTGCGAATCACCTTGAACGCCCGGCTACTTCCAGCGGATTACGGCAGGCTCGGCTGCCAGGACCGGGACGGACCGGTCGTTGGACGTGGGAATTCTGCGGTCAATGAGCATGACTCCTTGTGGCGAGGAACAGCGGGGAACAGCGGACATGTTCAAGCGGCGCCGCGACGAAGTGCCGGAGCCCGACATCGAGTTCGAGCCGGATGGACGGCCGACGGCGCGGTCGTGGGCAGCCATCGAGCGAGCCGCTCGCTTAGGCCATGTGGTGTCGATGGCCAACTTCGGTCTCGGTCTGTACCAACGCGGCGAGCATGCCGAAGGGCTGCTCTGGTTGGAGAAGGCGTGGCGGTCAGGCAACGCAGGCGCGGGGTTCAATCTGGGCAGCCTCTACGCGGAGCAGGGTGATACAAACCGCGCCGAGATCGTGTGGCAGAAGGCCGCAGACCGCGGCGACCCGGACGCCATGGTGGGCCTGGTACGGCTCGCGTTGGAGCGCGGCGATCACGAGGGCGCGCTTCGCTGGCTGGACCCGGTCCTGGATCAGGATGCGATCTTCCCTATCACGGCAGTGGGTGTCGCATTCCGTGACCATGGCGACGGCCCAACGGCGCTGCGCGCCTTCAGCCGAGCTATCGACCTTGGTGATCCGTACGCGATGCAGTACATGGCGGCGATGCTCGAGGTCCAGGGCCGTGCTGGTGACGCTGCTCGGTTACGCGCCCGAGCCCGAGCGGTGTGGGAGGCCGTGGAAGGCGACGATACGGCGTTTCGGTGAAGCGGCGCCGGGTCCGGATCGGCCGCCGGGATCGGCCGATGCCGCGTACATGCCGCGTGCATGGCGCGCGACGAAGACTGCCAGCGGCACGCACCATCCGCGGCAGATCCGGAAAGGCGGCTGTGAGACTCAGGCTACGAATTTTCCGGAACTTCTCTATCCGCTCGCTTGCCGCGGCGTGGCAGACGTACCATCCATGCTCATGATCGATTACGAGTGTCGGCGCTGCGGCAACCGTGGTCGAGTCGCGGAAGCACACCAGCTTACTGAGCTGTGCCATACCTGCCAGGCTCAAGAAGCATGGGCAGCACTTCCAGCCGAAACGTGGCGCATCGTGGGCGAGGACCTCGCCCGCGGACACACCATCCCCGCCATCGTGGCATTGCGAACGGCGCACTCGTCAATCAGCCTTGGACAAGCCGTGAACATGGTCAACTATCGGCAGACTCACCGCGACGACCGATGAAACGCACTTCATGACCAGCCGCCGACGACCGAACCGATAGGCCGCGGGACCAGCCTCCATCGAGGCTTCACGTTCGGAACGCGCCAGAGGGCGCACCGAGCGGATCTAGCCCATCGCTCGACGTCCACGATCAGCCAAATGAGGACGCCGCGCCAGCCCTCGGGGCGAGCCAATAGGCTGACCTCGTGGAACAGCCTGGCCCCAAGTTCGTCGCCGCTTTCGTGCGTAGTGTCGCCGAGCTTGCGCTGGAAGCAGACGCGCAGATCGCTTGGCTCGGAGAGACGGGCCTCCCGCTGGTGGACGAGCTGGCGCTGGAGTTCGACGAGGGTTTTCCGGCTGGCGCCGACCTTCATCGAGCGTGGCTGGTTGAACGCCACGGCCTTGGCGGTGCTGGCCGAGATCGACCAACGCCTCAGTTCGATGAGCGGCGAGCACAACGCTGGCCTGTGGCAAGTCGAGGCCTTGGCCAGGAGAACGGAATGGGATCAGGTCAGGGCATTGGCAAGGACGGCATTGACTCTCATGGCCTGACCGACGCACTACTTTCGGCATGAGCGTGCAGCTGATCAAGGCGTCCTGGTGGCAGCGTTATGTTGCTGAGCCCGCCTAGCGACGCAGCCCGTGCTCAACGTGGTGCCTTCGTGCGGTAGGGGTGCGGCTGGTAGCTCATCAGAGACGAGGGTGCCCGTACGGCCGTTGATGCCGTTGTTGGGTGGAGGCGCACGATCGTTAAGCGCCGCATGGCCACGTAGCCGTTCAGGGCTGCTGTAGGGATGGAAGTGGTAGGTCGCTTCGATGATCAGTGTGGCCCGTTCTTGTGGGTGCCCGGCAGGGACCATCAGCCGGCGCTGACATCTCTGCGTCTGACTGGCACGGTGCCCCGCAAGCCGGGATGGTGCCCCCGCTTACCCCCCGAAAACCACTGCGCAGCGTTGACTAGCGGCGATAAGCGTTGATCGGCGCGTCGTAGTGTTTGGGCAGCTCAGTGCCAATATTTGGCGACTAGTCACAAGCTGGAAGCCGTAACGGACGGTAACAGAAGGTTAGGGGTTCGAGTCCATTCGGGCGCGCAGCAGGTCAAGGGCCGGTTTTCCATTACGGAAGACCGGCCCTTGATCGCATTGACCCCCACGATTGACCCCTACGCCTACGCGTCGAACAGGAAGCCGAGCCGGTCGACGGCCTCCTGCTGCACGCGCCGGGTCACCTCCACGTAGATCGCCTTGGTGACGGTCGGCGAGCTGTGCCCCAGCACGTCCTGAATCCGTTCGATCTCCACGCCCTGGTCGTACAGCATGGTCGCGCACGAATGACGCAGATCATGCAGCCGAATGCGGCGCACCCCGCGAGGGACAGCCGAGGCCACGAACGACCGCCGCAACCTGGACAGCGGTGGACCAGCGAGACGATCATCGGCAATTCCCAAGCTGACAGTGCGGGTTCGAATCCCCTTACCCGCCCGGTACGGTAGTTGACCATGCAACGGTTGGCGCTCATCGATCTCGACAACACCCTTGTGGACCGTTCGGCGGCATTCGGGCGCTGGGCGGTTGAGTTCTGCGCCGAGTACGAACTTCCGGACGATGCGTTGGGCTGGCTGATCGCTACGGATCAGGACGGTTCCGTTCCCCGCGACTGGTTCTTTGGCGAGGTGAAGCAACGCTTTCGACTGGCGGCCTCGGTGGATGACACTTGGGAGCAGTACCGACGCCGGATGCCGGACCTCGTGAGCTGCCGTAGAGAGGTGCTGGCATCGCTGACACTGCTGCGCGACGACGGCTGGAAGGTGGCGATCGTGACCAACGGTCAGGCCGACAACCAGTTGGGCAAGATTAGGCGTACCGGGCTGGACCAACATGTTGATGCCTGGGCAGTGTCCGGTGAACTGGGCATCCGGAAGCCGAGGCGCGAAATCTTTGAGGCGGCAACTCGTCGGTGCGGCCTCGATCTGCTGAGCGGAGGGTGGGCGATCGGCGACAGCCCTGTACTTGATGTCGAGGGTGGCCGAGCGGCGGGGCTCGCCACGCTTTGGGTCAGCCGAGGAAAGGACTGGCCGACCGAACTCGCCCCGCCGGACCGCACAGTCAGGGACGTCGTGGCCGCTGTCCGAGTACTGCGAGACGAGGGCTTCGAACCGAGGGACATGTACCGAGATTGACGCGGGTCGACGAGACGAGTCCAGCCGCGGCGGCCGACGAAAGCCGAGAGCAGTTTGATCTCCACAGGGCGGGGTAGGGGTGACCCCTGCCTGACCCCAGCGGACCGCCACGCCGCGCCATCCCAAGAACGTCAACATGGGCGCTGCGGCGACCGGAGCGGCGTAGCTGGCCACCCTGCACACCTCTACGGATCAGAAGGTTAGGGGTTGAGTTCCTTCGGGCACGCAGAATCGAAGGCGCTGACCAGCAGAAACACGGGTCAGTGCCGTCATCCTTTCCCAGGCTGATCAGACGCCGGGAGCCATTGTGGGAGCCAAGGGCACGGTCGCCCAGGTCATCATCAAGACCGTGCTCCGCGCCAGCCCGACCCATAGCGTGCAGAACGGCGGGGCCGCGGGCACGGCTCTCACCTAGAAGAATCACGCGCCGACCCCGAACGATCCTGCTCGCTCACGGGAGGCACGCTATACAACCGCCGGACGACCGGATCGCCAAGCGTCTCGCCGAGATCAGGGCGCGGGAAGCGGCGCTGGACGCGGAGGAGGCCGAGCGCCGCGCGGTAAAGGCCGCCGCGGGGGCTGACGTCGTGGACCGCCGTAAGGGCGGAGCGCTGCGCTTCGCGGTGTTCCTGATCGTGGTCCTGGGGCTCGCGACCGGGCTGCTCGGGGTGGCGGTCACGCTCAGCAGGCTCGCGGGCGACGACATCGCGGACGCGCGCCGTCTCGGCTCGGCGACGGTCAAGTTCTGCGAGCGGTCGGGGCCGGTGACCAATAAGGGCTTCGGGTACTGGGACAGTTGTACCGTCACGGTCAGTTGGGAAGGCGGCGACGTCGAACGGCTCACCGTGGGAGCGGTGTTCACCTTGGACGACGTCGGCCGCCAGGTCCGCGTCGGCGATCTGGGCAACCACCGCACCAGCAGGCAACTGGTCCGGGCCGACGCGCCGTACCGGCCCTGGCTCAGGTGGATCGGCTACGCCGTCGGCATCGTCGCGTTCGTCCCCACGCTTGTCGGCACACTCATCGTGCAGGAGCTCCTCCGATTCCGGCGACGCTGACGCCCTACACCTCAGCGCGCTGCCGAGGTTAGGGGCATCGCCATTATGGCTGGTGCGGGTCGTTGCCGCGCACCAAGGCGACCAGGCGACCTGCCTTAACCACCCCGCTGACCAACCGTGAGCCCCCGCGGGTAGCGGGCGGGGACAAGCAGTCCGGCTCATTGCGGGCCGTAGCCGCAGGGGCTAAGGGGCGCCGGCGGACGACAGCAGGTTCGGCCTGTTGGTGTCGGCATCGCGTCGACTCTTTCCACCAGGCCGGCCAGCAGCGCTGCGTGGCGCGTTCGTCGTGGACCTCACCGGCACACCGTCGACGCGGATGGAGGCACGGAGGAACGCCACGATCGCGGAGGTGTCCAGAACGATCCAGATCGGCCGCGCCCGACTCCACGGGGCAGCGCGCATTGCCCACACCTGGCAGGATCCATGACCCGAGAAGAGAGGTGGTCGGATGGTGAACGAACTCCAAGTGACACCGGCGTCACCCACCGACACGACGGCAGCCCGGCGGGACCCGGCTCACGTGTTCCCGCCGGTCGTCTATGTGCCCTGCGCCCCGACACAGACCGACGAAGAGCTGACGATCGATCTGCGAGCGACGCGGGACGGCCGCCTGGCACTGCTGGTCTACTCGGCGATGGACCGGCTGATCACACACTGCGGTCCCGCTCAGCCGTGGACGGTCATGCTGACCAAGGATCTGGAGCAGGCACGCCTGGCTACCGGATTCGAGCTTATCCTGCTCGACCTCGACATCCCCGAGGAGCTGCGCCGTACCGAAGGGGAGATCTGATGGTCGAGGGAACAGACGCGGACCTGAACTCTATGGACACGATGGTGCGCCAGCTGGGCCAGTCAGCGGATGCCCTGGACGCGGTCGGGGGGAAGTCACCCGGCATGCCTGACGCTGGCGAGGTCTCCGGGATCATGGGCGCGGCCATCGCGCATCTCACCGAGAGCGCGGGGAACCTTGTGCTCGGGCTGAAGGGCGCGTGTGAGGAAGTCACTCGGGCCCGTCGGGATTACGCCGGCACGGACCAGTCGGCGGCGCAGTCCTTGCGGGGGTACTGATGTCGATAGACACGCGCCTCGAGGGTGATCCCGCCAGCATCCGGGCCTCGGCCGACTGGCTCGGCAAATCGTTGTCCGGCGCAGTCGATCAGTCGGTTACCGACGTGTTCGCGGTCCGGGACCAGGCGGAGACGGGCTGGCGAGGCGACGCCGGGCCAGCCTTTCAGAGCAAGATGGATGCTGGGGGCCGCCGGGTCAATGACCTGCGTGGCGACGTCGACCGGGTGGCGCAATCGTTCCACTCGTACGCCGATGATCTCACCACGGCGCAGGGCGGGATGGAAAGAGCCCGCGGCATCGCACGCGCCGGTGGTCTCGAACTCCAGGGTGACACCATCCTGAACCCGGGCGCGGGCCCCGTCGCGCCGACGGCACCCGCGGGGCCGGTGACCGCCGAGCAGACGCAGGAATACAACACGCAGGCCAGCGCCTATAACGCCCATCAGGCCAAGCTGACTGCATACGCGCAGGCGGAGAACCAGGCGAAGTGGGCTCGGGGCATCAGCGACTTCGCCAAGGACACCTTGTCGAACGTGGTAAGCGATGTGAGGCAGAAGGGACCGCTCGTCGCCGCCAGCTTCGCCAACGACGGCATCATCGGCGCCCTCGCCGAGAAGCACGTCAGCATCTTGAGGAAGCAGAGCGAGGCACTCGCGGAGGAGTCCAAGACGCTCGTCGAAAGATACTTGAAGACGCCGGGGGGCACCGCCGAGTCGAAGGCGTTGAACGCGGCGTCCTGGGAGAAGTATCTCGAAGCCGATAAGTGGGGACGTGGTGCTACGCGGGTCGGCGGCAAGGTCGCGGCCAAGCTGCCCATCGTCGGACTCGCGCTGACCGCGGCGGACATCGGCTACGACATCCACACGGGAAAGCCGGTGGGCAAGGCGGTCATCAGCGGTGTCGGTGGCGCCTTGGCAGGTGCGGCGGCAGGAGCGGCGATCGGCTCAGTGGTTCCAGTGGCGGGCACGGCGGTCGGCGCCGGGGTCGGACTCGTCGTCGGGTTGGTCACGAGCGGCGCTCTTGATGCCGCCTACGACCGCTTGCCGGAGGGTACGCGGGACGCGATCGAGGATGGCTTCGACGCAGTGGGCCACGGTATCGCTGACGCGGGCGAGGCGATCGGCGACGGCGCCAAGAAGGTTTGGGACTCTATCTTCTGATGAGTGACAGCGGAGGCGTTCGCGACATGTTCCCGAACCAGGATCCACCCGCCGGCTGGCCGAAGCCCCACCGTTCCGTCACGCGGGTGCTGTCCGCGGTGGGGTTCACCCTGCTTACTTTGATCACGGCGGCGGTGGCGGTGTCGGCTGTCGTGACGGGAGACCTCGCACAGGCGTTGACCTTCGCGGTCGGTACCGTGTTGTTTGCGCACCTCGTCGGCTTGGTGGTCAGCCTCATGCGCCAGGCCGCGCCAGCCACGCATGAGCCCTCGGTCGGATTCAACGATCAGGGTGAAAGAGGGTTGGCTTTTCCGTACTCACGGTGGGCGTATTACTGGCTCTCGTCAGTGTTGGTAGCGGTCCTCCTCGTCGACGCGGGGCTTGCGGTCCAGTTCGGCGCGGCCGGCGCGTGGGTGATGGTGGTCCCCCTCGCGGCGATCGCGCTCTTCCTCGCGTGGTTCCTCATCGCCATGCTGCGTTTGGCGCCCGGCAGGGTCGTGTTGACGCCATCCGGCATCTACCACCGGTCCTTGGTATTTGAGCACTTCGTACCGTGGGACGCCGTCGTCGACGTGGCGGCTCAGGAAGGCCATATCCCCCGGATCATCGTCAAAGCCCTGCCGTCGATCGGCACACGGGAACGTAAGCACATGGGCCGATTGAGCGCCGGGATCGAAGGCTTGCCGTTTCTGGTCGTCCGTACCTATTGGCTCGGAGCGAACGCCTTGCCGGCGAATCTGGCTCTCAAGCATTACCTTCTCCACTCGGACGAACGAACAAGGCTCAAAGAGATCGGTGGACGCGCCGCCCGTTAACAGGGGCTCCGCACCGAACGCGACACCGCCAGCGGATGCGTATTCGCAACCGATCCATTGGCGTGAACTTCGGCCGGTACCCGTGCGAGATGCGCAGCGAAGTGGCCGGATTGGTCGCCAACAGCTCATCGATGACAGCGTCCGCCAGGGCCGCCCGCAAGAGGCGGGACACGAGGAGCGGCGGCCGCCGATGCCGCGGGAGGTCTTCTGGTGCACCCGGCCCCTGCGCAGTGGGCGTGCGGGGCGAGGCGGGGTTGGGGTTCGACGCAGCCGGCGTACTGGACGTTACAGCCGACGGTGCGACGCAGGTTCTGGAAGAACCGGTCGAGCAGGCGGGGGAAGTGCACCGTTCGTCCCACGCCGCGCGCCAGTAGTCGTAGGTGTTCGGGTCGACGGGGTGCCCAGCTGCGGGTCGTCCTGGGGTGTGCCCGCGGCGGCGGGCGCAGGGGCGTCCTTGGTGGATGGAGTGCACTGGTCCGTAGGTGTCGAGGGTGTGGTGAGCCTTTCGGCCGGTGGCCGTGCGGGTGAGTCCGTCGTACGCCTCATCGCTGATCTCGATCGTGCGCTTGCCGGGAGTGGGCTGTTCCGTCTCGGTTCCTCTCGACAGCAGGGGCCAGCCGGTGGCCCGGGTGAGCACCGACATCCCCATCCACGCCGGCCGGCGTCGAGGCATCACGTCTGGTCCGGCCGCATACCGGCGGCCACCGCAACGGAGGATTCTGACGGCCATGGGCGGGCGAACGACTGGCCTCCACCACGTTCACCTACCACCGCCGACTGCATGAAAGGCGTGGCCGCGCTGGCCGCGGGCTCGTTCGCCCGTCACCTTGCGGTGGCGGGCGTCCGACGCCTCACCGGTGCCAGGTACGGGTGGCCGTGACCGCGATGTTGCCGAGCCGGTCGTACGCGCGTACCTGCACCTTCATGGTCTTCTTCTGCTTGCCGGTGTTGACGCTCAGCACGTACGCGCTGGTCGTGTCCGTGGCGACCACCTTGCCGTTGACGATCAGCTGGACCCGCGCGATGCCGCCGGCGTCGGCGGCCTTGACGTAGACCTTGACGGTGCCCTTCACCTTCGCCCCGCTCTTCGGGGCCTTGGTGACGGCGATGGCCGGTGGCTTGTTGTCGGCGACCACGACGCGCGCCGGGAGGGTTCGGGACTGGCCCCAGCGGTCGGTGACCTTCCAGGTCAGCGCGACGTTCCCGGTGTACGTGCCGGTCTTGACGGCCAGCGCGTAGGGCGCGGTCGTGTCGGCGCCCACGTACTTGCCGTCGGCCCACAGCTCTGCCTTGGTGACGCCGCTGGCGTCGGTGACGCCGCTGAGGGTGCTGGTGAACGTGCCCCGGACCCTGGTGCCGCCGGCCGGGCCGACGGACCCGCCGGCGGGTGGGTCGTTGTCGGCGAGCAGCGGACGGTTCAGGTAGGTCCGGTTGCCCGCCTTGTCGACGGCGCAGAGGTAGAGCGTAGAAGGGGGCTCCAGGGGGACCGTGCCCTTCCACAGGTTCGTGCCGGCGACCCGGGTCAGGTAGCTGATCGTGTTGTTCGCCTCGAAGACCGAGTAGACGTGGTCGATGTCGTTGTCCGGCATCGCGACGGTCACGTCGGCCGTCGGTCCGTGTACGGGCTGGGTCGGGGTGGGGGAGACCAGGGTCATCGTGGGCGCGACGGTGTCGGCCTGCACGGTGACGGTGACCGGGTCGGCGTTGCCGGCGTAGTCGTAGGCGACGACGGTCACCGGCAGCGGGCCGTTGAAGCCCGCCGGCGGGCGCAGCTGGACCTGGGTGTCGGACAGGTGGGTCGACCGGACGACGGTGCCGTCGATGACGTAGTCGATGCGCTGGATGCCGTGGTCGTCGGTGGCTCGCGCGATGGCCGGTACGCCGCTTGCCGGGACAAGTTCGTTCTCCGACAGCCCGGGCTTGACGAGCTTCGGCGGCGTGGTGTCGGTGCCGCCGAAGTCGTAGATCACCTGCGCGGCGTTGACGATGCGCGGCTGGTACGCGTAGGTGCCGGTGGTGGGCAGCGGCGCCGTTCCGCGGATCGCCGCGCGTACCTGGTCCGGGGTCGCCGCCGGCTTCATCGAGAAGGCGAGCGCGGCGACGCCCGCCGCGGTCGCCGTCGCGCCGGAGGCGCCGGGCAGATCGGTGAGGTGGCCGTCCGGGCCCAGGGCCGCGCTGGTATACGCGCTGGCGTCGACCCATTGGTCCGTCTCTGTGTTCTTGACCGTCCCGGCGTGGCTGACCGCCAGTACGGAGTCGTATGCCGCCGGATACCGCCGCGCAGTTGAGCGGACGTTGCCGGCCGAGGCGACCACGAGCGCGCCCCGGGCGGCCGCGTGGTCGACGGCGTCGTTGAGCAGGCGGCTCGGCGTGTCCGTGCTGAGCGACACATTGATCACCCGCGCGTCGTGGTCCGCTGCCCACGCGATGCCGGCGGCGACGTCCGCCGTCGTTCCCTGACGCCCGGCCATCACTCGCACGGGCATGATCGTGCACTGCGGGCAGACCCCGGCCGTGCCGATGTCGTTGTCCGCCTCGGCGCCGATGATGCCGGCGACGAGCGTGCCGTGGCCGTCCGTGTCCGCGGCGTCCGTGTCGCCGTCCACGAAGTCGTAGCCGGGGGCCAGCCGGCCCGCGCCGAGGTCGGGGGTCGGGCTGACCCCGGTGTCGACGACGGCGACCTTGACGCTCGCCTCGCCGGTGGTCCACGTCCAGGCCTGCCGGACCTGCTCGACGTTCCAGCCGGACGGCTTCACCTCGCCGTCCGCACCCACCGCACCGCCGCGCTCGGCGTACCGCACACCGGCGGTGGCCGTGAGTGTGGCGAGGGTCGCGTCGGCGCGTTCGGCGCGCACGTCCACGGTGATCGCATCCAGGCCGGGGACCAGGTGGTCGCTCAGCACGGCGTCGCCGAGGGTGTGGATCACGGCGGCGGGGTCCGTGCCCTGAGCGAGTCCGACGTCCAGCCGTACGCCGTCCCCGGCGGCCGCTGCCGGCGAGGCCGAGCCGGCGGTCAACAAGGCTGCACACAGGAGAGAGGAGGTGACGACACGCGCGCCCACCCCGGTCCCGAACGTGATCGGCACACCGTACATGAAACGGCACCGTATCGACGTTCATGATGCACGTCAAGATCGGCGGCGTGGACCACCGTGCCCGCAGCTTCCCGTCCGCCGTTGTGATTCGCCCGGGACGTCGAAGGAATGGATCGCCACGCACCGCTCCCATCTCCGGGAACGGGGCGTAACGAGGCTGATCGGGCTCGCTCCAGCAGGGGCTGGATGCCGGCTCGCCAGAGTTCCAACGCGCGTCCATTCAGGACTCGCCGACTCCTCCGGCCCGGCGCGGACCGCCGACCTCGCCGCCCGGGCAGCGCCCAGCACGCCGACGGAGGGCCGCGCCCTGTACGCCGGGTTGCGGGCGCTTCCGGTGCCCCGAGGAGCCGGGGGCCCGGCCCTGGCGCGCGGCGACGCTGCTGCGCGAGCACCGCGGAGACCGCCACAACGCCGCCCCGCTCGCCCACGGCATCGGCGGCACCGAGGCCCACGTGCTCCTCGCGCCGGTGCCGCCGCCGGACTGAAGTCCACCCATGGCGTCGCTCCCGCCACGCTCGACAAGCCCCACGCAAGGGAGGGGTCTTGGCGACGTGACCGTTCCCTGCTGTGATGCGGGTACCAGCCAGCGCGAGGACGGTTCCCGCGGATCACTGATCTCGGTGGCGGCCAGACGCTGCCGGGTGGTCGGTGCTGCGGGTGGTCAGTCACCACCACAGCCAATCTGCTCCGGACGCCGGCAGGACAGGCGGCTCCCACCGGTCCTCGAGGTCGGCGCACCCGTCGTCGTCGGCACGGAACCCGGCGTTGTACTCGCCAACTGCACGGCGCAGCACGTCACGGGAACTGCGCCGCATAGGCGAGTGGTAGATCTGGGTGACGAACCAGGCTGGGACAGCGTCGCCGCGCAGTCGTCGCTGCCGGTCCCACCAGCCGCGACCGGCGACCCGGGTGCAGGTGGGCCGTTCCGTGGCACTTGCGCAGCCCCGGCAAGTGACATCCGACGCAACCCGAACCCTGTGCTCGGAGCAGGAGCCGCCCCGATCGGGCCGGCGACACAGTGCATCATCAAGGGCGTGGGCCCGGCAGCGACGCCAGTGGCTGGCCAGGTGTCGTCGGCCCGCGCGGCGAGCGTCGTCGAGGGTCTGCTCGCGGCAGATACCGCCGCGGTGGTCGTGGTGCAGCACTCCGTCGGCGTAATCGTGGACCCATACCGGTCGGGTCTTGAAGGTTCTGCTCATGCCGTGTTCTCCACGGCGGCCGTGCGCTGCCCGATACAGCGTCTGGGGCGGCCGCCTCTAGGACGGCGGCAGGAAGGGTGCGTGTGCGATCACGTCGGGGACCATAGCGGGGCCGTTGATGAGCGATCACCTGAATTTGCCGCCGATCTTCGGCGGGGCCTCCCCCGGCCAATACCGGCAACGGAAGCGCAGGCCTGTGGGTTCCGACTGTCCCATCAGCGCAGGAAAACGGCCCCGCGGTCCACCGGGGTGTTCGGAGGGCCCATTCTCGCTTGGTGGAGAGCCGTAATTCACCACTCCGACTACGGCTGACCAGACGTCAGCCGAGGCCCACTCGTAGGGCGGCGCCCCTCTCCGCAGGGTTGGCCGCGGCCTGTCCAACGGCCAGGACTTCTCCATCCGATCGGACCAATCCGGCCGTGCCGATACCGGCCGGCCCGCAGTTTTGTCGGTGGGGCACCTCATCATCGGCGCGTTGATCGACGAACCGGGGAGGTACCTGAGCCATGGTGAAGCACTACGGCGGAAGCGCATTGCGGGCTGACCGCACACCGTGTGGCGAGGCGGTGGAGGGCCAGCCGCACGAGGACGACTGGGGGAAGGTGACGTGCCCCGCGTGCAGGCGCTGGGTTCGCGACGCATGGCACCACGCAGCAGAGGTTGCTCCGGCGTCATTGCTAGACACGAGCGGGGTGGAGGTCATCGAGAGGGACGACCGAAGGCCGGTCCGTGGGTACTCGAATAGTGTCGAGACAACCGACGCAGTTGCCGCGGAGTCTGCGGCCGACGACGACCCGACGCGCCTGGGGCCGCAGGTTCGCCCTGAACGCGAGATGAGTGAGACCGAGTACCTGCTCGCCCATCCGGCCAACGCCGAGAGGCTGCGCCGCAGCCTCGAAGAGTTGAACGCCGGCCGAGCCATCACGTTCGACAGCATCGAGGACATGATTCGGGCTGCAGCGAAACAGCGTGCTGGCACGGACCTGGCCATGCAATGCCTCGTGTGTGGCGCAACCCTGCAGGACAACGGCATGTCGACATGGCCACGAGAGCCCAGCGAGGGGGTGATCGTCCAGATCCCGGGAAACTACGGGTCGACGGTCTACGACCCGCCCGGCGACCTGCACCTTGTGGCGTACCTCTGCGACCCCTGCCTCGCCGCCAAGGCGCAGGTCCAGATCATCCTTGAGGTAGAAGTAACGCGAAGGGATCCCCACCTCACCATCACGAGCTGGCAGCCGGAGCGAAACGACTAGCGATCGGCAGCAACTCTGCCATTGCCCGCCGCTCGGCATCCCTGAGATCATCGCCCGGATGACCGTCTCGAAGGTCGAAGCCAGGAGCAAGCTTCAATACCGGCGCATTGCCACTCGCGTCGGCCGCCGGCGGTCCGTCGAGGACCACGGCCTGCCGTCCAGATTCTTCGCCTACGTCTATGGATGGGGCCTGCCGACGTTGGGGCGATGATCCGCGACGCCGTCGTCCCCGGCAAGGGCATCGAGGGTGTCGCCGCTCCCTTCTGGTGGTGGTGCGTGACGTGGTGGGCGTGACCCACCAGCCGGTGCACACGGCTGCGCTGCCGCGGTGGTCGGTATCGCCCCGGGACCGGTGGGGCCTGACCCGGCCGCGCCGGTGCTGTTGCACTCGTGTCAGTTGGCTCTGCTCGCGAGTGGCTCTGCTCGCGAGTGGCTCTGCTCGCGAGTGGCTCTGCTCGCGAGTTGTGGGCTCTGGCGCAAACTCCGTGATGAATCTCGAGCGAGGGCGAACCATCCGAGACATCAGTCAGCGAGAACGAAGACGATCTCCTCGACCTCATCCTCGGGCTCGGGCGTCAGGGCCTCCTGCGCGTGGTCGCGTTGGAAGCCGCACTTCTGCAGCACGCGGATCGAACCGGCATTGTGGGCGGCGACGTGGGCGTATAGGGGCCGGTCCGGCACTTCGTTAAGGAACTGATTCAGGGCTCGTGTCGCTACAGCGCGTCCCCAGTGCTCACGCCCGATCCAGTAGCCGACCAGCCGCCGTCCGTCGGCCCGCCAGCTGTTTATACTGCCGGCGACGACGCCATCGGCCAGAATCGTGCGCACCACAACTGCATCATCCAGAAGGATCTTCGCCCAATGGGCGTCGAACTGGTCTCGATCGCGTGAGGGGAAGGCGGCCATCGCGGCTGCTTCTGGATCTGCCTGGTGCTCATAGAGCACGTCAAGATCGCCAACTTCGACGGTCCTGAGGCACACCTGATTCGATTCGTCCGGGTACCCGGTCACCCTCAGTTCTCCCGCTCGAGCTTCGCCGACCTGCAGTAGAACCGATCAGCGGCCTCTACGCATGACGTGCCGACGCCAAGACAGCCACGCTAACACCGTCGGTGGGCGACTTCGAAGCAACGAAGGTCCCGGTCAGGATGCGAGCAGTATCCGTTTTCGGAGTAGATCGAAGCTGGCGCGGCCGTACATCTGTCGCTCAATCATCTTGATGCGGTTGACGTTGCCTTCGACGGGGCCTGAGCTGAAGGGCGGGCTCAGTCCCGCGGCGAGGTCGGCGGTCGGGCCGGCGGCGAAGCGGCTGATGCCGGGCAGCGCAGCGTGCTCGGCCGCGTTGATCAACGCGGTGAGGCGTTCGCCGTGCAGGTGAGTCATCATGTCCGCGAAGGAGCGGACCAGTTCGACAGCGGCTCGCAGCTCGGGGCAGCGGCTCACAATCCTACGGAGTTGCTCGGTCGCGGTCGACGAGGTTGTCCGGGTGCCGGCAGATCCATCCGGTCACCTGCCGCACAGAAGGTGGCCGGGGTACCCGGGTCAGGTCAGGCTTCGGTACTGCTCGACGAACTTGCGGACGATCGGGTCCGAGACCGTGGAGGGTGGGGTGGGCGCGCGGAGTAATCCCCGCGCCCGCCCAAGGGGTGCCAGACCTCCGCCCGCCCGGCCGTCAAACAGTGGGGTCGTCTGACACCAGCGGCGGCCCGGCACGGCGAAGCCCGGGGGCGGCCGGGATGACTCCGCCGGGGGGTGGTCTGGTACCACCAGGATTTACAACGACAGATCCACGGGCTTCCTCCGCAATGGCCCGGGTCGGTACCCGCCCGCAGGGCCGTGCGGAGCCCTTTGACGGCGCTGCCGGACTGTACGGCGTGACCGCGCTCGCCGAGCGCGCAGCATCGCTGTTCGGCGCAATGGCATGGACATGGATCAGGCGTCGCCAGGCTTCTTGTCCAGCGTCCACGTCGCGTGGACAATGCACCGGTCGATGGGGATCCGCGCAAAGGTTATTTTGGCGTCGCTTCGATCCAACTTGAGAGTCAGACAGGGCCCGACGCCGTCCCTGACGATGATGGTGGGCCCGTCGGGGGCGAAGAGTGCTCGATCGAGACGCGCGACCGGTCCGAGCAGTGCCATCGGAATCTCAACGAATTGATACCGCCATCGGAGCCGGTCGGGCAGGATACGCATCTGCCACAGGCGATCAACCTCAGCTATGTACTCAGCGATCTGCGCCTTGGTCTTCTCCTCACGGGCCTGGGCGCCGCGGACATCTTGAATCCATGCCGCCTCTGATACTTTGCTGATGTGCAGGAACTGCTCATGTACGTTCTGTGCAGCGGTGCTCTTGATCGCGATTCGCTGTCCGTCGATGACTTCATCGATGAAACGCCGAGTGGCACCCATCGGACCGTGGACGGTTCTTCCCGCTGCTGCGGACGATGCGCGTATCGCATCCTCCAGGCCGACGCGGTCCAGCTGTTTACTGTGGGTTGCGTGATGGAGTTTCAAACGTGCTTCGAATTCCTCGGCAAAGGGTTCCGTCGCGACGTCCGATGCCGGGTTCACCCACCTCTCGATCGGAACGGCGAGAGCTTCGGCGAATTGTAACAATTTGGAGGCCTGGAGGTCGTGGAGCTCATTGATGATTTCGATGAGCCTGGGTCTGGGGTCACTGGCCATCTATTCGGGCGCTCCTCGTCGTTTCACACGGCAGGGCGAGCCGACCCTACACCTGGCGCTGCCGCCTGTGCCGATACTCGCGGTCCTCGGCGGCATGGGCTGCACGGCATCGGTCGCACCGGCAGCCCGTGCGGTACCTGTAGTCGGTGCCGTGCTCGCCGCGACCGCCATGCTGGCGGTACCGGGCGAGGAGTTGCTGTTGATATTGGGCGTTGGCTCTACGACAGTCGGCGCACCTGCACCCGTGGTTGCTGTACGTCGAGAGCGTTCCATGAGCCGGTGTGGTCGCGGGGCGACTGGTGGGACGGTTGGCGCGGGGCGAGTGCTGCCTCACGAGCTGTTCGATTCGGGCGGCTGCGGTTTCAGAGTCCTCGTGCTCCCACACCCGGACCACTGTCCAGCCCGCCTCGCTGAGCCGGCGATCGGTATCGCGATCCCGGGCCACGTTCGCCGCGAGCTTTTCGGCCCACCATTCACCGTTCGCTCTGGGGCTTGTCCCATGTTCGGGGCATCTGTGCCAGAAACATCCATCGAGGAATACGGCTATCTTGGGGGTGATGAAAGCGAGATCAACTTTTCGCCGTGTACCGGGTACGAGTGGGGTCTGGAGACGATAGCGGAGTCCGCGACGATAGAGGTCTCGTCGAATCCGCAGCTCCAAGCCGGTGTCGGCCGATCGTTGCTTTTTCATCCGCAGCGAGACGTCGGGTGAGCTTGCGGGTGGCTTCATCATGCTCTCTGACGAATGTCTGATTCTGCAAGATGCGTACCCGGCATGATGAGTTCCCCCGGGTCCGGCCGTCGACCCGACAATATCCAACTGACCAGACATGCCAACTGATAGCTTATTAACGGCGGAACGGCATCGCCAACGTGTCGGTACATATTGCTGACACTGCCGCGGAACTCGTACGTATCCGGAAAGCCGTTGAGAATTGCCATCTCGCGCACCGAGCACAGACGGTGCTGTTCCGGATGCGTGTAACGTCCGTTGCCCACGTGCGAACATTCTCGCTTGATCGTGGGGGCCGGTCGGTCCCACCACATTCGGCCGTACACGTCCGGGTGGCTCCCCAGATCACCGATCGCGAGACGGTGCTTCATGGTGGGTGTCAGCAGAGGGGCGGCTCCGGGATCGTCTGCAAGATCGAACCAGGATCCGCCGTCCGCGGGGATCCTGCGCGTTCTCTCGCGGGAGATTTCGCTCCCGAAGCTCGGGCACACGTGGATGGGGTCGTTCGAATCGATCCGACCCTCCGCAAGGGGGCGCAGGTGCCGCGTCCAAATCGCCCGGCGCACGTGTGTCGCCTTGGGATCGATCTCGAGGCCGTCCCACAGATCCTCCATGGTGAACAGCGGCAACTCCCCGCGCACGGCGATCAGCAACGCTCGTTCGCGTTTCTGTGGAAGGCCGAAACGACTCAGGAAGTGCGTCGTGGCGCTGACCCGGTAGCCCAATCCCTCGAGATCGTGGGCAAGGCCGCTCAAGTGTTCGCGGAACCGGCCCATGACGAGTTCGCGAGCATTTTCCATGATCAGGACTTCCGGCCGCCACTGGTCCACGAAGAGGGCCGTCCGCCGGACGAGCCCGTTCCGGGGGTCGTCCCGCAGGTGATTGGTGGCCAGGGTGCGGGAGAAGCCGGTGCACGGTGGACAGGAGATCAGCACCCTCGGCGCGTCCGATAGGGACATGCCGCTTGCGACGTCGTCGGGCGTCGCCACCGAGAGATCGGCCTCGTGCGGCGCGAACCCCATGTTCGCCTCATACGTCGAGTTGCAGGCGAGGCTCCCCCGCGGACTGCTGGGCTTGCCGAGCTGGGCATCGGCCGCACCCACCAGATGGAAGGCCGGATGCGCGTGAAAGCCCGCGCTCGCCCCGCCGCCTCCGGAGAATAGATCCACAACACTGGCGATCATCGCGCTACCATACCCCGGGACTTGATCGTATGTGTGACCGACATGCCGGTCCTTTGAGCACGTCGGCGTCGGTGTCGACGCATCGACGGACCCGGCCGGACCGGACCGGACCGGTCCGCCGGCGGCCCCCGGTCCGGGCCGCGTGCACCTCCGCCGCCGGCCCCCCGCGGGCCGGGGGTCGCCTCCGTTCGGTACCCCGCGGGGGGCGACCCGGCATGATGATCCGGTGACCGTTTCGGGACCGGGGGTGAGGCCTGCCGGAGCCTCCACCGGGAGTGCTCCGGCCCGGTCACGATGACCGCCCCGCTCACCCTCGACCAGTGGAACCTGCAGCGGTCGGTGGCGCTCGACAACCGGGCGGCCGTCGCCATGTACGACGAGCAGCTGCTGCGGCGCATCGAGCATGAACCACCCGGAACCGCGGCCGGGATGCCCCGGGCGGCTGCACCGCCGCGGCGTCGCACCGGAGCGCTATCGGGTCAGCGGGATGACCCGGCGGGGAGCCCCCGCCCGACGCCGTCCGCCCCGTCCTCGAGGGGGCCACGGGCGAATGGCGCGCCGAGGGTGGATTGCGCGGCCGCGGTCGGGGAGTGCTGCGCCGGTTCGCCTCGCGGGTGGGGGCCTCCGGAGTCCTCGAACGGGAGCCGACCCGGGCCGACGGCGTCGCGTTCGCCGCGGAGAGGGATGCGGGCCGCTGACGCGAATTCGGGCCGCGGCCCGGGTCGGGAGCCGGTCGCAGCACCGGGCGCGGATTCGAGGGGCAGCGCCCGATCCTGATCATTTCCGTTTTGTCCGCCCACGGGCCGGGTAGGTTACGCCCGTGAGTCCTGTCGACAACCGCACGGTCGCGAGATACACGCTGGTCGTCCTCGGCCTCGTGCTGGCGACCGCACTGCTGCTGTTGCTGGCGTACCAGACCCGCGAAGTGCTGACCTGGATCGTCATCGCGGTCTTCTTCGCGGTGGCCCTGCATCCGACGGTGAGCTGGATGGAGCGCCGCATGGCGTGGTGCCGCCGCTGGCTCGCCACGTTGATCGTCTTCCTGCTCGCGTTCGCGTCGATCGGTGCGCTGATCGCGGTCTTCGTCGTCCCGCTGGCGCACGAGGGCGCCCAACTGGCCGCTGACCTCCCGAAGCTGATCGCGGACATCAGGGCGGGCCAGGGCCCGGTCGGCGGGCTGGCGCAGCGGTTCCACGTCCTGGACTACCTGCAGAGCCATTCCCAACAACTGCGCGGCTACGCCGCCGGTCTCGGCGCGCCCACCCTGGCGGTGCTGCGCGGCGCCGCGACCAGCGTGGCGGCCGCGGTCACGATCTTCGTGCTGTCGTACCTGATGGTGTTGGAAGCTCCCCGGGTCGTGGACGGTTTCCTTGCGCTGTTCCCGCCGCCGCGCGCCGCACGGATCCGCCGGGTCGGTCGGGACTGTGCCAAGACGGTGACCGGCTACCTCACCGGCAACCTGCTGATCAGCGTCATCTGCGGCCTGCTCACGTACGTCGTTCTGCGGATCATCGGGGTTCCCTTTGCGGGACTGATCGCGCTGTTCGTCGGGCTGGTGGACCTGATCCCGCTGGTCGGCGCGACGCTCGGCGCCGTGGTGGGCGTCGTTGCCGCGTTCACCCAGTCGGTGACCGCCGGCATCGTGGTCATCATCTTCTTCCTGGTCTACCAGCAGGCGGAGAACCACCTGCTGCAGCCGCTGATCTTCGCCCGGACCGTGAAACTCAACCCGCTGACGGTGCTGCTCGCCATCCTCATCGGCGTGAGTCTGGCCGGCATACTGGGCGCGCTGCTGGCCATCCCCGTCGCCGGGATCATTCAGATCATTGCCCGTGACATCCGGGACGGTCGCCACACCCCACCCCGAGAGGAATTCCACACCGACGGGCAACGCCGCCCGGTCCCGCAGGGCGACGACCCCGCCGCAGCCGGGTACGGGACATCGCTTCCGGCGAGCGCGGCCGGCGACGAGGACCCGCCGACGGGTTGAGATCCCGCACGATCCATCCGTCCATTCAGGACCCGCCGACGGGATCCCGGCCGCCGCGGTCCGCGTTGCCCGCTCGGCCGGCTCACGTCCTACATCAGCCCCGCCAGCCGGTACAGCACGAGGGACCCGGCGACCGCGACGTTGAGACTCAGTCCGGTGCCGACCATCGGGATCTCCACCGCGGCATCGAGCAGGTCGAGTGCTTCGGGCGGGATGCCGGTGGCTTCGTGACCGAGTACGGCGATCGTCCGTCGCCGGGCCGGTTCGAGATCGGCCAGGCGGATGGCCTCGTCCGCCAGTTCCACGCCCAGCACGTGACTGCCCGACGCACGTTCGGCCGCCAGCCAACGGAGGGGACTGCCGACCCGATGCACGCAGGTGGGCCGGCGCAGGGTGTTGCCACGGGCCAGGGCCTCGTCGACCCAACGGAACGGGGGTACGGCCAGGCAGGCGCCGACCGCGTCGCAGCTGCGCAACAGGGTGCCGAGATTGGCGCCGTGCAGGGGCCACAGCGGCGCGGCGATCAGGTGACCCCAGCAGCGGTGTGCTCTCGGCCGGCGCGCGGCTCGCAGCTCGCGGCGTGGCCGTACCCGCATGGCGGGCGTCATCGGTTGTCGGCCGCTCCGGCCAGCAGTGGATGGATCATCATGAGGTGCTTCGCGGCGCACCCGGGCCATCACCGGGGAACAAGTGTGCCCAGCATACCGGTCCACGCCACTACTTGACATTCTCTACTACCTGCCTTTGTATAGCAGCATGACGGAGACGCACGACCCCCAACTGTTGAAAGGGGTGCTTTCCCTGCTCCTGCTGCACCTGCTGGCCGAACGCGAGTCGTACGGCTACGAGGTGGTGCAGCGGCTGCAGGCCGCCGGCTTCGCCGACGTGCTCGAGGGAAGCGTCTACCCCGCGCTGGCCCGTCTGCAGCGTGAGGGCCGAGTGGAGACCCGCCTCGTGCCGTCGCCGAGCGGTCCCGCCCGCAAGTACTACCGCCTGACCCCGCCGGGGCGGGCCGCACTCGCGGACGGAACGGCCTCGTGGGCCCGGCACATCGCCGCGGTCGACGCCGTGCTGTCCCGGCCACTGCCGAACTCCTGAGGAAGGACCTGCACATGTCCGACACCATCAACGGGCTCGACCGGCTGCGCATCGAGCGTCTCGTGTGGAGCCTCGACCAACAGCTCTACGACCTGCCCCGCGCCCAGCGCGTCGCGACCCGCCGCGAGGTACGGGCCAATCTGCGGGAGGCGGCCCGGGACGTGGGCACCGCCGAGGCTCTGCGTCGCGTCGGCGGCAGCCGCCGGCTCGCACAGCAGTATCTGATCGCCGAGTTCGGTGACCGCCCGCGCCACTCGTGGATCGGGGCCGCCTATGCGGCGGTGCTGGTGCCGCTGGTGCTCGACTACTTCCTCGGCGAGGCCGGGAACGCCTTCCAGAGCGGGGTTACCGCGGCCGACCCGCACGCCACCGGTACCTACGTCTGGTCCGGGGTGAGCTGGTTGCAGTCCACTGCGACGTACACCTTCAGCAACGGCACCGCCAGCTCGCACGGCGGTGCGTGGACACCGTTCACGTACCTCGTGTGGCTCGTCGTCACCATCGCGGGTGGTCGTCTCTGGCGGCTCCGCTTCCGTCGCCGGGCGGCGGCCGGGCCCGCCTGAGCGAGGGCCGCGCGCGCCGAGTGCAGCGGCGGGGACGGGAACGGCGCTAGGCGGCGCGGCGCAGGAAGTCGGCGTTGGAGTTGGTCGCCTGCAGGCGTTCGAGAAGGCGCCGCATGCTCTGCCGGCGGTCGTCGCCGCTGAGTGCCCTCCGCAGCTGATGCATGAGGGCGAGCTCGGTCGGCGCGACGAGCGTCTCGTCGTGCCGGGTGCCGGATCCGGTGACATCGATGGCGGGGAAGACCCGGGCCTCGGCGAGTCCCCGGTCGAGTCTCAGTTCGGCGTTTCCCGTGCTCTTGAACTCCTCGAAGATCACGGTGTCCATCGCGGACCCGGTGTCGACCAGTGCGGTGGCGATGATGGTCAGCGAACCGCCGTTCTCGATGTTGCGTGCCGCGCCGAGGAACCGCTTGGGCGGGTACAACGCGGTCGAGTCGAGGCCGCCGGAGAGGGTACGCCCGCGGCCCGGCGCCGCAAGGTTGTACGACCGGCCGAGCCGGGTGATCGAGTCGAGCAGGACGACGACGTCGCGGCCGTCCTCGACCAGTCGCTTCGCTCGTTCCATGGCGAGTTCGGCCAGTGCCGTGTGGTCGGTCGGCGGCCGGTCGAACGTGGCCGCGATGACCTCGCCCCGCACCGAGCGCTGCATGTCGGTGACTTCTTCGGGCCGCTCGTCGACGAGGACCACCATGAGGTGGCATTCGGGATTGTTCTGCGTGATCGCGTTGGCGATCGCCTGCAGCACCATGGTCTTGCCGGCCTTGGGCGGCGCGACGATCAGCGCGCGCTGGCCCTTGCCGATCGGCATGACCAGGTCGATGACCCGGGTGGTGAACAGGTGCGGGTCGGTCTCCAGTCGCAGCCGTTCCTGCGGGTACAGCGCGGTGAGCTGGTAGAAGTCCGGGCGGGCCCCGGCCTTGCCGCGATCTCTGCCGTTGATGGTGGCGACCTCCAGCCTGGCCGCTTTGGAGCCGCGCGGCAGGTGGGCGGTGCCGGTGATGCGGTCGCCGCGGCGCAGCCCGTGTGCGCGGATCTGTGCCGGCGACACAGGGATGTCATCGGGACCGGGGAGGTAGCCGTCGGCGCGCAGCCAGGCCCTGTCCTCGACGATGTCGAGCAGGGCGTCGATCGCGACAACGGTGTCCGATGCGGCCGGGTCGGTGCCGGCCGGACGGTTGCGGGGCCGAGCACCCGCGGGCTGGTTGCGAGCTGCGGGGGCGTGGCGTGTGCGGGAACGTACGTGGGTTTCGGTCACGGGGACTCCTGATTCGGGATGTGCGTGAGCGAGGTCACCCGATCGGCGGGGACTCGTCGCTCAGCGAGATGAAGTGGGTGGCCGGTCTCATCACTCGGCCCGTGGGATTCCCGGGGGCGATACCGCCAACACCCGGATCCGACTCCGTCCAAAAGTAGCGCCTCGCCGCGCACACCACAAGCGCCGCTGCCCGAGGGGGTGAGCCCGACACGTCCCGTACGTGCCTGCCCACCCCCGTCGTGTTCCGCTGCTATCCGGTCATGCCTGCCCGTCCGAGGTCAGGATGACGAGTTGCCGGGTGGCCCGGGTCATGGCCACGTAGCGGTCGACCGCACCCTCGACGCCCTCGCCGAACCTCTCCGGATCGACGAGCACGACCAGGTCGAATTCGAGCCCCTTGGCCAGCTCCGGGCGCAGTGAGCGGACCCGCGGCGTCGCCACGAAGTCGGGGTCACCGATGACACAGGCGACTCCCTCGGCGTGCGTGGCGAGCCAGCCGTCGAGGATCGGGGTCAGTTCCCCCGTGGAACCACGGGTGACGGGGATGCCGCCGCGGCGGATGGAGGTCGGCACGTTCGCCTCCGGAAGGACGGCGCGGATCACCGGCTCCGCCTCGGTCATGACCTCTTCCGGTGTCCGGTAGTTGATGCTCAGCGTGGCCAGCCGGGTCCGGTCGAGCCCGATCCGCTTCAGTCGTTCCTGCCACGACTCGGTGAATCCGTGCCGAGCCTGAGCGCGGTCCCCGACGATGGTGAAACTCCGCGACGGGCAGCGCTGCAGGAGCATCTGCCATTCGGCGTCGGTCATCTCCTGCGCCTCGTCCACCACGACGTGCGCGAACGGACCGGCCAGCCGGTCGACGGGGGCGGCGGGCAGCACCTGTTCGTCGACCAGGGAGTTGCGCATGTCGTCGCCGCGCAGCATCGTCCACACGCCTTCGCCGTCGTCGTACACGACGGCGTCGAGCAGGTCGTCGACGACCCGCGCCATGCGGACGCGTTCGGTCGCCAGGGCGGCCTCCTCCCGATGCTTTCGCCGCGACGCCTCCGGGTCGCCGAGCCGCTGCCGGGCCGCGTCCAGCAGCGGCAGGTCGGCGACGGTCCAGGCTTTCGGGTCGGCGCGCTGCAGTTTGCGTACGTCGTCGGGGTCGAGCCAGGGCGCGCACTTGCGCAGGTAGGCGGGCACCGACCAGAGGTCCGCGACGAGGTCGGTCGCGTCCAGCAGCGGCCACGCCCGGTTGAAGGTCGTGCGCAGTGCCCGGTTCTCCACCAGCATGCGCCGGCGCAGACTCTCCGGCTCGTCGCCGTCGTACCGGTCGATCAGGATCGTGAGCAGTTCCTCCCAGACCTCGTCGCGGGCCTCGTTGTGCGGGGTTCCCGGTCCCGGCGCCCGGAACGCCTCGGCCCAGTCGTCGGCGCTCAGCCAGAGGTCGGCGTCGCCGGTCGTGACCGTCATGCCCTTCGTCGGCGGCTCCTCGTAGAACCGGACGGCCGTCTCGATCGCACGGACCAGATCCGCGGACGACTTGAGCCGCGCCACCTCCGGGTCGGTCTCCTGCGCAGCGGTGGCCCCCTCGGCGACCAGGTCCCGCAGCGTGCAGGACTGCACGCCCTCCTCGCCGAGGCTGGGCAGGACGTCCGCGACGTAGGCCAGGTACGGCTCGTGCGGGCCGACGAAGAGTACGTCGCCCCGGCGGTGACCGAGCCGGGGATCGGAGTAGAGCAGGTACGCGCAGCGGTGCAGGGCGACGACTGTCTTTCCGGTTCCCGGACCGCCGTCGACGACCAGGGCGCCGCGCGATCCGGCGCGGATGATCGCGTCCTGGTCCGCCTGGATGGTGCCGAGCACGTCGCGCATCCGGGCCGACCGGTTGGTGCCCAGGCTGGCGATGAACGCGGACTGGTCGTCGAGCGCGGCGGCGTGGCCCGTGAAGCCGTCCGCGGTGAACACCTCGTCCCAGTAGTCGCCGACCCGCCCATCGGTCCAGCGGTACCGGCGGCGGCTGGCCAGGCCCATCGGGTTGCCGTGGGTGGCGCCGAAGAACGGCTCGGCGGCGGGGGAACGCCAGTCGAGCAGCAGGCGGCGCCCCTGGCCGTCGGTGAGGCCGAGCCGGCCGACGTACACCGGTTCGCCGCCGTCCGCGGCGTCCATGCGCCCCAGGCACAGGTCCAGGCCGAAGCGGCGCAGTGCGCGCAGGCGGGCGGTCAACCGGCGGATCTCCTCGTCCCTGTCCATCGCTCGGCGGCCGATGCCACCGGGTGCCCTGCGCTCGGCGTCGAGGCGGCCGGACAGGTCGGCGATCGACCGGTCGAGGCTCTCCGCGATGGCCGCGAAGTGCCGCTCGTCGTCGGCGATCAGGTGGGGGTCGGCCTTGGCGGCGAGCCGGTCGGGAAGGTTGAACACGCTGGTGGTCAGCGGACTCACGGCATCAGCTCCGATCTGCGTGCGCCGACGACCGGTGCGCCGGTTGTCGGGCGGATCGAGGCCACACCAGTCCAGAGCCGGGTAGAGCACGCAAGATCCGCGAGCGATCCCATTTCCGCTGGTACGGGGCCTCGGCCGTCGATTCTGCGCCAGGACCCGGGTCTTGCGGCAAGCCCCCATGTCCGATATACGTTGATAGTGGCGGGGGAGCGGTGAGCTCCCCTTCGTCGTTTCCGGGCGACGCCGAATTCAGCGCGGGACGATGCGGAAGACAGGGAAGCCCGGAGCCGCCGCGGCGACGTCCGCGTCCGGGGAGTCCGCCGTGAGGCCGTCGAAGAAGGCGCCCACCTCCCAGGCCCACTTGCGCAGGTAGATGCGGATCAGCGGCGTCTTGTCCGCGTCGGCGATCTCCACCGGGGTGAACCGCTGGACCCGGCGGCCCAGGCGCAACTCCCCCTCACCGGCGGCGCGCAGGTTGCGTACCCATTGGGTGTGGCCCCTGGGTGCGAGCAGGTACTGCTCGCCCTCGTGGGTGAAGAGGTTGACGACCGTGGTGCGGACCTCGCCGCTCTTGCGGCCGCGCACCGCGAGGACGCGGCTGCCCAGCAGGCTGATTCCACGGGCGGTGAACCACTTGGCGGCCTTGTTGAAGATCTCCGCTGAGCGTTCCGGGGCCAGGTAGCGCATGTCTCCTCCTCGAATCCGAGAGCACCGCTCTCGCTTGAGATCAGTGAACACCGAACGGCGTTCTCAGTCAAGAGCAGTGCTCTCGCTTTCTTGGGTGAGCCACCCACGCGGGCGCTGCGGAGATCCCGTGGAGGTGCGGTGAAGCCGGTTCCCGGCCACGGCGCCACCGGGCAGGCTTGCTGCCGACGGGAGGTTGACCATGGATTTTGCGTACTGGGTACGCCGGTTCGAGGACGCGGCGGCCGAACGCGACAGTGCCCCCGAGCCGCCGTGGGGTACGGGCGGGCCGCTGCCGGACGCCTTGATCGCGAGCCTGCAGCGGTTCCAGGCGGGCGAGGACGGCGACGGCGTCAGCCTCATCGCCAAGAGCGCCCGGGCCGGCGACGCCGACTACCTGGCCGCCGTGCGGATGTTCGTGGCCGAGGAGCAGCGCCACGCGCGGCTGCTGGAACGGGTGCTGGCCGGGGCCGGAGCGCCGACGCTCACCGGGCATTGGACCGACACGGTGTTCGTGGTGGTGCGGCGGGCGTTCGGTCTGCGGCTGGAGCTGATGACGTTGATGGTGGCCGAGGTCGTCGCGTTGCGGTACTACCGCGCGTTGCGCGACGGTGCGCCGGACCCGCTGCTGAGTGAGGTGGCGGGGCGGATCCTCGCCGATGAACAGCGACACGTGCCGTTCCACGTCGCGCGCCTGCGGCAGGGGTTCGGCCGGCTGCCCCGGCTGGTCCGTGCCCTCGCGGCGGGCGGATGGTGGCTGCTCATGACCGGCGCCACGCTGGTGGTCGCGGTCGATCACGCCGGTGCGTTGCGCCGGCTCCGACTGTCACCGGTGAGGTTCGCGGCCGAGGTGCTCGCACTGTTCCGGCCGATCGTGTCGGCGGTGCTGGGTGACGGGCGGGAAGACGCCCGAATCCCGGTGTCGGCGGTCGCAGACCCCGGGCTCGAACCTGGCGACCCGTCCTCATGAGGGACGGCAGGCTCCCACGCCTGTCTGCGGAGATCCACAGTGGATGACATGTCGGGCGCCCCGACCGGCGTGCCCACGCCGGTCGGGGCATCCGGATGACGAGTGCCCCCCGGCTGGAATCGAACCAGCGGCCCCCGGGTTCGGAACCCGGTGCTCTACTCCGCTGAGCTACGAGGGCAGGTCCGCCGCATACATGCACGGCGAATTGGTGCGGGCGGAGGGATTCGAACCCCCTCAGCACATGCGACCGGGTTACAGCCGGCCCCGACTCTCCCACGTCGGCGCGCCCGCCAGGGGTGACTGGCCGGAGTCGAACCGGCGCCTCCGGGGCCACATCCCGGCGCTCTTCCACTGAGCCACAGCCACACTCTCGGCCCGAGGGCCAGTACCCGTACCAGGACTCGAACCCGGGACATCCGCTTTGTAGGAGCGGCGCTCTCCCGCTGAGCTACACGGGCGGGACGGAACCGCCGGACATCGCCGGCGTTGCGGCATCGCTCCGGCGGAAGGACTCGAACCTTCACCTGTACGCGTTAACAGCGCGCTGCCCTGCCATTGGGCGACGCCGGAAAGAGGGGTGGTGCATCCCCGCGGAGGAGGGCGGAGTCGAACCGCCAAGGCGGCGCCACATCCCGAAACGTGCCCCGAGCAGGATTCGAACCTGCGACCCCCTGATTCGTAATCAGGTGCGCTATCCACTGCGCCACCAGGGCGTGAGTCCCGCCGGCAGGAGTCGAACCTGCTGTCTCCTCGATATCAGCGAGGCGCCTCTACCACGCAGGCCGCGGCGGGAAGAGCGGAAGGAGCGGGATTCGAACCCGCGGACGATTACTCGCCTCCGGCTCAGCAAGCCGGTGCCTTGGGCCACTCGGCCATCCTCCCTCGGCGCCCCGTACCGGAGTCGAACCGGCGGCCCTCCGCTCGACAGGCGGATGCTCTGACCACTGAGCTAACGGGACATGACGACGATCCGCGTACGGGCGGTCGTCGACGGCGTGGACCCGGCCGGAGTCGAACCGGCGGCCTCCGCTGTGCGAGAGCGGCGCTCTACCAAATGAGCTACGAGCCCGTGAGTACCCGGCCGGGGAGTCGAACCCCGAGAATCTCCGCATTCTGAGTGCGGCGGCTTTGCCATTTTGCCCAGCCGGGCGTGTGCGGCGACGTGCCGCTCCCGCATCGCTGCGGGCGGAGCTGGGAGCCCAGGATTCGAACCTGAACGAGCTGCTTCAGAGGCAACCATGCTGCCGTTACATCAGCTCCCATCCCGTGGGCCGACGATCAACCCAGTGGATTGAGCGGTACCGGGGACTCGAACCCCGTCCACGCCTGCTTGGAAGGCAGGTGCCCTACCTGTTGGGCGAGTACCGCGAGCGCGCCGGAAGCGCGAGTGGGCCGTACGGGATTCGAACCCGTGATCTCCTGATCGAGAGTCAGGCGAGATGACCGCTACTCCAACGGCCCGAGAAGTCCGGAGCCCGGGAGTCGAACCCGGCAGTTCCTGCTCCCAAAGCAGGCGGGTTTCCCAGCTCCCTCGCTCCGGCTCACCCCCGGCCGCGTGACGGACTCGCCGTCACGATCGGCCGGGGGCATCGTCGTAAAATGCCATCCACTGTGGAATTCTCAAGATTCATTACCACCGGACAGGCCGGGGTGAAGCACGGGCGGCAGGAATCGAACCCGCAACACACGGTGTTGGAGACCGCTGCTCTACCGAATTGAGCTACGCCCATAAGGAAAGGCGAGAAAAGAAAAACCGCCCGGTCCCGGCTGGGAGGGCGGCAAGCGAACGCTGTGGCTCAGCGTTGATAGCGCCCTGGTCCCAGATCGGACCGCTGGCTTTCATTCAGAACGGCGGGTCGCCCGTCGAGCGGCATGGCGACCTCGCCCCGCAGCGCCGCGCGCTGCAGATAAATCGAGGGGTGCCACGACATCGAAGGCTCCTTGCGGTTCGGAAGTTGTTCTTGCTGGTGAAGAGAAGAGTAGGCAAGCCGCGCGTCGGCGGCAACAGTATTTTCGAATCTCTGTTCGCGTTGTGGTCGCCGACACGCCTATCCGGAAACCCGGGGCACCGCGCGGGTGTTGTAGAGGTACCGGCCATTGTCGATGAATGCCAGTACCGGGTGGATGCCGTCGACCGGCTCGGCGGCCACGAACCGGTGCGCGCCCAACGGGACGTAGCGTACGGTCGTCGGCTTCTCGCCCTCCTCCGCCGCGAAACCCTTCGGGATCGTGGTGATGTCGAGCCCGCCGTCGGCGGCAGCGACCGCATAGGTCACGAGCGGTCCCGAGAAGCTGCCGGGGTAGCCGTCCGGCACGAATGGCACGGGCTCGGCGGGTGGGCGCGGGCGCTGTGGCACCCGGATGCCGGCCGTGTCGGCGAACACCGGGGTCAGTACGTCGTCGAGGAAGGCTCCGACCGCGCCGCCGTTGAGGGTCACCGCCACCACCAGGTTCCAGTCGGGCACGATGCGCATGCAGGTGGTCTGCCCGGGTGTGCTGCCGTCGTGACCGACGACCGGCACGCCGTCCCAGTTGAACAACATGAAACCGAGCCCCCAGCCGACCGGAGCCCGCTCGCCGATCAGGGGTGGCGCGATCTGCGGTTCACGCATCGCGGCGAACGCACCGGCCGACAGTACGCGGGTGCCGTCCTCGGCGACGCCGTCGGCGAGGAACATCCGGCCGAGGCGTACCAGCTCGCGCGGGGCGGCGCAGGGCGTGGCGCCGGCCGGTGCGTTGGAGCGTGGCATCTGCCAGTGGGCGACGACGCGCTGCGGGCCGCCTGGCTCGCTCAGGTGACCCACGGCCGCCCGGAACAGCACCGCCTCCTCGGCGAACAGCGCCATGTGGGTCACGCCGAGCGGACCGATCAGGCGTTCACGCACCACGGATTCCCAGGTGCCGCCGCGCAGTGCGGCCACCAGTGCGCCGAGGACGCAGTATCCGGCGTTGCAGTAGGAGAACAGCGCGCCGGGCCGGTGCACCTGGGTGGCGTTGGTGCGGATGAAGGCCACGAGCCGGTCGAGTGCGTCGTCGCCCCGCCCGGTGTCCTCGAACAGGTCCCCGTCGAACCCGCCGGTGTGTGACAGCAGGTGGCGAACGGTCACCGTTTCACTGGCCGCGGCGTCGATCACGCCGAACTCCGGCAGGTAACGGCGCACCGGGGCGTCGAGGTCGACCAGGCCCTCGTCGACGAGTTGCATGACGAGCGCGGCCGTCCACAGCTTGGTGACCGAGCCGATTTGGAACACGCTGTCGGTGGTGGCCTCCACGCCCGTGCCACGGTTGACGACGCCGGTCGCCGCCTCGGCCAGCTCGCCGCCGAGGCCGACGGCGATGGCGGCGCCGGGTACGCCGTGGCGGACGGCGGCCTCGTCGAGCAGCTGCGGCAGGCGCGGCAGGAAGGTCATCCCGGAACCGTACCCAAACAATGCATGCGCGTTGTTTCTGCATTTCTGGCCCCGCCGGCCGGACCCGACGGGCGACTCTGTCGTTACGTACGGTGATTCATTTTGTGGCGGAGCTGAGCGCGATCCATCGCGCTCAACCCGAGCGAATATAACGGAAAGTGATTGCAGTGATCGCGGGGGCGCAGGGCTGGATCGCCATACCCGCTGGTAGGGGGCGGAATGCCGAATCTGCTTCTGTCGGCTCTCTTACAGCGGGTTATCAAAAGTCTCGTCCTGGACCGGTACGAATCCGCGAGCCGCGGTCTCTTCAAAGGGGTGCCACGGCAACGGGCCGTGGGTGTGCGTGGGGAAGGGATCCAGATGCCTAGTACGAAGAGGATGCTCGTCGGAGCGGTCGTCGCGGCGACCGCGGCCCTGCTGACGCTGAACGCTGGACCGGCGCAGGCAGACGGAGGCAAGGGCGCGGTCAAGCCCGGAGCACGGGTGGACGCGGCCCTGTCGCCGGACCGTGCGGCGAAGGCGAAGGTGGCAGCGTCGGCCGCCACCACGGCCGACCTGGCCGCCATCCAGGGCCGAATCGCCCGCTACGCCGCCGCCAACAAGGGCAAGTACACATTCGGCAGTTACATCGACTCCACCACCGGCCGGATCGTCGTTGATACCAACGCCCCGGACGCGGTGTTGGCCTCGCTGACCAACGTGTCGGGGGCGACGCTCGCCGCGCGGGAGGCCGCCGGCCAGATCAAGATCAACCGTTCGGCGATCCGGGACTCGTTCAGCCGGCGTGACGATGTGCCGGCGTTCTACGGCGGCGGTGGCATCTACAACGGAGGGTTCCTGTGTTCCTCCGGCTACGCGGTGCGCAACGGTGCGGGCGTGGTTTCCATGATCACCGCCGGGCACTGCTTCGCCAACGGGGCCACCGTGCTGACCGAGTCGGGTGCCCGGGTCTACGGCACCGTCTCGAACCGTCACCTGCCCACCGTCACCGGTGAGAACTACGACGCGGAGCTGATCGGCGGCTCGTCCTACGCGGGACGCATCTTCACGGGCGGCGTCACCAGTTCCACCAGCACCCGCGTGGTGGCGGCCGGTACGGCGTACGTCGGGTACAACGCGTACTGCCAGAGCGGCCGGACCACCGGTGAGACCTGCGGTCACACGGCCACCAGCATCAGCGGCCAGGTCTGCACCCAGACCGGCTGCAAGTCGCCGGTCATCGTCTACACCGGTGGCCTCATCGGTCAGGGCGGCGACTCAGGTAGCCCCTTCTACGCGAAGGACACCTCGGGCAACGCCTGGATCCGTGGACACTTCATCGCGTCCAGCAGCACCACGGGGTACGTGGAGCCGTACACGACCGTCTCGTCTCGGATGGGCATCAGCGTCGTGACCAGCTGATCCGAACACCGATTGCGGACGGGCCGGGAACCTTCGGGTTCCCGGCCCGTTCGTGTCAGCTCAGTTCCAGTGGCCAGGGCCCGCCCTGCGCGGTGATCGGGGTCCCGTCCGCCGGGATGACCGCGACCCGGGCGTACATCTGGTATGTGCCGGGGGGCAAGCGGTCGCCGCCCGGCTCGCACGAGGTCAGCACACCCTGGGCGGGCACCGTCTTGCTCTGCCCGGCGGCGAGGTCCCAGCGGACACCGAGGGCGTCCTGCGGCATCGGTTCCGTGGCGATGCGACCGTTCGCGACCAGGAAGACGTCGGCGTTGGGCGCGCTGACGCCGGTGACGGCCGCGTGGCTGGTGACCTCGACGGTGCCGGCCACGGTCGGGGCGCCCGCCGCGACCGTCGTGGGGAACCGGCCGGTCAGGGTCAGCGGCCCGGCCGCCGGTGCGTGCACCGGCTGTCCGCAGCGCGGCGCGGTGTCGTTCGGGTCGGGAACCACGGCTGCTTGCTCCTTCCGGGCGGCTTCCGGCGGTGCGGCCCCGGTTGAGGTGACTCCGGGTACGGGTGCCGCCGCGGGCTGCTCCGTGCCGGCGGCGCACCCGCCGACGACGAGAGCGCACAAAGGCACCACAGCGACAAGCTTTGACCGGGTACGCACCATGACCATCCCCCTCCGTAGTGTGACTGACGGAGGTTCGACGCTGCCGGTGCCGTGGTGGTTCCGGTGGATTTGCCGGGTCGCCCGATGGGGTTATGAGCCGTCAGAAGGCCACAAACCGCCCTCAGAGGTCCATCGACCGGCTGATGATCTCCTTCATGATCTCCGAGGTGCCGCCGTAGATCCGCTGGATGCGGGCGTCGGCGTACATGCGGCAGATCGGGTACTCCCACATGTAGCCGTACCCGCCGAACATCTGCAGGCAGTCGTCCACCACCCGGCCCTGCGTCTCGGTGGCCACGAGCTTGGCCTGGGCCGCCTCGTCCGCGGTGAGCCGCCCGTCGTTGAACGCCAGGACGCACCGATCCACGAACGCCTGCACCCCCGAGATCTCGGCGCGCATCGCGGCCAGCCGGAACCGGGTGTCCTGGAAGCGGGTCAGCGTCCGGCCGAACGCGGTCCGCTCCCGCGTGTACCGCACGGTCTCGGCCAGTGCGGCCTCTGCGCCCGCCACCGCGCACACCGCCACGATCAGCCGTTCCAACGCGAACTGGTGCATCAGCATGGTGAAACCGTCGGCCGGGTCGCCCAGCACGTCCGCGCCCGTCAGCCGGACGTCGTCGAAGAACAGCTCGGCGGTGTCCTGCGTACGCAGACCCAGCTTGTCGAGCTTGCGGCCCCGGCTGAACCCGGGCATGCCGGTGTGCACGAGGAACAGCCCGAGCTGGTGACCCTCGCCGGTCCGCGCGGCCACCACCACCGTGTCCGCGGTGATCCCGTTGGAGATGAACGTCTTCGCCCCGCTGAGCACCCACTCGTCGCCGTCGGCCACCGCCCGGGTACGGACACCGGCCACATCGGAGCCGGTGCCGGGCTCGGTGATCGCCAGCGCCAGGACCCGCTCACCGGAGACCGCCCCGGTGAGCAGGCGCTGCTTCTGCTCCGCCGAGCCGAACTCCGCCAGGTACGGGGCCACGATGCCGGAGTGCAGCGGCACCGCGAAGCCGGATTCGCCCGCCCGGGCCAACTCCTCGATCGCGATCTGCTCGTAGCGCAGGTCGGCCAGGCCCAGCCCGCCGGCCTCCGGGTCGGCCCACGGGCACAGCAGGTTCTGCTTGCCCGCCAGCCGCCAGATCTCCCTGTCGATGATCCCCGCCTCGTCCCACTCCGGCTGCCGGGGCCGCACCTCGCGCTCGACGAAACCCCGCCACGCCGCTCGGTAGGCCTCGTGGTCGGCGTCGTAGAAGTCACCGCGAATCATGAGGCCGACGCTAGGGCGGCCGTACGATCCGAAGTCATGACCCCACCGCTCACAGATCCTGACTCCGGGCCGGTACGGGGCATGCTGACCCGCTCGGTGGCCATCCACTACGTACGTGTGGCACTGCGCGGCGCCGGGAGCCGGGGCGCGGACACCACCGCGCTGCTGGAACAGGCCGGTATCCCGCCCGAGCTGCTGGAGGTGGAGCGCGCCCGGGTCTCGACGGAGCAGTTCGCCCGGCTCACGAAGCTGCTCTGGGACCTGCTCGACGACGAGCTGCTGGGGCTCGCCCCGCAACCGAACAAGGTCGGCACGTTCGCGATGATGTGTCACGCGGTCGTGCACTGCCCGGACCTGCGCTCGGCGTTGCGCCGCAGCGCGGACTTCTACCGGCTGTTCCCGTACGGCCCGCGGATGTTCCTGACCGAGTCCGGCGACGACGCGTCGATGATCCTGGACAGCGGATTCGACGACCCCGACCACTTCGTCCCCGAGGCGGCCCTCGTGGTCTGGCACCGGTTCGCGGGGTGGCTGATCCGGCGCCGGATCAACCTGCGCCGGGTCGAGTTCGCGTACCCCGCGCCACCGCACGTCCTGGAGTACGACCTGCTGTTCGGCGCCCCCGCCGTCTTCGGGGCCGAACGCACCGCCGCGGTCTTCGACGCCGCCCTGCTGGATCAGCCGGTGCTGCAGGACGAGGCCGGGTTGCGGTCCTTCCTGCGGCGCGCCCCGGCCGACGTGCTGGCCCGCATCGACTACGGCAGTACGGCGGCCGCCCGGGTGCGCCGCCTGCTGAGCCGGGCCCTGCCGGACCGGCTCCCGAGCCTGGACGAGGTGGCCGCATCCCTGTCGGTCAGCCCGCCGACGCTGCGCCGCCAGCTCGCCGCCGAGGGCACCTCCTTCCAGCAGGTACGCGACCAGTTGCGCCGGGACGTGGCGGTGGCCGGGCTCGTGGGCGGGCGGATCTCCATCGAGCAGCTGTCGGCGCAGCTCGGCTTCTCCGAGCCGAGCGCGTTCCACCGGGCGTTCAAGCGCTGGACGGGGTCGACGCCCCGCTCCTACCAGCCGGGCTGACGACGGCCCAACGGGGGTCGAGACGGGCGCGGAGCGCTCCGGGGGAGGTCACGCACGCACGTCGGGTCAATCAGGGTGAGCGCCCCGGTCATGGGAGCGGGCGCATTCCGGGCCATAGCGTGCTGGCATGACCGACGCACTGATCTTCGACGCGGTGCGCACTCCCCGCGGCAAGGGCAAGCGGGGCGCGCTGCACAGCGTCAAGCCGGTGACGCTCGCCGCCGGGATGCTGCGCGCCCTCGCCGAACGCAACGACCTCGACACCTCCGCGGTGGACGACGTGGTCCTGGGGGTCGTCTCCCCGGTCGGCGAGCAGGGCGCGGACATCGCGCGTACGGCGGTGCTGGTCGCCGACTGGGACATCCGGCCGGCGGGCGTGCAGCTCAACCGGTTCTGCGCCTCGGGCCTGGAGGCGGTGAACGTGGCGGCCGCGAAGGTGGCCTCCGGCTTCGAGGACCTGGTGGTCGCCGGGGGCGTGGAGTCCATGTCCCGGGTGCCGATGGGATCGGACGGCGGAGCGTGGATCACCGACCCGGCGACCAGCTTCGCCACCCATTTCGTGCCGCAGGGGGTCAGTGCCGACCTGATCGCCACGTTGGCGGGCTTCAGCCGTACCGATGTGGATGCTGTCGCGGCGCGCTCGCACGCCCGCGCGACCGAGGCGCGCGAGAAGGGCCGTTTCACCCGCTCGATCGTGCCGGTCCTCGACCAGAACGGGTTCCTGCTGCTGGCCGAGGACGAGACGATCCGGCCCGGCACCACCGTGGAGACCCTCGCCGGGCTGAAGCCCAGCTTCGCCACGCCCGGCAGCTTCGGGTACGACGCGATCGCGATCGACCGCTATCCCGAGGTCGAGCGGATCGACCACGTGCACACCGCGGGCAACTCGTCGCAGATCGTCGACGGCGCCTCGGCGATGCTGATCGGCAACGAACGCGCGGGCCGGGCGCTCGGTCTGACCCCGCGGGCCCGGATCGTCGCGACGGCGGCCGTCGGCACCGAACCGACCATCATGCTCACCGGACCGGTGCCCGCCGCCCGCAAGGCGCTCGACCGGGCCGGGCTCACCCCCGCCGACATCGACCTGTACGAGATCAATGAGGCGTTCGCCGCCGTGGTGCTGAGGTTCCAGCACGACCTGGATCTGCCCGACGAGAAGGTCAACGTCAACGGCGGCGCCATCGCCCTGGGCCATCCGCTCGGGGCCACCGGCTGCATGCTCCTCGGCACCCTCCTCGACGAGCTGGAACGCCGGGACCTGCGCCGCGGCCTGGCCACCCTCTGCGTCGGCGGCGGCATGGGCGTCGCGACCATCATCGAGCGGATCTGAGGAGTACGACTGATGAGCATCCGCTTCGACCGCGACGCCGACGGCGTCGTCACCCTCACCCTCGACCTGCCCGGTTCCGCGAACGTGATGAACGCCGACTACCGGGCCGCGATGGCCGCCGCGGTGACCCGGCTGGAGGCCGAACGCGAGTCCGTCACCGGCGTCGTGATCACCTCCGCGAAGAAGACCTTCTTCGCCGGTGCGGACCTGACCGAGCTGATCGCGGTCACGGCCGACAACGCCGGTGCTTTCGCCGCCGAGCTGGCGACGGTCAAGGACCAGCTGCGGCGCCTGGAGCGGCTGGGCCGTCCGGTCGTCGCGGCCATCAACGGCAGCGCGCTGGGCGGCGGGTTCGAGATCGCCCTCGCCTGCCACCACCGGATCTGCCTCGACGACAAATCCATCCGGCTCGGGCTGCCCGAGGCCACCCTGGGCCTGCTGCCCGGCGCCGGTGGGACCACCCGCAGCGTGCGGCTGCTCGGCGTACAGGCGGCGTTGCCGCTGCTCAGTGAGGGTAAGCGGCTGCGCCCCGCGGAGGCTCTCGCGGTCGGCTGGATCCACGAACTCGCCGCCGACCCGGCCGACCTGCTGGCCAAGGCGCGGGCGTGGGTGCTGGCCAATCCGGCCGCCGTCCAGCCGTGGGACGTACCGGGCCACCGGGTGCCGGACCTGCGGCCGCTCGACCCCGCCAGCTACCCGCTGCTGGCCGCGGCACCGGCGATGCTGCGCAAGAAGACGCACGGCTGCTACCCGGCGCCGGAGAAGATCCTCGCCGCCGCGGTCGAGGGCGCGATGGTGGACTTCGACAGCGCCCTCGCCGTGGAGAGCCGCTACCTGGTCGAGCTGGTCACCGGCCAGGTAGCCAAGAACATGATCACGACGTTCTGGTTCCAGCGCAACGCGCTGGAGGCGGGCGGTTCCCGCCCGGCCGGGATCGCGCGCCAGACCGTCGCCCGCGTCGGCGTGCTCGGCGCCGGGATGATGGGCGCGGGCATCGGGTACGCCAGCGCGACCGCCGGCGTCGAGGTCGTGCTCAAGGACGTCAGCCCAGAGGCCGCCGAGGCGGGTAGGGCGAAGGTCGCCGCGCTGCTGGACGAGCGGGTGGCCGCCGGCCGGATGACTCCCGAGCGGCGCGGGCAGATCCTGGACCGGATCACCCCGACCGCCTCGGACGCCGACCTGACCGGCTGCGATCTGATCATCGAGGCGGTCTTCGAGGACCGCCGCCTCAAGAACACGGTGCTGGCCGCTGCCGAGGCCGCCGCCCGGCCCGACGCGGTGATCGCGTCCAACACGTCCACGCTGCCCATCACCGGGCTCGCCGAGGCGGTGCCGGATCCGGCCCGCTTCATCGGCCTGCACTTCTTCTCGCCCGTGCACCGGATGCCGCTGGTGGAGATCATCCGCGGGGAGAAGACGTCGGCGGAGACACTGGCCCGGGCCTTCGATTTCGTACGGCAGATCGGTAAGACCCCGATCGTCGTCAACGACAGCCGTGGCTTCTACACGTCCCGTACGTTCGGCACCTACCTCACGGAGGGCATCGCGCTGCTGGGCGAGGGGGTGCACCCTGCGCTCGTGGAGAACGTGGCGCGCAGGGCCGGCATGGCGGTCGGCCCGCTGGCGGTCTGCGACGAGGTAACCCTCTCGCTGGCGATGCGGATTCGTGAGCAGACGCTCGCCGACCTCGCGGCGCAGCCGGGCTCCGGGCTGGCTCCTGAGCACCCCGCGTACGCCGTGCTGGAGACGATGATCTCGGAGTACGGGCGGACCGGGAAAGCAGCGGGCGCGGGCTTCTACGACTACCCGCCCGGCGGGCGCAAGCGGTTGTGGCCGGGCCTGGCCGAGCGGTGGGTCACCGGCGACCCGGGTGTTCCCGAGGGCGACGTCCGGGACCGGCTGCTCTACATCCAGGCCGTGGAGACCGCCCGGATCTTCGAGGAGGGGGTGCTCACCTCGGTCGCCGACGCCAACCTCGGGTCGATCATGGGTATCGGCTTCGCCCCGTGGACGGGCGGCACGCTGCAGTTCATCAACGCGTGCGGACCGGCCGCGTTCGTCGAGCGGGCTGACCACCTCGCCGACACGTACGGCGAGCGATTCCGCCCGCCGGACCTGCTGCGTGACATGGCCGAGCGCGGCGAGTACTTCTGACAGGCGCATATCCCGGCGGGTGCCGACCCGGTACCGTCGAACCGCCAACTGAAGGGGGCGGAGATGCCGGCCGATTTCATCATCGCCACGGGCGACCAGATCCAGGTGACGATCCCGCCGCCCACGATCGTGCCGCAGCTCGCGGCGCCGATCCCGCTCATCGGGACCAGCAAGAACGTCATGGTCGGCACCAACCCGGTCTGTCTGGAGGGCGACGAGCTGCCCGTCGCGATCAAGGGCCCGCTGACCTATACGGCGCCGCCGTTCATCACCCCCGGCACGGGGACGCTGGAAATCACGCTGCTGCCGACCAACAAGACCATGCAGACGGAGAACGGCAAGAAGATCCTGGTCAAGGGTGCGACGTTCACTGTGCGGTTCAACGTGCAGACGCCCGCGCAGCAGCCGACGCCGACCGGTCCGGTCCCGGACCCGGTGGCCGTCAAGCCGGGCACGGCCCAGTTCATCACCACGAACGTGCAGGTCAAGGCGGGCTGACCGGCCGCTTTCCGGTCTGTGTCACTCAGGCTCCCGAGGCGGTGCGGTGCCCGTCCGGAGCACCGCACGTCCCGGATCGCGGCGGGTCGGGGTCGCTGCGATCCGGGACGTATGGCGTTCAGGCGTCGGCTGAGACGGCCTGTTGTGCGGCGGAGCGCACGCGTGGTTGGTAGCCGGTGCGGCCGTGGTGGCGGTCGATGTAGGCGATCACGAGCAGGATCACGACCAGCAACACCAGCGTGACCAGGCTCTGCACGAACAGGGACAGTGGGATCAGGCACAGGCAGAGCAGCCCGGCCACCAGGTGATCGAGCCGGGGGCGGTGGCCGCGCCGCCCGCTGATCGCGCTCAGGCCGAACATGAACAGCGCGGCACCGCCGCCGAGGCCGAACGCGAAGACGCCGTGGAGATGCTCGTGGGGATGGCTCACCACGGCCTCCAGGCCGACGGCGATGAACACCACGCCCGCGACCAGCGGCAGGTGCAGGTAGCTGAACATGTCGCGGGCCAGGTGGGCGCGCTCGGCGCCGATGGCGCGGGCCAGCTGGCGTTCGCTGAGCGCCGCTTCCCAGTCGAAGTAGGCCCACCAGAGTCCGCCGATCGCGGCCACCCCGAGCAGGATGGTCGTGGCCAGAAGCGGCGTGATCTGCACTCTGTCGCCGCGCAGCACCGCGGCGCCGACGGAGACGACCGACTCACCCAGTGCGATGATCATGAACAGGCTGTGCCGCTCGAAGAAGTGTCCGGCGTGGACGGTGAAGCCGCCGACCCCGGTGATGATCGGGGTGCCGTAGTCGATCACCACGGCCAGGCACCAGAGGACGACCTGGATCTGGGTCGGCACCCACACGCCGATGATGAGCAGGATCGACGCGGCCAGGTTGCCCGGCGCGAGGCGCAGGATGGCGGCGCGGTTGGCGCCCCCGGCGACCGCGAACAACACCAGGTGCAGCACCCGCACGACGAAGTACGCGAGGGCGAACGGCAGGGCGTTCTTGCCCGACGACAGGGGCACGGCGACCGCGACCACCATCATGGCGCCCATCGCGGCCAGGACCACCCCGCGGGCGGCGGCGCTGTCCGTGTCGACCGCGTTGGTCAGCCACGCGTACGCCCCCCAGGCCCACCACAGCAGGGCCAGGACGAGCATGCCGCGCAGCACTCCGCCGGCATTGGGCTCGCCGAGGATCAGGTCGGTGACCCGGGTCAGCGAGAAGACGAAGACGAGGTCGAAGAAAAGTTCGAAGGTCGAAACCGGCCGACGTGGCTCGGTGAGATTGGTTTCAGGATCGGCCATGTCGCCCATTGTCGCATCAGGACGGCCGCCGTGGAGGCCCCGAAATCAGCCCTTCCGTGGCGCATACCCGACGGAATATCGGTGCCGACTTGACGAAGTGTGCCGGGTGGGCGCATCTCGCACACCGCAGCGCGGACGGTACGGGCCGATCCGGCAAGCATCGCCGGTGACTTGACGAAGATTGGACTCGAATCCGGCGGCGTACGGTGGCCGCCCATTGTTCGCGTTGACTCCTCCCCTGGCCGCGCCGCAGGATTTCGCTATCCAAAGCGCTGGACGGTGACTCTGCCGAGTACGCCGTCACTGATCCTTGTCGGACCAAGGAGTCGCCGTGACCAAGAAAGTCCTCATCGTACTCAGTGAATACGGGTATTGGGGAGAAGAACTCATCGGCCCGCTGAGCAAATTCGACGAGCGGGGCTACGACGTCGTCTTCGCGACCCCGAACGGGCGCCGGGCGCATGCCCTGCCGCCGAGCCTCGACCCGGACTTCATCGACCCGCCGCTGGGTCGCAGCGTGGTCTCCGCCGAGGTGGCCAAGCTCGTCCGCGAGATCGAGGAGTCGACCCGGCTGGACAACCCGATCAGCCTCGCCGACTGGTACCCCACCCGGCCGTACACCAGCGAGGACGACTACCTGCGCAAGCTGGAAGCGTACAACCGGCAGGTGGGTGACCAGCTCGACGCGCAGATCGCCGAGTACGACGCGATCCTCATCGTCGGTGGCAGCGGCCCGATCGTCGACCTGGCCAACAACGGCCGGGTGCACGACCTGATCCTCGCGTTCCTGCGCAGCGGCAAGGTGATCGGCGCGGAGTGCTACGGCGTCGCCTGCCTCGCCTTCGCCCGCGACTGGGAGCACCGGGAGAGCATCATCGCCGGCAAGCACGTCACCGGCCACTGCAAGGAATACGACTACAAGGACGGCACGGGCTTCCTCAACACCGACTTCAACATGGGCCCGCCGCCGTACCCGCTGGAGTACATCCTGCGCGACGCGACCGGCCCGGACGGTGAATACCACGGCAATTTCGGCCACGAGATCTCGGTCGTCGTGGACTACCCGTTCGTCACCGGACGTTCCACGCCCGACTCTTTCCGTACCGGCGAAAAGATGGTCGCCGTACTGGAAGACGGACTCCGCCGCTACGGCTGGTAAGAAAGGGGTGCATTGTGGCCAGGCCCGGTAAAGAAGCGATGATCGAGCAGTTCCTCGCTGACGGCATCACGCACATGTTCGGAAATCCGGGGACGGTCGAGCAGGGGTTCCTCGACGCCTTGGAACAATTCCCCGACTTCCACTACATCCTGACCCTGCAGGAGACGGTCGCGGCGGGCATCGCCGACGGTTATGCCCGCGCCACCGGCGGCCCCGCCGTGCTGCAGCTGCACAGCGGCGTGGGGCTGGGCAACGGCATCGGCATGATGTACCAGTCCAAGCGGGGTCACGCGCCGCTGGTCGTGGTGGCCGGTGAGTCGGGCATCGCGTACGACTCGATGGACGCGCAGATGGCCGCCGACCTGGTCGCCATGGCCAAGCCGGTAACCAAGTGGGCGACCCGGGTGGTCGACCACCGCTCGCTGCTGCGGGTGCTGCGCCGGGCCATCAAGATCGCGATGACGCCGCCGCGCGGCCCGGTCTTCGTGGCCCTGCCGATGGACGTGCTGGACGCGCTCAACGACGAGCCGGTCCTGCCCACGGTCATCCCGGACACCCGGACGCTGCCCGCCCCCGACCTGGTGGCCCGCGCCGCGGCGCTGCTGGCTCCGGCGCAGCGGCCGGTCATCCTGGTCGGCGACGGCGTCTCGGTCGCCGGTGCGGAGCCGGAGCTGGCCCGGGTGGCAGAAAAGCTGGGCGCTGACGTGTGGTTCGTGGACTCGTCCGAGGCCCACCTGCCCGCCGCGCACCCGCTGACCCGGGGCGCGATCGGGCACATGTTCGGCCCGGTCAGCCGCGCCGCGGTGGCCGACGCCGACGCGGTGCTGATCGTCGGGACGTACGTGTTCCCCGAGGTCTTCCCCGACCTGGAGACGCCGTTCCGCCGCGACGCCGCGATCGTGCACGTCGACCTCGACGCGTACGAGATCGCCAAGAACCACCCGGTCACGCTGGGCCTGGTCGCCGACCCGAAGCCGACCCTGGACGCGATCGCGACCACGCTGGACCGGCTGCGTACCCCGAATCAGAACGCGGCGGCCGCGGCGCGGATCGAGGCCCGGCGGGCCGAGAAGGCCGCGGCCCAGCCGAGCGAGGACACGCTGATCGACGCGTTCCTGGCCGAGCTGGCCCGGCGGGCCCCGAAGGACCTGATGGTCTTCGACGAGGCGCTGACCGCGTCCGACTACGTTGTCAAGCACCTGCAGCCGAGCCTGCCGGGGCACTACTTCCTGACCCGGGGTGGCTCGCTGGGCGTCGGCATCCCGGGCGCGGTCGGCATGAAGATCGCGCACCCGGACAAGACGGTGGTCAGCTTCTCGGGCGACGGCGGCAGCCTCTACACCTACCAGGCGCTGTGGACGGCGGTCCGGCACAACGTGCCCGCGGCGTTCGTGGTCTGCAACAACCACCGGTACGAGCTGCTCAACAAGAACATCGCGCAGTACTGGAACGAGCGGCACATCTCGGCCCACCCGTACCCGACGTCGTTCGACCTGTCCCACCCCGAGGTCGACTTCGTCGGGCTGGCGCACTCGTTCGGCGCCGAGGGGATGCGGGTCGACAAGCCCGACCAGGTGGCCGAGGCGGTGGACCGCCTGCTCACCACGAACCGGCCGTTCCTGATCGACCTGCTCACCGACGACACCGTACGCGACTGAGGAGACACTCCCATGGCATTCACCGAAGCGGCGATCCGGACCATGGTGGCCGACTGGTACCGGGCCCTGGACCAGCACGTCGAGCTGGCCGAGGCGCTCACCTACCTGGTCGACGACGGCCTGGAGATGCGGTTCCCGGAGGGCACCTCGCGCGGCCATGCCGGCTTCACCGACTGGTACAAGGCGGTGACCAACCGGTTCTTCGACGAGGTGCACACCGTGACCTCTGTCGAGTTCTCCGAGCTGGTCGCGGACCGGGCGTCGGTCAAGGTCGTCGTGAACTGGCAGGCAAAGGTCTGGAACCCCCCGGCCGCCAAGAGCCTGTGGCTCGGGTTCGACGCGTACCAGACGTGGGAGGTCGTGCCCGGCCCCGAGGGCACCCCCCAGATCAAGACCTACATCGTCGACGCACTCAAGCCCATGCCGGGCTCGGCGTCGCTGTGACCCCGCCGCGCCCGCGGCGGTATCCCCAGTAAGGAAAGGGAACACTATGTCTAACACCGATCTCGTATTGCGGATGTACGACCTGTTCGGCAAGGGCGACATGGACACCATCAAGACCGAGGTGTTCCACCCGGAGATCACCTGGGCCATGCCCGGCCACCACCCGCTGTCCGGCACGATGAAGGGCGCCGACGAGGTCATCGCGTTCTTCGGCGACCTGTTCCAGGCCGGTATCAACGTCGACGACGTCCACTTCGGTGAGCTCGACAACGGCACCGTGGTGGAGAAGCACCACGGCCACGGCATCTCCGAGGGCGTCGAGTACCTCTTCCCCACCTGCACCACATACGAGATCGAGAACGGCAAGATCCGGGCGGTCCAGGTGCACACCGCCGACCAGCACGGGGTGGACCGCTACATGTGGTCGCGCTTCCAGCTGAAGAGCGTCGCCGACCGTCTGCTCGTGGGGGCCTGATGTCACCCACGACTGAGCTGGTAGAGGCCGCCTACGAGGCCCTCGCCACCGGCGACCGCAAGCAGATCGAGCAGTACTGGGCCGAGGACATGCGCTGGCTCGTGCCGGGCAACCACCAGCTCGCCGGCTGGTGGGAGGGGCTGGACGGCTTCTTCGACTTCATGTCGCAGGTCGGCAAGCTCTCCGGCGGCAGCTTCGTGATGACCCGCTCGGCGATCCTGCTGGCCGACGGCTGGTCGGCCGACATCTCGCACAACGTCGGTACCCGTACCAACGCGGCGGACGGCAGCACCTCGCCGTACGACCGGCTGGAGATCGACGTCGTGCACGTCCTGCGCTGGCGCGACAACAAGGTCGTCGAGGGTCGCGGCGCGATCTACGGCGACGGCACCACGCAATTCAACCAGTTCTGGTCGCAGCTGGCCGCCGACGCCGCGCGCGTCGCCGCCTGACCGACCGGCTTCATAGACGCGGAAGGGCACCGATGGACACCAGGGAAGTTGTGGACAGTTACTACCGGCTGGCCAACGCCGGCGAGTGGGACGCGTGGTGCGACCTGTTCGCCGCCGAGCAGGTCATGGACGAGCAGCTCGCCGGTCACATCGAAGGCCGGGAAACCCTTCGCAGCATGATGAAGGGCTTCCCGGACATGTACGCCAGCTTCGCGAACCGACCGCAACACATCGTCGTCGACGGGGATGAGGCCGCCGTGGTCTCGCACATCTCCGCCGTCACGAGTTCAGGCGGCCGCATCGAGGCGAACGTGGCGAACTACTTCCGGGTGACCGACGGGCGCATCACATACATGGCCAACTTCCACGACACGGTGCCCTTCCGCGCCGCACTCTCCCCCGAGGGGGACAAGTGACCACGGAAACGTACGACTACGTCATCGTCGGCGGCGGCACCGCGGGATCGGTGCTGGCGAACCGGCTGAGCGAGGACCCGGACATCAGCGTCCTGGTGCTGGAGGCCGGTGGCAGCTTCGTGCCGGCCAACGTCGACAACGCGCCGCTGTGGTACACCCTGCTCGGCAGCAGTGTGGACTGGGGCTACACCACCGTCCCGCAGCCGGGCCTGGGCGGGCGGCAGGTCTATGAGCCGCGCGGCAAGCTGCCCGGCGGCAGCAGCAACCTCTACATCATGATGCACATCCGCGGGCACTCCTCGGACTTCGACAACTGGGCCTACCAGGGCGCGGCCGGCTGGTCGTACGCGGATCTGGAGCCGTATTTCCGCAAGCTGGAGCAGCGGCAGGTGGTCACCAACGCCGGCGGCCCGGACGCGAACCCGCTGTCGCGGGTGTTCATCGACGCCTGCAAGGACCTCGGACACCCCGAGGTCGACGACTTCAACGGCCCCGAGATGATCGGTACGGGCTGGCACCACATCGACGTCAAGGACGGCAAGCGCCACGGAGCCCTCCAGGACTTCCTGGAGCCGGCGCTGTCCCGCCCGAACCTGACGCTGCGCACCGACGCGACGGCAGCGAAGCTGCTCTTCGAAGGTGGCCGGTGCACCGGCGTGGCCTACCGCCAGCAGGAGCCGGCCGCCGCCTCGGGCGACGGCCGTACGCTGCCCGGCGTCGAGCTGGCCGAGCCGGGCGACCGTGAGGTACGCGCGGCCCGCGAGGTGCTGGTCTGCCTCGGCGCGATCGAGTCGCCGAAGCTGCTGCAGCTCTCCGGTGTCGGCGCCGCGAGCCTGCTGGGCCAGCACGGCATCGACGTCGTCGCGGACCTGCCGGGCGTGGGGGAGAACTTCCACAACCACGTGCTGACCGGCCTGATCGCGGAGACCGTCGACCCGGTACAGCCGGGACGGCAGAACCTCTCCGAGTCGGCGCTGTTCACCCGCTCGCAGCCGGGACTGCCCGCGCCTGACCTGCAGCTGGCGTTCGTGCACGTGCCGTTCGACATCATCGTCGGGCAGAACCACCCGAACGCCGTGTCGATCCTGCCCGGCGTGGTGCGTCCGAACTCGCGCGGCAGCGTGCGGCTTGCCTCGGCCGACCCGTTCGCCAAGCCGCTGATCGACCCGAACTACCTCGGCGACCGCTCCGACCTGGAGCGCATGGTGCAGGCCGTCAAGATGTCCCGCGACATCTTCGCCGCTCCCGCGTTCAAGGGCCTGCTCAAGGGCGAGCTGCTGCCCGGCCCGGACGTGCGGACCGACAAGGAGATCGAGGAGTTCGTGCGCAACCGCGCGGACTGCTACCACCACCAGGCCGGGTCGTGCCGGATCGGCATCGACGACCTCGCGGTCGTGGACCCGCAGCTGAAGGTACGCGGGGTCGACGGCGTCCGCGTGGTGGACGCCAGCGTGATGCCGGCCGTGCCGTCCGGCAACTGCCACGCGGCCATCGCCGCCATCGCCGAGCGGGCCGCCGATCTGATCAAGGAGAGCCGTCATGGCTGACGTCGTGCTGCGCCAGGGGCCGCTGTCCGGCGCGAAGGTCGCAGTCCTCGTGGAGAGCGACTTCTTCGAGCCGGAGATCCACTACTACCAGCGCCGCTTCGCCGAGGAGGGCGCGGAGGTGCACTTCCTGACCCGGCTCTGGGGCCAGGACCAGATCACCTTCAGCGGGCACGAGTGGCGGGCGCCGTTCACCGCCCACGAGAGTGTCGAGGGGATCGACGACGAGACGCTGCGCTCGTACGACGCGATCATCGTGCCCTCGGGCATGGTGTCGGACCGGCTGCGCTACACGGAGGATGTGAGCAAGCTGGCCCCGGCGGTCGACCTGGTGCGCCGGGCGTTCGACGAGCCGGGCATCCTCAAGGGGATCATCTGCCACGGCTTCTGGCTGCTGGCGCCGATCCCGGAGACGATCCGCGGCCGCAAGGTCGTCTGCCACAACAACCTGGTCGGCGACGTCCGCAACATGGGCGCCGAGTACGTCGACTCCGACGTGGTAGAGGACGGCGACGACCTGGTGACCGGGCGCACCGGCATGCACGCGCACCTGTTCGCCCGGCAGATCATCGACCGGCTGATCGAACGGCGCCGCTCGTGACCGCCGCCGCTCCCGCGCTGCGCTGGTCGCACGTCGCGCTCAACTGCGCGGACCAGAAGGTGACAGAGGAGTTCTACCGGCGCTGGTTCGGGTTCGAACGGGCACGGGTGGTCGCGCTGGACGGCGGTGCGGAGATCATCTTCCTCCGTCAGGGTGACGTCTATCTGGAGCTGTTCGCCACCACGGACGCCACCCCGTTCGCGGTGAGCGCGGACGGGCCGGTGTACCACGGGATCGCCCGGCACCTGGCGTTCCAGACCGACGATCTCGACGCCTTCCTGGAGCGGGTGGGTGACGCCATCCCGGTCTCACTGGGACCGCTGAAATTCGACAGTTTCATCGCGGGCTGGCACAGCGTCTGGCTCACCGACCCCGACGGCGTGATTGTCGAGGTCAGTCAGGGGTACCGCGACGCCGACCCGGCCGACCTGCTGGCCGCACACGTCCACTCCGGACCGAGTGCATAAGACGGATGTCACATCACCGAGCTAGCCTGCGCGGTACAGATCCGACGAGCGGGGGGGAACCCACGTTGAGATACCGCACACTGGGCCGTACCGGACTGCGGGTGTCCGAGATGTTTCTCGGCACGATGACCTTCGGTACGGACTGGGGCTGGGGCGCGCCCCTCGACGAATGCCGCAAGCTGTACACGGCATTCGTCGAGGCGGGCGGCAATGTCATCGACACCGCGGACAAGTACACAGAGGGCGAGAGCGAGCGCATCGTCGGTGAGCTGATCAAGCAGGACCGCGACCGGATCGTTCTGGCGACGAAGTACACGCTGTCCGCCGACGGCACCGACCCGAATGCGTCGGGCAACCACCGCAAGAACCTGACCCGGGCGATCGAGCAGAGCCTCACCCGGATGGCCACCGACCGGATCGACCTGCTCTGGGTGCACATCTGGGACCCGGCCACGCCGATCGAGGAGACGATGCGCGCGCTGGACGACGCCGTCCGCGCCGGCAAGATCCTCTACGTGGGCATCTCGGACACCCCGGCCTGGGTGATCTCCCGCGCCAACACGCTCGCCGACTGGCGGGGCTGGACCCCGTTCGCCGGGGTGCAGCTTCCGTACAGCCTGGTGCAGCGGGACGCGGAGCGGGAACTGCTGCCGATGGCCGAGGCGATGGGGCTGTCCGTGGCCGCCTGGTCGCCGCTGGCCCGGGGCGTACTGTCCGGCAAGTTCACCCGGTCCACCCCGACCACGCAGCCCACTCGGGTCCGGGCCGACGACATCAGCGAGCGGGAGCTGGCGGTCGCCCGTACGGTCGACGCCGTCGCCGACGAGCTGGGCGCCAGCTCGTCGCAGGTCGCGCTGGCCTGGGCGATGGCCGGACGGCCGAACCTGCACGTGGTCCTCGGCGCCCGCCGCCTGGAGCAGCTGGCCGACAACCTCGGCGCGGCCGACCTGGAGTTGCCGGAGGAGGCGATCCGCCGGCTGGACGAGGCGAGCGCGATCGAACTGGGCTTCCCAGCCGACTTCATCGCCTCGATGGGCGGGTTCACGTACGGTCCGGTTGGTGAGCGCGTCGACTTCGTCGACCGCGCCTGACGATCGATCCCACGCCGACGGCGCCGGACCCGGGTGGTCCGGCGCCGTCGGCATTGCCGGAACGGCCGTCGCCGCGCCCGTCGGTGCGGCGGCGAAACCGCGGGGCTGCTGCTCAGCCGCCAACGCCCGGGCGCCCTCCGCGAATGCGCCCGGCGCTGAGCGGCCGCCAGTGCCCTGCAGCGGCCCTGTTCCTGCAGCGGCCCTGTTCCTCCTGCAGCGGCTCAGCGCCCTGCAGCGGCCCAGTGCCTGCAGCGGCTCAGGAGGCGGCGTACTCCAGCCGGTTCCCGTCGCCGGGGCACCTCGTGCCCGTCCGCTCCGAGATCACGTCGTAGGTGTAGGCCGCGCTGCACAGGGCGACGTGGTGGTGCCAGCCGGCAAACGTACGGCCCTCGTAGTCGCGCAGGCCGTACCGGTCGGCGAACGCCTCCAGCCGCGGGCCGGCCTGCAGCCGGATCTTGGCGAGCGCGACCAGTTCGGACAGCGGGCGATCCACCATGTTGGTGAGCCAGAAGCCGCGCGGGCGCGCCTTGCCGAGCGGCCACTCGCACAGCAGCGTGCGCTGCGGAGCCGGGCCGTGCGCGCGCCCGGCGACCCCGTCCGACAGCGTCGCCCGGACGGGCAGCTGCAGGAACTGCGAGCGGAGTCCAGTGGCGCCCTCGTGTCGCCACTCGACGGTCTCGCGGGGAAGGTTCCAGGTACGCGCGATCAGGTCGCTGACGGTCAGGTGCCACGGCAGTGTCTGCGTGTCGCCGAGGCCGGCCGTCTGCGGCCGGGCGGTGCGGTTGCCGGCGGTCTCGTACCAGACCCGCTGGGTGGGGCTGACGTGCACCAGGTAGGGCTGGCGGCGTTGTTCGAGACCGGCCAGGAAGGGCTCGATGTTGGTGCGGTTCGCCGTGTCGACGACGACCGGCGCCGACGGCAGGCCCCACTCGAGCGCCATGTCGTCGAGCACCTCGACCTGGTACTGCCAGTACGGCCGGGGCAGCTCGTGATCCGGCATCCGGGCCCTGGTCCGGCGTTCCACGTCGCGTCCCCACGCCTCGGGGACCATCAGCCGCCAGTTGATCGGCACGGTCAGGTCCTCGTCCGTGAGGGTGACCGTGATGGCCAGCTGGCAGTTGGACACCCGCCCGAGGGTGTGCACGTACTGCCGCTCCACGGCGGCCGAGTAGCGGCCGTGCTTCGGGAAGTGCACCTCCTCGATCACGTACGCCGTGGGCTTCAGATGCTGAACCAGGCGCTCGAAGAGGCGTCGCCGGATCGGCTCCGGGTCCCACGGGCTCTGGTTGATGAACTGTTGCAGGGACTGCTCGCTGCGGCCGGGTGAGGTCTCCACGAGACGGCGGATGGACTTGCGGCCCGAGCAGTTGAGCAGGCCGTACAGGTAGGTCTCGGCGGCGTTGCGCTGGTCCGTACGGCCGAGCGAGGCGAACACGTCTCCGCAGAAGCTGCGGAAGTCCTCCTCACTCCATTGTGATCTTGTGGTGATGGGTTCAGTCACCTCGTGCTCCCCCCGTTGTGCGGCGCTCCTCTGTAGACCGGTCCCCATTATGGATTGAAGCAAGTGGTTGAGATATCGCCTACTCGACGTAGTGCGACCTTTCTTTTGGGCTACCGCCGGGTACCGGTTCCCAGTGCGTTCACATACGGCGTATATGGAGGTAGGAAATGAGGGTCAGGCGTGGTCTTGGCCCATGAGTCCGGATTGGGCGGCTTCGGCGGGCGCGCCACAGGTCCCAGCGATGACGCGCAAGTGCCCTGACGTTGGCGAACACGTTGCGCCGCAAGGGATTGCGAGTGACGGATGCCACACTGGACGCCCGCGCTGGAGGCGCGCTGGAGAACTGCTGGAGCCTCGCTGAAGTCGCCTGTTCGGTTGATATCTGTATCGGCCGTTCGGCCCAGATGTGACTCCGTGTGGTCAGCCGATATACCCATCGGGCGGACCCACAAATGAGAATCCCCCTGCTATTGAAAGCATTCTCGGTTCATTGTAAATTTGTTTGATACATCAATTATCCCGGTGGTCTTCGCGGTATTCGGAAAGATTCCGAACCGCCTTCGCTTCGCTGGATGCTGCATCATTCATCCTGATCAAAGGGTCGCCGGTGCCTGTGCGACCTGACGGACTGTGCCGCTCGACTTGACGCAGTACGCCATCGGGAGACTGGCGGGCGGGTGCGGGCGCGCGCGCGTGTGTCACGCTCGGCGGGTGCTTTCGGTCGGGGGCCTATCACCATGCGTAGTTTCCGGTCGCGCGGTCGCGCGTCCCGTGTGGCCTGCCGCCGTTCCGACCGGCCGGACCCGGGATGCCCCCGGTGACTGTGGAGGGAAAGTCCTGTGACCACCAACGAACTCGCCTCCGGCGCCAGCGCGGATGCGATCGTCATCGGCGGCGGCCCGGCCGGCCTGTCGGCCGCGCTCTACCTGGCCCGCTACAACCGCACCGTGCTGGTGTTCGACACCGGACACGGGCGTTCCACCCATCATCAGAAGAACCGCAACTACCTCGGCTTCCCCGACGGCATCGCCACGATCGGCCTGCGCGAGTTGGCCCGTCAGCAGCTGGCGCCGTACGAGCAGATCAAGATCGTGCACCATGTGATCAGCCGGATCAGCGGCGACGGTGACTCCGGCTTCACCGCGCACGGCCAGGGCGAGCAGCGGTGGCACAGCCGGGTGGTGGTACTGGCCACCGGCGTGCTCGACCACTTCCCGCACTTCCCCGGCTGGGAGGCGTACGTCGGCCGGAGCATGTTCTGGTGCATCACCTGCGACGGCTACGAGAACCGCGGCCGCAACATCCTGGTCGTCGGGCACACCGACGCCGCCGCGGGCGAGGCGATGCAGCTGCACAGCCTGACCGACCAGGTCCAGCTGCTGACCAACAGCCACTCCGACGAGATCAGCCCGAAGTTCCGCAAGCGGCTCGACAACGCGAACATCCCGGTGATCGACGACCACATCCACGAGGTCGAGGGCGCCGACGGGGTGATGACCGCGGTGCTCACCCGCGGCGGCCTGCGCATCGAGCTGGACTCGCTGTTCAGCATCCAGGGCGCGACCCCGGAGACCAAGCTCGCCCAGCAGCTCGGCGTCCGTCTGGCCCCCAGCGGCTGGATCGAGGTGGACACTGAGCAGAAGACCTCAGTGCCCGGCGTGTACGCCGCGGGCGACGTCACCGCCCTGCACTCGCATCAGGTCACCGCGGCGGTGCACGAGGGCGCCCAGGCCGCCTCGGCGGCCAACTACTTCCTGTACCCACCCGAGCTCAAGGCCGACTGACCCGCCGCGCGAAAGGATCCCGCCGAGATGAGTACCTGGATCGTGGTCGGGGATGCCGAGGGCAACCCGACCGACAAGTCCTGCACGCACCTGGAGGGCCTGGGCGAGGTCACGCCCAGCACCAGCTACGGCTGCGAGGACTGCCTGCGCGAGGGCACCCGCTGGGTGCACCTGCGCGAATGCCTGAACTGCGGCCACGTCGGCTGCTGCGACAACTCCCCGCGGCGGCACGCCACCGCGCACTGGCGCAAGACCCAGCACCCGCTGGTCCGCTCCATGGAGCCGGGCGAGGACTGGGGCTGGTGCTACCCCGACTCGCTGTTCCTGCTCCCGGAGGAGCTCGCGTGACGGCGACGGCGTCCGAGCGCCGTATCGTCCGCGATCACTGTCTCGCGCCGGGACGTCTGGTCGACGCACCCTCCGCGGGCGCCCGCTACGGCCGGCTGTTCCCCGGCCTGGCGCCGCTGGCCGCCGACCCCGACGCGTTGTACGCGGCGGGCACGCCCGGCGGCATCTGCGACGCCTCGCACTTCCCGACCCGGGGGATGCTCAGCGGCCACTCCGCCGACGACGCCCACGAGGCGGCCGGGTGGCCGTTCTTCGGGCAGTTCGTGGCGCACGACATCACCGCCGACCGGTCGCCGGTCGGGGTGCAGGCCGACGTGGTCGCACTGCGCAACGCCCGCTCGCCCCGGCTGAACCTGGAGATGGTGCACGCCGAGGGCCCGGTCGGCACCCCGTTCCTGTACGACGCCCAGGACTCGGCCAAGCTACTCACCAGCGCGGACGGCTTCGACCTGCCGCGCAACTGGCAGGGCACCGCGCTGATCGGCGACCCGCGCAACGACGTGCACACGTTCGTCGCCCACCTGCACCTGGCGTTCCTGCATGCGCACAACCGGCTGGTGGACCGGCTGCGCGAGGACGGGGTCGGCGAGGACGATCTCTTCGACGAGGCGCGCCGCTCGCTGACCTGGCACTACCAGTGGATCGTGGTGCACGACTTCCTGCCCCGCCTGGCCGGCCCCGAACTGGTTCGCGAGATCCTCGACGACGGCGCGCGCTACTTCTCGCCGGGCGTGGGGGAGGCGTACATCCCGCTGGAGTTCGCCGACGCTGCCTACCGGTACGGCCACGGCCAGATCCGGCACCGCTACCGGATGCAGCCCGAGGGGACGTTCTACCCGCTGTTCCCCGATCTGTTCGGGCACGGGCCGATCCCGCCCGAGCACCGGCTGGACTGGGCGCAGGTGTTCGACCTGCCCGGCGAGGCGCCCGCGCAGCGCGCGAAGCGCCTCGACGGCGGGCTGCCGGCCAGCCTGATCGCGCTGCCCCGCGAGGTGACCGGCGACGTTCCGGTGGACGCGTACCGGTCGCTGGCGGTCCGGGACCTGCTGCGCGGACAGGCCACCGCGCTGCCCTCCGGTGAGGCGGTCGCCGAGCTGCTCGGCGAGCAGCCGTTGAGCCGCGAGGAGGCCGGGCCGGAATGGGGCGGTGCCACTCCGCTCTGGCTCTACCTGCTCAAGGAGGCCCAGCACCGGGCCGGCGGGGACCGGCTCGGCCCGGTCGGCGGCCGGATCGTCGCCGAGGTCCTCATCGGACTGCTGCGCGCCGACGGCGACGCGTACCTGACGGTGGACCCGTCCTGGCGACCGACGCTGCCCAGCGCCGGGCCGGAGTTCACCCTGGTGGATCTGCTCTTGCTCGGCCGCGCGCCGGGCGCCTGACCGACCGGCTCCCCCGAAGCGGGTCGCGGCCTCCGGGCCGCGGCCCGCTTTTTCACGCCCGCACCCGCGCGGATGGGCCTGAAAGAAATGTGTGGGGAGAGGCCGCGAACTGCGCGGCGGACTTGACGAAAATGGTCGGCCGATCACGCGGCGAAGGACCGTCCACATCGAACGCCGTTGACGGTGTCTTACCCCGCTGGCGACGATACATCCCTACCGTTCGCCAAATCCGGCAAGGCCGCCAGGTCAGCTTGCTGCCTCAGGGAGGGTCGATCATGACCGAAGACATGCGCTTTCCTTTCATGGACACCATTGCGGGAAGCGTGACCGAATACGACCGCGGGAAGGGGGTCTTCGGGCTGCGGACCATCGACGGCCGGCGCTTCGACGTACGGCTGTCCGACGGCATGTCCGCCGAGCTTCTGCGCAACCTCGACGAGCCGTACGCGGACGCCAGTGGGCACGTGGACGACATGCTCACGCCCGGTCGGACGCTGTTCGCCTACGGCGTATTCTACCCCGAGGGCGGCGCGTACAACTACGTGGCCAAGCGGCTGGTGTTCATGGGCCGCGGCGTCGACGACTTCAACTTCGAGCGGCCGAACTGGTGGGTCGACCAGATCGACTCCCTGGCCGGCTTCTACCGCAAGGCGCAGTTCGGGCACGGCCCGATCGACTACAAGAACTACCGGACGAACATCCGGCTCGGCGGCGAGAAGACCGACAGCCACGTGCAGGAGACCGACACCATTTCGAGAATGGTCTACGGAATGGCGTCGGCGTACATGCTGACCGGCAACGAGGAATACCTCGAGATCGCCGAAAAGGGCACCGAGTACCTGCGCGACCACATGCGCTTCGTGGACACCGACGCGGACGTCGTCTACTGGTACCACGGGATCAAGCTCGACGGCGACTACGAGCGCAAGCTGTTCACCTCGGAGTTCGACGACGACTACGACGCCGTCCCGATGTACGAGCAGATCTACGCGCTGGCCGGGCCGACGCAGACGTTCCGGGTCACCGGCGACCCGCGGATCTCCGACGACGCCGACGCCACGCTGCGGCTGTTCGAGAAGTACTACCGGGACACCGCGGGTGGTGGCTACTACTCGCACATCGACCCGGTGCTGCTCAGCCCGCACCACGAGTCGCTGAAGTTCAACAAGTCCCGCAAGAACTGGAACTCGGTCGGCGACCACGCTCCCGCATACCTGATCAACCTGCTGCTGGCCACGGGCGAGCAGCGGCACGCGGAGATGCTGGAGCGCACGTTCGACACGATCGTGGATCACTTCCCGGACTACGAGGTCAGCCCGTTCGTCAACGAGCGGTTCTTCCACGACTGGACGCACGACCTCGGCCACACCTGGCAGCAGAACCGGGCGGTCGTCGGCCACAACCTGAAGATCGCCTGGAACCTGATGCGCATGCACGCGATCAAGCCGAAGGACACCTACCGCCAGGTGGCCGAGAAGATCGCCGAGATCATGCCCGCCAATGGTTCCGACCAGCAGCGCGGCGGCTGGTACGACGTGGTCGAGCGGGTGCTGCAGCCGGGTGAGGAGTGGCACCGGTTCGCCTGGCACGACCGTAAGGCGTGGTGGCAGCAGGAGCAGGCGATCCTCGCGTACCTGATCCTGTTCGGCTCGATCGGCGGCGACTCCAACCAGGCCCAGGCGCGGCAGGCGGAGGGCTTCTACAACACCTTCTTCCTGGACCACGACGAGGGTGCCGTCTACTTCAACGTGCTGGCCAGCGGCATGCCGTACCTGCTGGGCACCGAGCGGCTCAAGGGCAGCCACTCGATGAGCATGTACCACTCGGCGGAGCTGTGCTACCTCAGCGCCGTCTACACCAACCTGCTGATCACCAAGCAGCCGCTGGACCTCTGGTTCAAGCCGCGGCCGGACGCGAACCGTACCCTGCGCGTCTCGCCCGACCTGCTGCCCGAGGGCCGGGTGCGGCTCACCGACGTCGAGATCGACGGCAAGCCGTGGGAGACCTTCGACCCGATCGCCATGACGGTCGAGCTGCCCGAGTCGGAGAGCTCGCTCACCGTCAAGGTCCGGCTCACCCCGACCGCCTGACCACATCGCACCCCGGTGACCGCCACCGGACCCGTGCCGTCCCGGCCGGGTCCGGTGGCCGTCGCCGGTTCGCCTGGAATGCGCGAAAGGACGGACATGCACATCACCAAGGACAAACTCAGCGACGTCACGGTGGCCCGCCTCGTCGGAACCCTGGACGGCGCGTACGCACAGGAAGTGCACGACGGCATCGTGGAGATCCTGCTCGACCGGCAGCCGGTCCTGCTGGACTTCTCCGGGGTTCCGCACGTGTCGCAGGACGGCCTGCGCACCATGCTGGCGATCTACCGCCAGGCGCAGGCGCTCGACGGCAAGGTCTGCGTCGTCGGTGTCACCGGCGACCTCCACCTGGCCCTGCGGGCGACCGGTTTCCTCCGCTTCTTCCGCGTCGCCGACGACGTGGAAGGCGGCGTGGCGGTCCTGCAGGACGCCGCCGACACCGACCAGAAGATCGAAGAGAAGGTGGCCTCATGACCGCCCCCGTGCATGTCGTCCGCGACCGGATCGACTCGTACCCCACCCATCAGATCGCCGGATACGGCGTGCGCCTCGGGCGGCACATGCCGTTCGGGGCGACGCTGGTGCCGGGCGGGGTGAACTTCTCCGTCTACTCCAGCGCGGCCGAGGCGGTCTCGCTGGTGCTGTTCCACTCGGGCGAGCACACCCCGATGGCCGAGATCCCGATCCCGCACGAGTTCCGGATCGGCGGCGTCTGGGCGATCACCGTGTTCGGCCTGGACTACGAGAACCTCGACTACGGCTACCGGGTGCGCGGGCCGCAGAACGCGCACATCGCCGACCGGTTCGACCCGGAGAAGATCCTGGCCGATCCGTACGCGCGGGCGATGTCCGGCCGCGAGGTCTGGGGGCGGCAGCCGGACTGGAACGACCCGTACCAGTACCGGTCGAAGCTGGCGTTCGACGACTTCGACTGGGACGACGACAGGCCGCTGCGCATCCCGAACGAGGACCTGGTCATCTACGAGATGCACGTGCGCGGCTTCACCCGCGACCCCTCCTCGGGGGTGGCGGCGCCGGGCACGTACGCGGGCCTGGTGGAGAAGATCCCGTATCTGAAGTCGATCGGGGTCAACTGCGTCGAGCTGATGCCGGTCTTCGAGTTCGACGAGTTCGAGAACAGCCGCATCGACCCGGCCACCGGCGAGATGCTGGTCAACTACTGGGGCTACTCGACCGTGGGCTTCTTTGCGCCCAAGGCCGGGTACGCGGCCACCGGCCCGTTCGGCATGCAGGTCGACGAGTTCAAGAACCTGGTGAAGGAGCTGCACGCGGCCGGCATCCAGGTGCTGCTCGACGTGGTGTTCAACCACACCGCCGAGGGCAACGAGGAAGGCCCGACGATCCACTTCCGGGGTCTGGACAACCGGACGTACTACATCCTCACGCCGGAGGGGTACTACTTCAACTTCAGCGGCACGGGGAACACGTTCAACTGCAACCACCCGATCGTCCGCAACTACGTGCTGTCCTGCCTGCGGTACTGGGCCAGCGAGTTCCACATCGACGGGTTCCGCTTCGACCTCGCGGCCATCCTGGACCGCGGCGAGGACGGCGCACCGCTGGCCAACCCGCCGCTGCTGGAGGCGCTGTCGTACGACCCGCTGCTGCGCGACTGCGTGCTGATCGCGGAGGCGTGGGACGCGGGCGGTCTCTACCAGGTCGGCGCGTTCCCGAACTACGGCCGCTGGTCGGAGTGGAACGGCAAGTACCGGGACACGGTCCGCGACTTCCTGCGCGGCGAGCCGGGCAAGGTCGGCGACCTGGCCACCCGGATCGTCGGCTCGCCCGACCTGTACTCGACCCGCGGCACGATGGCGTCGATCAACTTCATCACGTGCCACGACGGCTTCACGCTGAACGACATGGTCTCGTACAACGGCAAGCACAACGAGGCCAACGGTGAGGACAACCGGGACGGCAACGACGACAACGGCAGCTGGAACTGCGGCATCGAGGGGCCGACAGACGACGCCGAAGTGCTCGCGCTGCGGCTGCGGCAGATGAAGAATGCATTCCTGTTGTTGCTCACCAGCCACGGCGTTCCGATGATCTACTCCGGTGACGAGGTGGCCCGCAGCCAGGGCGGAAACAACAACGCGTACTGCCATGACAGCCCGCTGAGCTGGTTCGACTGGACGCTGGTCGAGAAGAACAGCGAGCTGCTGGACTTCGTCCGCAACTGCATCGCGTTCCGGTCGGCGCACCCGCTGCTCCGGTCGCCGCTGCACCCGACCGGTCAGGACGTGACCGGCACCGGGTACCCGGACGTCAGCTGGCACGGCGTGCGGGCGTGGAACGCGGACTGGTCGGCCGACAGCCGGCTGCTCGGCGTGCTGCGTACCGGTCCGGGCTCGGACGGTGCGTCGGACTTCATCTACCAGGTCGCCAATGCGCACTGGGAGGGTCACGACGTGGAGTTGCCGGCGCTGCCCGAGGGGCTGCGGTGGCACCTGTTCGCCGACACCTGGGCGGGTTCGCTGACCAGCGGCGGCGCGATCCTTCCCGGATTCGAGCAGCCGGTGGACAACCAGCGTTCGGTCTGGGTCGGGCCGCGGTCCTCCGTCGTCCTGGTGGCGCGTCCGCAGTAGAGTAGATCGGCCTGCATCGATCCACTTCGGATCGCGTGCTCACGGGGGAGGAGAAAGGTTGTGGGGTTCACCGCACGAGTGAGACACACGGGAACGATCGCTCTGATCACTCTGGGCGGGATGTTCGACACGCTCAGCGGGCCGGACTTCCGGCGGGAGGTCGACCTCGCCGCTCAGCGGAAGGTCGACACCGTCGTGCTGGACATGACGGATGTGAACTACCTGTCCTCGGGTGGGCTGCGACTGATCGCGTACCTGCGGCAGAAGTGGCCGGCCGGGGTCAAGATCTCGCTGGTCGGCGCGAACGAGGCCATCCAGCGCACGATCCGCCTGGTCGGCTTCCACTACAGCCTGGAGTTCTGCGACCAGCTGCCGGGCTGACGGCGACACGGCACAAACGAGCGGGGCACCGGAGAGATCCGGTGCCCCGCTCTCCGCGTGGGGGCGGTCTCAGGTGAAGAGCAGATTGCCCTCGGGCAGCGCGATCCGCTCCGCCAGGCCGTCCGGGCGGGGATCACGCCGGGCCCGGGCGTACTGCTCGACGGTGCGGTTCGCGATGGCCGCCCAGGAGTACTTGTCGGCGACCATCCGCTGCGCGGTGCGGACCATCCAGGCCGCCGCGGGCCGGTCGGCCAGCAGCCGGGACACCGCCCGGCCCAGCCCGTCCGGCTCGCCGGGACGGAACGTCATGCCCGTCCGGCCCGGCTCGACGATCTCTTTCAGACCGCCCGTGGCCGCCGCCGCGACCGGGGCGCCCGCGGCGGACGCCTCGATCGCGACCATGCCGAACGGCTCGTACCGCGAGGGCACCACCATCGCGTCGGTGGCGGCCATCGTGGCGGCCAGGTCACCGTCGAGGAAACCGGCGAAGGAGACCGCGTCGCGCAGGTGCAGCGCGTCTGTCTGATGCCGCAGTTCATTCGCGTACGGCCCGTCGCCGGCGATCACGAGCCGCAGGTCGGGGTGCTGTGACCGCAGCATCGGCAGCGCGGCGATCAGGTCCTGGACGCCCTTCTCGTACACCAGGCGGCCCGCGAAGCCGAGCAGCGGGCCGTGGCCGGCGAACCGCGCACGGGCGCGGGCGATCCGGTCCGCCTCGGCCGACCACTGGTCCGGCTCGGCGCCGTTCGGGATCACGTGGATCCGCTCGGCCGGCGTACGCAGCGCCTGGTGGACCTCCCACCGCATGTAGTGCGAGCAGACCACCACCCGGTCGGACTGGTTGGCCAGCCAGCACTCCACGGAGTGGATGGAACGGCTCAGGTCGCCCGGCAGCCAGCCCTGGTGCCGCCCCGCCTCGGTGGCGTGCACCGTGGTGACCAGCGGGATGCCGACCTGCTCGCGTACCGTCACGGCGCTGTGGGCGACCAGCCAGTCGTGGGCGTGCACCACGTCGAACGCGGCCGACCGGGCGACCCTCAGCGCGGCCCGGGTGAGCGCATGGTTGACCGCGAGCGTCGCGGCGAACGGTGCGTGCTCACCGCCCGGCGTCAGCAAGCCGTCGTCGGGGACCCGGACGATGGTCAGCCCGCCGTCGCGTTCGACAGTGGTCGCCGCTGCGCCGCCCGGCGCCCGGGTCACCACCGTCACCTCGTGGTCGGCGGCCGCCAGCGCCCGGGAGAGCGCGTACACGTGGCGGCCGAGACCACCCACCATGAGTGGTGGGTACTCCCAGGACAGCAACAGGACTCTCATATGGGCTCCCCGTAGATTGGCTGCCGGCGCAGGCCGAGCATGGTGACGTCGTCGAACTGGTCGGCCGCCCCCGAATGGGTACGGATCGCCGTGGCGAACCGGTCGACCACCGCCTCGGCGGTGCCGCCCTCGACGAGGACCGAGCTGGTCCGTTCGTCGCCGAAGAACTCGCCGTCGCAGTTCTTCGCCTCCGGCACCCCGTCGGTGTAGAGGAACAGCAGGTCACCCGGGTGCAGCTTGGCCCGGCCCAGCTCGAAGCGGGCGTCCGGCATGATGCCCAGCGCGGGGCCGGTCGGCTCCAGGCGCTGCTGGGTCGCGTCGGCGCGCCGGATCACCGGCGGGTTGTGGCCACAGTTGATGTAGACCAGGTCCCCGGTGCGTGGATCGACCACCCCGAAGAACAGCGTCGCGAAGTACGCCTGATGCATGTGGTTCGCCATCAGGTAGTCGTTGGTCGTGCGGACCGCGCGCAGCACCAGTGCGGCACTCGGCTCCACATCGGACTGTTCGGCCGCGGCCGCCTGCCGCAGCAGACTGCGGATCAGCGCCATGAACAGGGCCGCGCCGATGCCCTTGTCACACACGTCGGCGATGGCGAACGCCAGGAAGCGCCCGTTGATCACGTCGTACGCGTCGTAGAAGTCGCCGCTGACCTCGCGCGCCGGCTGGAACCAGGCGGCGATGTCCCAGCCCTCGATCTCGGGCAGCGCCTGGGGCAGGAACCCGAGCTGGATCTCCCGGCCGATCGCCAGGTCGCGTTCGAAGTCGCGGTGTTCCGCGGCGGCCTGCAGGTGGCTGAGCGCGACGCCCAGGTCCCGCATGTGACGGCTCACCGCGAGGCGGCTGTGCACCAGGTGCGGCCGGAACGGCGCCAGCAGGAACTCGGAGCCGTCTCGGACGTGGGCCGCCAGCTGCTCGTCGTCGGTGTCGGCGAACGACACCACGGCCGGCGCGTGGCCCGCCGTCGCCACGATCCACTCCACGAACGAGCGGACCGTGGCGACGGCGACGCCGGCGTCGACCAGCAGCATGTCGGGAGTGCCGTCGGTCGGCCACCAGTCGGCCAGAACAGACTGCGGAGTTCGGATCTGCGGTGGGTCGCCGTCGTCGGCCAGGACCCGCCAGAGGTCGCGGGCCGACGAGCTGCATCCGTTCACGATCATTGTTGTTCCGGCCATGTCGCCTATCCCCGTTGTGTTTCCGTTTCCCGCCGAATGACGACGGTGGTTCGGTTCGCACCGTCGACGTACTCGTGCGATGCCGCGTCGACGGAGTGTCTGGTCAGGTAAAGGCCGAGCGAACCCGGCTCCCGGTGCTGCAGTGGCAGGTCCAGTCCGGTCGGTTCCGGCGCGTCGAACGGATCGAACGGCGGCGCGGTGTCGATCAGGCGTACCCACACTTCGGAGGTGGTCAGGTCAGCCTCGACGGTGACCCGGCCGCCGGCATCGTCCGGCCCGTACCCGTGCCGGACGATGTTGACGAACAGTTCCTCGGTCGCCAGCCGCAACCGGTACGCCGTGTCCTCCGACATGCCCGCCGCCCCGATGAGTTCCGCCAGCAGCTCGTTGACCGCCGTGAGGGAATCGGTGACGGCGGGCACTGTCAGGGTTCGCACCGGTGCTTACTCCGGCAGTGTGTCGGTCATGACGACGCTCTGGTCGAAGCCGACCAGCCGGATCGTCTGCGCCACCCGCGTGTTCGCGCCGACGAGGACGATCTGCACGTCGTCGTTCATCTTCTGCTGGGCGTAGACGAGCTGGCGCAGACCGGCCGACGACAGGTAGTTGAGCTCGTTCAGGTCCAGCACCAGGCGCTTCACGTCCCGCTGCAGCGCCCGCTCCACATCGTCGGCGAGGATCGGCGCACCGGCCGCGTCGAGGTCGCCAACGAGGGTGATCACGACGGAGTCGGTGGTCGAGGTGGACGTGGTGGTCAGTGGCATCTCGATCTCCCTTTTCACGGTCGCCGGCGGCTGCCGGGGCCTAGTCTGACTCCAGTGCGGAAATCGCCTCCGGAATCGTTTCCGCCACCGTGAAGAATCGGAGAAATCCGGTGGCGGACAAAATGGAGCGCAGGGTTTCGGGAACACCCACCAGACCGATCGCCGTACCCGACTGCTGTGCCCGGCGATAGGCCATCAGCATCATCCGCAGACCTGCGCTGGACACGTATCCGACACCGCTCATGTCGAGCAGTACCGGCGTGCCGTCAGGGATGAGATCGGACAGCTCCTGCTGGGCAACGGGCGCTGACCGGGCGTCCAGGTCCCCGGTCAGACTCACGACGGTGACGGTGTCGACCATCCGTTTGTCGACCCGCATGGGCACTCCTTCGCGCCGAATCAATGTCGAGCGCGTCATGTCGACGCTCTTCCCATGGGTGCTCCCGGTGTTTCGAATTGCGCTGTGCGGCATCGCCCGCCGGGCGAAACAGACCGGCGTGATCTAGAAGTCTCACGGCCGGTCGCGGAGAGCGTCAACGCGCCGGGAAGGGCCGGACCGGGCCCGGCGCAGTCCGGCGCGGGGCTTCGTCAAGTCGGCGAAACAGGTGCGGAAATGCCGGGCGCGCGTTCGGGATCAAGCCCGGAACCGCGCGTCAGAGCGGGAACGGCACCCCGCTGAGGTCGGCGCAGGCGGCGATCAGACCATCCTGGACAGCCGGATCGGTCGCGCCGGGCAGCGCCGGGAGCGGGCGCATGTGCCGCCAGTAGCCGCCGGTCCGCAGGGCCCGCTCGTCGTCGGAGACGGCCAGCCAGGCCTGGGTCTCGGCGCCGGTCCGCACGTCGGTCGGCGCGCCGGACCCGCCCATCCGGGTACGCACCCAGCCAGGGCAGACCGCGGTGCTGATCACCCGGGGGCAGCGGCGGGCGACCGCGTACATCAGGGCGAGATCGGCCAGTTTGGAGTCGCAGTACGCCGCGGTGGCGTTCCACCGGCGGCGTTCGCGTTGCAGGTCGTCCAGGGCGATGGTGCCGCCGTCGGCCATCCCGGAGGTGAGGTAGATCAGCCGTCCCGGCAGCGGGATCAGCGCGGTCAGCACGTACGGCGCCAGCACGTTGACCTGGAACGTCTGCTCCAGGCCGTCCTCGGTGACCACCCGGCCGCCGGGCTCGGCGATCCCGGCGTTGTGGACGACCGCGTCGAACGGGCCGTACTTGGTGGCCTGCTCGGCCAGGTCCCGGGTCTGCGCCAGCGAGGCGAGGTCACCGACGACCGTGTCGGCCGAGCCGGGTAGCTCGGCGGCCCGCTGGGCGGTGCGCGCGTGCCACACCACCCGGTGACCGCGCCCGGCCAGCAACCGGGCCGTTTCCGCGCCCAGACCGGTCGTCGAGCCGGTCACCAGAACCGTCGCCATGGGAGGTGAGCGTAATTCACGAAGTTGATCATCATCCGGGACGGCCGCGCTGGACGATCGTTGTTCATATTCTCGTCACCCGATGGACCGAGACTCCGCCCATGAACTCCCGCACACTCCGCCGCGCGGCCGCGCGGCTCGCCTCGCGTCGCGGACTCGCCCTCGCCGGCGCCGGTCTGGTCGCGTTTACCCTGGCCACTCCCTCCGCCGCGGCCGCCTGGCCGGGGCCCGGCCTGCGTGCCCACGACGACGCGTACCGCCTGTCCGGCGCGACCTCGGTGGACGCCCGCCGGGGCGTGCTGCGCAACGATTGCGGCCGCCCGGTCACCCTGGTCGCGCACACGGACCCGGCGCACGGCTCGCTCGCGCTCAACCCGGACGGCTCGTTCCGGTACGTACCGGCCGCCGGTTTCCACGGTACGGACACCTTCACGTACACGGTCAGCGACGCGGTGCGGCTGTTCACGACGCACCTTCCGCCGCTCGCCACGATCGGCGGCGTCACCATCACCGGTGGCGGGTACGGCTCCGCGCTGACCCCGGTGCCCGGCTCGGCGACCGAGTTCTACGGCCTCACCGACCGCGGACCCAACGTGGACGGACCGAACTCGTCGAAGGTCGAGCCGCTGCCCGACTTCCACCCGCAGATCGGCCGGTTCCGGCTGACCCGCGACGGTAGCGCCGTGCTGCTGAGGAGCATCACGCTGAAGCTGCCGGACGGCACCCCGTACACGGGGCATCTGAACAGCCAGGCCAACACCGGCGAAACCATCACCGACCTGAACGGCAGCCCGCTGCCCGCGGACCCGACGGGCTACGACTCCGAGGGCCTGGTCGCGCTGCGCGACGGTACGTTCTGGGTGTCCGACGAGTACGGGCCGCTGATCACGCACTTCGACGCGCGCGGCAGGCAGATCGAGCGGTTGTCGCCGTTCGGTGGTGGCCTGCCCGCCGAACTCGCCCACCGGGTGCCGAACAAGGGCATGGAAGGCCTCACCGTCACGCCGGACGGGCGGACGCTGGTCGGCGTGATGCAGTCGGCGCTGCAGCAGCCGGACCTGACCCAGAAGCCGGGCAACGTGGCTCCGGTCCGGATCGTCACGATCGACCTGCACACCCACGCCACCCACGAGTACCTGTACCTGCTGGACAACCCGAAGGACACCGGCACCGCCGTCAGCGAGATCACCGCGCTGTCGGCGACCACGTTCCTGGTGGACGAGCGGGACGGCAAGTTCCCGCCGGCGGCGTACAAGAAGCTGTGGAAGATCGACGTGACAGGCGCGACCGACGTCGGCCCCGCCGCGCCCGGCTACGACGCCGCCAAGGGCGGCTACCTCGTCAACGGTGCCAGCATCGAGGCGACCGTCGGCAAGCAGGACACCGCGACGGCCACCGCCACCCTGGCGGCCGCCGGGATCACCCCGGTCAGCAAGGCGCCGTTCCTTGACGTGACGAACCTGCTCACCACGCTCGACCCGGCGGCGCGGTTCTTCTCCCACGACAAGCTCGAAGGTGTCGCGGCACTGCGCGGCGGCCGATACGTGGTGCTGAGCAACGACAGCGACTTCGGCATCGACGGTCTCACGCAGTCGACCACGACGCCGTTCACGCTGCGCGCGAAGGTCTCCCCGACCACCGGCGCCCGGGACGACGGCGAGTTCCTCGCGGTCGACATGACCAAGCTGCCCGCCGCCACCAGCACGGCCACCGTCACCATCGCGGTGCCCTGACAACGAGAGGGGACGGCCCACGTGGTGGGCCGTCCCCCTTGTCAGCGTCCCGTCAGGAGACGGCGACGTTGCGGTACCAGTAGTGCAGGATCTCCCGGAAGTCCTTGCCCTGGCGGGCCTGGTCGGCCGAGCCGTTCTGGGACATCCAGTCGCCGGTCACCCACGAGCTTCCGCACGCGGTGGTGGTCGCGCAGTAGTGCGTCTCCAGGATGTCGCCACCGCGGGTGACCCGGCTCGACCAGGTGCGGTCGACGGCGGCGGAGGTGGCGCTCTGCGCCGATCCCGGCTTGTACACCTGCGAGGCGGTGGTGTCGGCGACGTCATAGCACTTCCCGCCCGAGGTTTTGCGGGTCGAGTGCAGCGCCCAGTACCAGGCGAAGTTCTTCACAGCGACGGCTCCGGCGTCGAGCGACGCGCTCGGCCAGCTCCCGATCCACTCGTTCGGCAGGACGTTCTTCACGTACGTCTTGAAGTCCACCCGGTCCACGCGCCCGAGGCTGACCCGGTACACCAGGATCGTGCTGGGCAGCTTGCTGTCGGTGCCGTCGGTCCTGCACCCGGTCGGGTTGGTGGACGATCCGAGCAGATCGTGCGAGGCGTTGTTGTTCTTCAGCGTGGCGTTGAGGTTGGCCTTCTCGCCGGGATCGAAGTCCTGGTGCGCCCCGTTGAAGCCGCTGTTGAAGTAGACGCGGACGGTCTTGCCGGTGCGGTTCCACACCGACGCCGCGTTGTTCTTCACGCAGACGCCCTTGCCCTCGCCCGCACCCTTGAACTCGTAGCAGGACGGCTGGGTCGCGCCGTAGTCGTCCACCGAGTCGGTGAAGTCGGAGACCGACCCGCCCTGGTTGCTGTTGAAGTAGTAGCAGAAGTCGCCGCTGTCGCAGCTGCCGTCACGATCGGCGGCGTGTGCCGCACCCGGCGCCACCGCGGCGCCGACGAACGCCGCGACCAGGACGGCCAGCACACCCGGAATTCTTTTCAGCATGGTTGTCGCGGTCACTTCTCGTTGTAGCCCTGGGAGTTCCAGAACGCGGTCGGGTCCGGGTTGTCCAGGTGGGGGTCGCCGACGCTGACGGCCGCGTGGGTCTGGCGTCCGGGCCGGACCTCGACGTGGGTGTGCGCGGCCGAGCTGGAGGACACCCCGTGCCACGACTCGTCGGCGATGACCTCACCCCGGCTGATGGCGTCGCCCACGCTCACCGCGGACTTCGGCGCGGTGTGCAGGTAGATCACCGTCTTGTCCGCCGCGGAGTTGTAGACGGCGATGGTGGACAGCCCGCCGCTACCGGTGGTGCCCCGCGCGACGTAGATGACCGTTCCGGCCACCAGGGCGTGCACGTCGGAGCCGACGCTGCGGGCGATGTCGATGCCCTCGTGGCGGCCGGGTGTGGTCGTGTAGCCGTCGAAGCCGCAGGTGATCGAGCCGCCGCCGGTCTGGTACAGCGCGTACGACAGGTTCGTGCGCGACGACGGTGAGAACTGGTGCGAGGCGTTGTTGTTCTTCAGCGTGGCGTTCAGGTTGCCCTTCGCCCCGGCCGCGAAGTCCTGGTACGCGCCGTCGTAGTTGCTGTTGAAGTAGACCCGGACGGTCTTGGTGCTGCGGTTCCAGACCGAGGCCGCGTTGTTCTTGACGCACTTGCCCTTGCCGGTGCCCGCGCCCTTGAAGTCGTAGCAGGAGGGCTGCTCGGCGCCGTAGTCGTCGACCGAGCCGGTGAAGTCCGAGACCGAGCCCTCGTTGTCGCTGTTGAAGTAGTAGCAGAACTCGCCGCTGTCGCAGTCGCCGTCCCGGCCGGCGGCCGATGCCGGCGAGGAGAAGCTCAGGATCGACGTGGCCACGGCGAGCGCGGCGCCCGCCACGGCCAGGCTCTTACGGATGTTCATGGTGTCCTCTCGTGGACGATGGTGAACGGGTGGATCGGGTACGGGTCAACGGGTGCGCTGGTATTCCTCCCAGGTGTGGATCGCGACCTTGGGCCCGTCGTCCGGCTTCTGATTGGCCAGGCCGTTGAGGCCGAGGTAGTAGTCACCGGTCTGGTGCTGGGCCTGGGTGGACAGGTCGGTGTCGTTGATCGCGGCGGCGTGGATGTGCCACGGCCAGTCGCCCTGGCTCGGGTCGCGCACCCAGGCGGCGAAGCCCACCTGGCGCAGCGCGCGGGCGACCTTCGTACGGGTGGCGGCGGACATCCCGCTGACGTTGATGTCGACGACCCCGCCGCCGTCGTGGGTGCCGGCCGAGGTCGGGTCGCCGCCGGGGTTGTACGACCCCTGGTCGAGCGTCAGGTGGGACCCGAGCAGCCGTTCCGCCTCGGTCAGCATCGCCCGGGTACGGGCGTCGACGGTGTACCCGTCGCGCGGGACCTTCGCACCCGGGCCGATCTGGTGGCCGACCGTGAACCGGTTCTGCCCCAGCTTGGCCAGCGACGTCGTGCCGGGCAGCCCGTTGGCGGCCAGGCCCGTGTAGCCGAGCGAGCGCTGCCAGGCCGCGTACGCCGTGACGGTCTGGGTGCCGAAGTAGCCGTCGACCCACTGGGCGTCCAGCAGGTGCTGCGCCTGCAGCGCCTGCTCCACGGCCAGGACGGAGGACTTCGCGCCCGGGGTCAGCGTGTCGTCGGGGCGGCGCGGGTCGATCTGTGCGGCGAGGACGGTGGCCTCCATGTTGACGACCGGCAGCGCGGGAGCGGTGGCGGTCGTGGCGGCAGGCACCGGTCCGGGCGGTGCGGCCCGCACGGGGGCGGGGATGCCGACGGCCACGCAGAGCGCGGCGACGCCGACGGTGAGCCGGGTACGGCGCATGGTCGATCCTCCTGGGGAGTCGCTGTGGAACGGGGACCACCTTGCAGGCGCGGTCCGGCTGTTCGGTACCGCCGTGGTGGTGTCAGAACTGTCAGACCCGCGTTGACCTGCGTCGATGCCGGTGTTGTCAGATCGCGTGGCGTCGCTGCCAACGTCGGAATGGGGGCTTCCGACAAGCGCGGCCGCCCGTCCGGGCGAAAGAGAATTGCCCCGTTTTAGGGCGTGGTGCCGGGTAGGCGTCTATCCTTCCCCGTAGATGTGATGGCGGGGAGGAGCAGGTGGGCAGCGCTGATCCGGTGGAGGTCCCGGACGTCAACGATCTCGTCGACGTGACGCTCGACTCGCGCACCGAACCACTCGCCGCGGTGATCGGCGCCATCACTGGGGACACCGTGCTGCTCGCCGAGCCGATCGATCGCACGGGGCGCTTCGTGCTGCCCGACAGTGGCGAGGGCGGTCTGATCGTCTGGGGCGCCGGCAGCAACCTGCGACAGGCACCCATCGAGGTGGTGGAGACGAGCCGGCAGCCCGCACCGACCTGGGTGGTCCGCCTGACCGCACCGGCGGCGCGCTGCCAGCGGCGGGCCTTCGTCCGGGCCAGCGTGAACCTGCCGGTGGTCGTGAAGCATGCCGGCAAGCAGGTCGATGTCATCGCCATCGACATCAGCGAGGGCGGGCTGCGCTGCAACGTTCAATCGGATGCCGGGATCAAGGTGGGCGACCAGGTGGTCGCCGAATTCCTCGCTGGTCAGCAGATGGTCGCGCCCGCGATGGTCGTCCGGGTGTTGCGCGGCGACGCGGAACGACCGACCGAACTCGGACTGTCGTTCACCGATCTGAAGATCAAGGAAGCGGACACCATCCGGAAGTACGTCTTCAGCCAGCTCCTCGAACAACGGCGCCGCGGCGCCGACTGAGCCGTCAGCCGGATGCGTTGGTGGGGCGCTTGCGCCGCTTGGCCCGGACGACCCGGACCGGCGAAGAGGCGTGCAGGTAGAGGCTGCTCCGCCCCTCGTTGTAGGCCAGGTGGACCTGGACGACGTTGTTGACTGGGGGATCGGTCCGGTCCACCCGGTACCGCTCCCCACCCGAGATGATCAGGTCGCCGCTGCGGACGTGCGAGGGCGACTGCACGATCATCTCCCTGCCGACGACGCTGCCCAGGCCCACTCGGGGCAGGCGGGCGACCCACTGGGCCGCGGCGTTGTCCGGCACCGGACGACCTGACCAGCGAGCCGGCATGGCTTCCTCCCAGGGGACGGACCTTAACCCCCTCGATATCGGCCGACCGGGGACGGAGTTGATGCATTCTGCCGCCGGGCGATCAGCTCGCCAGGATGATCACGCGTCGCTCGGCGGCGGAGAGGCGGGCGGCCTCCAGGACGGCGAGCCCCGCCACGGCGTCCCGCGGATCGACCGGCGCCGGGGCACCGTCGCGCAGCATGGCGACCACGCCCGCGTAGAACTCCTGGTAGGCGCCGGGCGCGCTGGGCACGGTCTCGCTGGTGCCGTCGGTGGTCAGCCGTCCCCACCGCTCGGAATCCTCCCGGCCCCAGTCCGGGCTGCCCGGCATCTGCCCGGCGCGCAACGCGCTCTCCTGGCCGTCCAGGCCGTGGATCGTGAACGCGGCCCGGTCGCCGAGCAACCGCAGCCGCGGCCCGGGGTCGGCGGCGACCGCGCTCATCCACAGGTGGGAACGGGCCCCGCCCGCGTGGCGCAGGGCCACGAAGACGTCGTCGTCCACGCGCGCGCCGGGTCGGCGGCGGTCCACTTCGGCGTACACCTCGGTGGCCGGTCCGAGCAGGTGCAGCGCCTGGTCGATGAGGTGGCTGCCGAGATCGTAGAGCAGGCCACCGGCGTCGGCCGGGTCGTCACCCTCGCGCCAGCCGGTGCCCGGCGTCGGGCGCCACCGCTCGTACCGGGACTCCAGGCGCAGGATCTCGCCGAGCGCGCCGTCGGCGACCAGGCGGCGGGCGGTGCGGTAGTCGCTGTCCCAGCGCCGGTTCTGGAACACGGTCAGCGGCAGGCCGCGGGCGGCGGCGAGATCGATCAGGGCCTGCCCGTCGGCCGAGGTGGCGGCGAGGGGCTTGTCGACCACGACCGGGAGACCCGCCTCCAGGGCGGCCCGGGCCAGCGGCACGTGGCTTCGGTTGGGGGTGGCGACCACGACGAGGTCGAGGTCGGCGGCCCGAGCCCACAGCGCGGGAGCGTCGGCCACGACCTCGGCGTCCGGGTGGTCGCGGGTCGCCAGGGCGCGCCGGTCGGGATTCGCTGTCACCACCGCGCTCAGCCGCATGCCCGGCGTGGTGCTGATGAACGGGGCGTGGAACGTCGCGCCGGCCAGGCCGTAGCCGATCAGCCCGACGCGCAGGGACGGTGTGCTCATGCCGTCAGTTAATCAACACTGTTGACTTACGGCAAGCGTCGGCCAGAATGGTCACCATGCCCAGCGCTGTCCGGGGCGCCGCGGGCGCCAACCTGCCGGTGGTCCGGGACCACAACGCCGCCCTCGTGCTCGACCTCGTCCGCGGTGCGGACGGCATCAGCCGGGTCGAGCTGGCCGGCCGGACCGGGCTCACCGCCCAGGCCATCACCAAGATCGTCAACCGGTTGCGCGACGAGGGCCTGGTCACCGAGGCCGGGCGCGCGGGCGCCACCGGCGGCAAGCCGCGGACGTTGCTGCGGCTCGATCCCGCCGCGCGCCACGCCGTCGGGGTGCACCTGGACCGCGCCGACGCCACCGTCGTCCGCACCGATCTCACCGGTCGCGCGGTCGCCCGGCGGCACATCCCGTACGGGATGACCGCGGGTCCGCAGCGTGCCCTGGATGCCGTGGTCGACGCCGTCCACGCCGTGCTGGCCGACGCGGACGACACCGGTCGGATGGTCGGCGTGGGCATCGCCTGCCCCGGCCCGCTCGACCACGACGCCGGCGTCCTGCACCGGGTGACCGGGCTGCCCGCCTGGGACGGCTTCCCGCTGCGGAACGCGGTCGCCGACCGGTTCGGCTCGCCGGTCACGCTCGACAAGGACACCAACGCGGCCGCGCTCGGCGAGTGCCTCTCCGGCGTCACGCTGCCGGGCAGCTTCGCGTACGTCTATCACGGGCCCGGGCTCGGCGCCGGTCTCGTCCTCGGCGGCCGGGTCCATCGTGGACGGCGGACCCTCGCGGGCGAGTTCGGCCACCAGATCATCCAGCTGGACGGGCCGGTCTGCGCGTGCGGCAATCGTGGTTGCCTGGAGGCGCTGTGCCGGGCCGCGGTCGACGCCGGTGATGTCGCGGGCTCGGCGCGGCTGGTCGGGATCGCGGCGGCCAACCTGGTCCGGCTGCTCGACATCGAGCACCTCGTCCTAGGTGGCCCGGTCCCGCTCGGCGACCCGGAGCGCTACCCGCGTGAGGTGGCCGCGGCGATCGACGCCCACCTGCCGGAGCCCGACCGGCAGCGGGTGGGCGTCACCCTGACCGCTGCGGGCGCCGATGCGGTCGCCACGGGAGCGGCGGCGCTGATGCTGGCTCCGTTGTTCGACGCTGTCCCCTGATCGACCGGCCCCCACAAACCTCCGGGCTTCCGAGATCTTGGAGCTGAGTGGCCCCCGGAGGGGCCAATAGCCACCAAGATCCGCAAAGGCCGAGCCTGGCGTTCGCGGTGGCTGCCGCGTCCGGGATGCGGCAGCCAACGGGGCCGGATCAGCGGCGGGACAGCAGCCCGTCGGGTGCGATGGACGTGGCGAGGCGGGCCAGGGCCAGCGCGCCGATGAGCAGCCCGAAGTCGCGCAGGGCCACGTCGTAGAAGTCGCCGAGCAGCAGCAGGTTGACGATGATGCCGCCGAGCCAGGCGGCCACGAGGTAGCCGCCGAAGCGGGGCAGGACCGCCACGACGATGCCGGCCACGATCTCGACCACCCCGACGGCCAGCATCGCCTGGTGCGCGTCACCCGGCACCAGGCGATCGATGGCGGGAGCGAGGTAGTGCTCCCAGTTCGTCATCAGGCCGAGGAACTTGTCCAGGCCGAACAGCACGGGTGCGACCGTGAACCCGATCCGCAGCAGCCAGAAGGCCTGGACCGCCGGGTCGGACAGGGTGCGCTCGGAGGCGATGGGTGCGGCTGAAGCGCCGGTCGTCGCAGAACTGATCATGACAACTCCTTCTAACGGACTGATTCGTTGACGTTAGAAGCTCGGGCAAATTTCGTCAACGCGATCGTCCGTTAGACTGGGGCGATGACCGACAGGTTCGAGGCCGACGTGGCCAGCGTCGCGGCGCTCGGCGAGCCCGTACGCCGGGAGCTGTACCGCTACGTCGCGGCCCAGGGCGGCCCGGTCAGCCGGGAGCAGGCGGCCGCCGGAGTGGGCGTGGCCCACCACGTCGCCAAGTTCAACCTCGACCGCCTCGTCGCCGACGGGTTGCTGGAGGTCGAGTACCGCCGTCCGGCCGGCCGCACCGGCCCCGGCGCCGGGCGCCCCGCCAAGCTGTACCGCCGCGCGGCCCGCGACATCGCGGTCTCCCTCCCCGAACGCCACTACGACCTGGCGGGGCAGATCCTGGCCGAGGCGCTCACCGTCGCCGCCCGTGACCGGCTACCGGTCGACGAGGCGGTCCGGAGTGCGGCACGGGCGACCGGCCATCGCATGGGGGACAGCGTCGCCCCGCACGAGGCACCGGCCGGTGCGGTCGTCACCGCGGTGCTCGGCGACAACGGCTACGAGCCGCGGGCCGCCGACGGCGAGATCGTGCTGGCGAACTGCCCGTTCCACCGGCTCGCCCGCGAGCACACCCAGCTGGTGTGCGGGATGAACCTCGACCTCATCGAGGGACTCCTCGACGCGGTCGGCGCCGCGGACATGAGCGCCCGGCTCAACCCCGGCCCCGACCGCTGCTGCGTCACCATCACCGAGGCCGGGGCGTAGCGGGGCGCGGCGGTGGTTGTCCACTGAGGCCGACCTTGGCAGGGTGCTCCCATGCCATCGTTCTCCAGCACCACGGACGCTGAGGTCTTCGATCAGCCGCTCCGCGCGCAATGGGAGGTGTTCCTCGACGAGCATCGCCGTGCACTGCACGACTGCCTGTCGGGCCTGACCGAGGAGCAGGCCCGCCGGCGGCTGGTGCCCTCCCGGACCACGCTGCTGGGGCTGGTGAAGCACGCGACGTTCGTCGAGCAGGTGTGGTTCGACGAGGGAATCACCTGCCGCCCGCGCAGCGAGATCGGCATCCCCGACACACCCGACGAGTCGTTCATCCTGGCCGACGGTGACACCATCGCCGCTGTGCAACAGGCCTACCGCGAGGTCTGCGACGCCTCCCGCCGCCGCACGTCGGCGCTGGGACTGGACGACCTGCTGCACGGCAACCGGCGCGGCCCGCTCCCGCTGCGCTGGGTGTATCTGCACGTGCTCCGCGAGCTGGCCCAGCACTGCGGCCACGCGGACATCCTGCGGGAGCAGCTCCAGGCTCAAGCCTGATCCGCGGGGCTGGGCTCGGCGGCACCCTCCGGGCCCAGCACATACCGGCTGCTCAGATTCCGGTACGGCCGGCTGCGCAGCGCCGCGACCGTGGCCACCAGCCCGAGCATGTACGCGTACATCCCGGCGGTGAGCAGGACGATCGACGAGCGCAGCGGGACGGCGGCCAGACGCACCACGGCGACGGCCAGCACGGCGAGGGCCAGAAGCAACACCCAGAACATGCCACCGACCGCCACGAGCACCCCGCTGATCACGGAGGTCACCAGGAAGGAGACGCCCGAGGTCGTGCCGACCAGGCCGTTCGCCCGCCTGCATCATCGTCTTCTTGGCGTGGTGGTCGACCAGGCTGCCGAACCAGATGCCCGTGGTCGCGGTCAGCACCAGGAAGATCCCGGAGATCACGCCGGTGGCGAAGACGGAACGGGTCTGCAGGTAGACGTAGAAGGTGATCGCGAACCAGGCGGTAAAGTTGATCACCGATACCAGCAGGGGTGTTCACCAGCAGCTGGTGGAAGGTCCTCCGGTCGCCCCGGACGATGCTCATGAAAGCAGCGGTATGACCCGGGGCGCCGTGGATGTCCAGCGGTTATCCGCCCCGGTGCTCCGCGACCCGCCCGGCGAGCCGCGGAGCACCTGACGCGATCAGTGCGCGGCGGACGCCTTCCAGTCCTTGTGACCCGGCATGGCCGGCACCTTCGTGCCGTACAGCCAGCTGTTCAGGAAGGGCTTGAGGTTACGGCCCGAGGTCTTCGACGCGAGAGCGATGAAGTCCTGGGTGGAGGCGGACTTGCCGCGGTAGGTCTTCACCCACGCCCGCTCGATCTTCTCGAACTTTGCGGTGCCGACCTTCTGCTTCAGGGCGTACAGGACGAGCGCGCCACCGTCGTACACGTTGGGGTTGAACACGTCCCACACCGACTTGGACGACTTCGGGCGGGCGACCGGGCCGTACTTGGCCCGCGTCTGGTTGGCCCGCTGGTAGACGCTCTTGAAGTACGCGTCCCGGTTGGCGAAGCCGGTGTACTTCTTGAAGACCTTGGTGTCGGCGGCGTAGAGCAGCTCGTACCAGGTCGCGTGGCCCTCGCTCTGCCAGACGTCGCTCCACGACTTCGGGGCGACGCTGTCACCGAACCACTGGTGCGCCAGCTCGTGCGTCATGACCGGGTCGAGCACGTACTTCGGGGCGCCGAACAGGCCCGTGTCGTACAGCGAGAGGGTCTGCGTCTCCAGGGCGAAGCCGAGGTTCGCGTCGATCACCAGCGACCCGTAGTTCTCGAACGGGTATGCGCCGACCTTCTTGGTCATCCAGGCGAGCTGCTTGCGCTCCACGTCCGCCTTGGGCAGCAGCTTGCTGGCCAGGCGCCGCGGGACGACGTCGCGGATCGGCACGTTGTTGACGGCCTTGCGGTTCTTCACCACGAAGTCGCCGACCGCCACCTGCACCAGCTCACTGGCCATCGGCTTCGACTCGCGGTACACCGACGTCGTGTAACCGTTCTGCGTACGGTCCGTGACGTGCCGGCCGTTCGCCACGCTCGTCCAGCCGACCGGGGCGGTCATCCGGATCGTGTATGTCGCCTTGTCCCGCGGGTGGTCGTTGCTCGGGAACAGCTTGTGGCTGGAGGCGGGCTGACCCGCCAGCACCGAGCCGTCGGGGGTCGCCACGAACCCGTCCGGGGCGTCGGCGCTCGGCGTCACCGGCGTCGCGGTGAAGCCGTTGACGATGACCCGGAACGCCTTGCCCTTGGGCAGCGAGCGGGCCGGGGTGATGACCAGTTCCTCGCCGGAGCGGGTGAACGTGGCCGGGGCCCCGTTCACCGACACGGCGCCGACCTGGCCGCCGCCGAAGTCGAGGTCGAAACGGGAGAGGTTCTGGGTGGCGTTCGCCCAGATCGACACGCTGCCGGTGACGGTCTGCTTGGGGTCCTTCGCCGCGTACTTCAGGCTCAGGTCGTAGTTCGTGACGTCGTATCCGCCGTTGCCGAGCTTCGGATACAACCGGTCACCCAGGCCGGCGGAGCCGGGGGTCGCGCTCGCGCCCGCGTACGCGGGGGTCACGGTCCCGGCGACCCCGACGAGGAGGGTGACGCCAGCGGCCAGCACCGAGGGAATGCGGCCGTGTGTGATCATCTTCATGAATGGAGAGGCTACGGGGATGCCGCAAGGCCGGGCAACCTACATCCGCGTACGGACAACACTTTCCGGTCCATTGCCATCGGCCGTCAGGACGAGAACCCGCCATCCCACTGACCGCGTCCGTCCGCCGCAATGCCGACGCCGTAATGGCATCGCCGGAGCCGCCCGCGTGCCGTACGGTGCGTGCCGTGCCACGACCCGAGATCTACGTCAGTACCGACGTCGAGACGGACGGTCCGATCCCCGGGCCGCACTCGATGCTGAGCTTCGCGTCGGCCGCCTACAGCGGTGACAAGGAACTTCTGGGTACGTTCACCGCGAACCTGAGCACGCTGCCGGGCGCGGAGGGCGACCCGAGCACCATGGCCTGGTGGGCGACCCAGCCGCAGGCGTGGGAGGCATGCCGCGCCGACCAGCAGGATCCGGCCGTCGCCATGCCCGCCTACCGGACCTGGCTCGAACGGCTGCCCGGGCGCCCGGTGTTCGTCGGCTATCCGGCCGCCTTCGACTTCATGTTCGTCTACTGGTATCTGATCCGGTTCGCCGGTTCGAGTCCGTTCTCGCATTCGGCGCTGGACCTCAAGTCGTATGCGATGGCCCTTCTCGGTACGCCGTTCCGGGAGACGGTGAAACGCAGGATGCCGCGAGAATGGTTCGACGGCTCCCCGCACAGTCACGTCGCTCTCGACGACGCGATCGAGCAGGGCGCCCTGTTCTGCGCGATGCTGGCCTCCCGCGCGCGACGCTAGCCGGAGGCGCGGCCGGATGGGCCTCGTGGGTCCACCCGGGGGCCGGACTCGGACGAGCAGTCTCAACCGTCCGGCGCCACCACGCCACGCAACGCGGAAACGCGGACCTGAACGAGCCGGGATCGGGTGCTGTGATCCCACAGCACCTCGTCCGCAGCCAGTTCCACCCAGTGCTCGCCACCGGCGGCGACCAAACCCAGGACCGTTCGGACAACCAGGTCGATGTCTCCCCGGCCGTACTTGTAGTCGGCGTCCGGAACGTGGAGCCGCAGCCCCCGGCGCAGCACCACGCCGCCGTGAGAACGGAGCGATTCCTCCGTCATCGACTCCCGCCGTTCGAGCGGTACGCCTGTCCCGGAGTCAGGGTGAACCATCCCTGCTGCGGAAGGACCTCGGTGGGGCCAGCCCAGGACGGCCGAGTCGGCGCGACCGCCGGCGGCGTGGTCGGCTGAAGTCGACGGTCCAGACAAGGCCACCGCAGCCCGCACACGCATCGGCGTCGAAATGCCCAGCGGAGGCGTAGTCGGTGCGTGATATCGACCGGTGTCGAACGGCCTCGTCGCGGCATCCAGTGACGTGGTGGTACAGGGTCGATTTGGTGGCGATCCATTTCCAACTCCTCGGGTCGGTACTGACATAGGCGCCGCGGCGCCGTCGATCCAAGCCGACGTGTTCGGTGAGAAATGACGTTGGGCGGCAACCCGTCCGGGAACCACGATTTCGGATCGTTTCCCGATTGGGGAATACCGGTCCTGTATTCGACCCTCGGTGCGGACTTGCTGTCCGATTAGGTCATGACCTGGGGTCGCGTGTCGGGAAGAGGTCGCCGCAGCTCCAGCTGTTCATTGAGAAGTCAGGACGCCGCTGATGTACTGGATGGACGTGGGGAGGTGCAATGTCGCGTCATCCAGAGACCGAGGCGAACCGTCGCACGAACACGCTGTTGATACAAGCTCGCGGGCGGCTTCAGTCACCCTGCCGTCCCGGGCAGGCCATGTCGCGACAGGAGATGGCCGATGCCGTAAACCAGGCCCTCGACAACCTCTACCCCGGTCGGAACTTGGCGGGCTACTACGTCGATGCTCGCTGGATCGGGAAGCTCGAGCGCGGTGAGCACCGCTGGCCGGGTGTCGAGCGCAGAGCTGCACTGAGGATGGTCTCCGGAACAGCAGCCGATCATGAGCTTGGCCTGCATCGACCCCGCCACGTCGAGCGCGGCGTCAGCGCCGTGATTCTGCAGGGCGTTGCGCCGCCGGTTGGCGCCGATTCGGCCGGCGGTGCCCGTCGGATCGCGTCCCTGCAACAATCGGCGCCGGCCGACGACTGGGTGGGCGAAGTGGGACTCTCGTCGGAAGGAGGATGGAACAGCTTCTCGCTCGTCACCAGCATGCTTGCGCAGCAGCGGCAGGCCGTGGCGCCAGAGGCTCTGCTGAAGCTCATCGAAGCGCACCGTGACTGCCTCTCAACGCTGTTCCAGCGTGCGGCCAGATCCGATCCGCTGCGCGCGGAGATCGGAGCGATGCTCGGGGAAGCTTCTGTGGTCGCGAGCCGTCTGTGGAGCGCATTGGGAAATCGGGACATGGCGCTCGCGCACTGTGCGTATGCCAGAAGTCTTGGCGACCGGCTGGAGAACCGGCGGCTGGGTGCCACCGCGCGGATCTTCGAAAGCAACCTCTACTCTGAGGCCGCCACCTTGATAGAGGCGGATGGTGAGATCATGATCGGCCTCCGACTCCTCGATGTGGCTGCAGGTGCCGGTATTTCCCTGAGCGCTCCTGCACGAGCAAGGATTGCTGCGGAACAGGCCCAGGCCTATGCGGCACTCCGACTGGAGGGCCAAACTGAATCTGCACTCGGCCGAGCCCGCGAGTCCGTTGGTGAAATCGCTCCGGAGGACTGTGTCGGACTGTACAGCGACTGGAACCCATCACGACTGAAGGTCTACGAAGGCACGTGTCATATTCTGCTGGATCAACCCAGCAGAGCTGTCGAGAAGCTCGAAACCGCGATCAGGGAATTGAGTGCTGACCACCTCAACCTCAATGTCACCCTTGCTGCGCGGGTCGATCTCGCGGTCGCGTACGCACAACTCGGCGAATTGGAAACGTCCTGCGGTTTCCTCGGCGAGACGTACGAGCTGCTGCGGGTTGTCGGAAATCTCCGAGGCATCAGGCGCGCCAGGCGGGCTCGGCAGCGACTTACGCAGTGGGACGGAGAGCCCGTAGTCCGGGAGCTGGATCTGAGAATGGCAGCTGCCTAGACCTACGGTTCAGCTCCTCAGGAGCAGGGCCTCGACTGTGGGAACAACCTCGATGGGGTCAAGGTGATCGAGGATCGCATCAGGATCATAGCCGGCCAGTTCCTCCCGGCTGGCCCGGTGGGTGACCACGGCAACCGAGAACCCCGCGTGCCGAGCGCACGCGATGTCGTTTGGGGCGTCACCGATGACAACCGTCCGGCGCGGCTCCAGTTGAAATCCGAAAACCTCTGCAAATCGATGTGCGATCACGCCCGGGAGGTTGAATCGATTGCGGTCGTCCGATCCGAATCCGCCGATTCTGAGATCCAGATAGCGGTCGAGGCCGAGTGTCTCGAGCTTGAACTCGGCGGCACTTCGCACATTGCCGGTGAGCACCGTTTGTCGATAGCCGCTTTGATGTAGTGCGGTGATGCTTTCCGCGGCGCCCGGGTACGGGGCCTGGATCCGAGTCATTTCCTCACGCCCGCCAGCCATGACCGATGTCAGGGCGTCGTGAAATCTGCCGATTCCCTTCTCGGCTTCTGCAGGAGAAACACCGGACGCCATGGCGGTATCTATGACGATCGACTCGTCCGTATATCCATGCACCTTCTTTTCGGGAAAGGTGACCTCCGCCTCCGTAAGTCCGTATGCCTTGGCGATCGATCGGCGAAGCCAACGAAGGTCGGCCGGAATCAGTGTCCCGTCCACGTCCCAAACCACTAGACCACCGCCGCGAAGCTCCACAGCAGGATCCTCCCACGCCGGTCCCCTCTGGACGAACGGTCCGCGGAGGACTCCGAACGTCGCCGCTGCAGTGATCCAACTGGAGCGCGGATCGTGCAGGGCCGGGCGGACCGTGGGGTCCGCCCAGCCCTGCCGCCGGGGTTCGTCGTGAGCGCGGTCAGGTCACTCGTCCGGCTCGGGGACGAGGAACCCGGCTGCCCGCACCGCCGCCGTCAGCGCGTCCACCTGTGGCGGCATCGGGGCCATCGGATATCCGTAGGCGGACGGGGACTGTCCGGCCGGGCCGACACCGGCGACCGGCATGGTGGTCTCGGGGCCGCTGGTCGTCGTCCAGCGCGGAACCAGCCCGACCGCGACCGGAGCGTCCGGCCTCCCGGCACCGCACCGGTACGGGTCGCCGCCCTGGAGCGGGCGGCAGCTCGCAATGATCAATTGCGCCAGCCGTTGCACCCTTGCCGGTCCACGCATTCCGAAGCCGTACCGGAAATCGGGGTGGTGGGCGAGGACGAGCGCCGCCAGTGCCGCGACGTGGGTCGCGGCGATGCCGGTGCCGTCGAGGGCGGCGCGTCCCTCGGGGGCCACGGCCGAGACGATCCCGACGCCGGGCGCGCAGAGGTCGACCTCCGGCCCGGCACCACTGAACCGGGCGGCCGCGTATCCGTCGGGCGTCGGCATCCCGGACAGCTGGGAAATGTGCAGACTGTCCGGCGGACTGGTGCCGAGCTTGCCGATGGCGCCCACGGTGAGCACCGCCGGCACGGTGCCGGGGAACATCACCGGGCCGCCGGTGTCGCCGGCGGCGGCCACGCAGAGGATGCCGGCCTGCCGGGCCTCTTCCAGCTTGTACGCCACCAGCCCGGCCGCGCCGCTCGCGTACGTGCCGAGGTCGATGACGTCGACCTCCTGGGCGATGCAGTAGTCCAGCGCCTCGATCAGGTCGCTGAGCCGCCCGCCGGGGAGAACCCGGCACACGTGCACCTCGGCCTCGGGGGCGAGGCCGACCAACTGGTCACCGTCGTGCCCGAGGATCAGCGCGACGTGGTGCGTCGAGCGCCCGATCACGTCCTGGTCCCAGGACTTCTCGTCCTGACCGATCACGTCGATGCCGCCCATGATGCCCTCGGCGGCGTCGAGGCGCGCGGCGTCCACGCCGGATCCGATGACCGCTATCCGTACGCCGTGCCCCCGGTACGTCGGTGGCAGCCGGTCGAAGCCCAGCGCCCGCCGCGCCCAACCGTCGCCGTGGCGCTCGCCCGCGGGAGTGTCGAGCCGCCGGCACACCACGGTGTTGCTCTCGGTGCCGGACAGGTGCGGCCGCTCGATGACCGTGCCCCAGCAGTCGGCGCGGGGACGTACGTACACGCCGCGTATGCCGTCGAGCGAACCGGCCGGAACGGTCAGTTCCGCGGTGCCGTCCGCGTCGGTTCGCGCCACGACCGGGTAGCGGCCGCCGTGTACATAGACCACCGCGTCGGGCAGGGGCTCGCCGTGGTCGTCGCGGACCTGGAACCGGATCGGCACCGCGTCGTCCAGGGAACCCGTGCCGGGCACGTACGCCCACGGTGGCAGCGGCTCGTCCTGGGTGAGCGGGTGGTCGATGTCGACGTGGAACTCGGGCCGCGCCGCCAGGATCGCCGCCTGCTCCGGGGTGGCTTCGACCACGGCGACGGCCGGGAACCGGGTGCCGGGCCGGTAGACCGGCACGGCACCGCCTCCGGTCGCGGGTGGCTGTTCGGCGCTGCGGATGACGCGGAGCACCCGCAGGTCGGGGTTGCGTTGCAGCGCCTCGATGAGGTGTTGTGCGTCCGCCGCCGGATCGGTGGGTCCGGTGGTGGGTGAGGCCCAGCCGGTCGGGGCGACCAGGTAGCGCTCGGGGCGGGGCCGGAGGGTTTCGGGGTGCTCGCCGCCCTCGCCCGCGGCCGGGCCGCGGCTGCCGGTGGCGTGGTCGCGTGGCCTGCCCGGCTCCGCTCGCCGCGCCGCGTCGCCGCCGGCTCGGCTGCCGGGTGGCGGCGCCGCTTGGGCTGCTTCGGCCCGCCGGTCGGCGGCCTTGTCGGGCCGCCCCTTCGGCTGGCCGGTGCCGGGAGCCTGGCCGTGTTCGGCCATGGCGTTACTCCTTCCGCTTCTGTCGCGCCTTTCTATGGCGGCGCTTCTGTCGCGCCTCTCTGTCGCGGCGCTTGGAGTCGCGCGCCGGCCCGGAGTCGCGCCGGCCCGGACCTGCCGGCTCTGCCCCGGCCCGACCGGCTCAGCGCGACGATCCGCTCGCCGGCTCGTGCACCGCACGACTGGCCGTGAGCTGGGCCGCGGGACGGCGGCCCAGCTCAGTTGGCGTGTCGATTTCGCCGGTGCATCGCGATCGGGCGTGGGCCGAGATTCGCACGCGGGCGCCATTCATCGACCGAGGCCGATCATTGATGGATACGCGCGATCCAAGTTCTGATGGGACGGAAGCCCGATGGCGATCGCCGATGTCCGGCGGAATGAGACCCGCTACCGGCCGAACTGGCCGCCGGAGAAGCCGTACGGGAACTGCTGCTGCTGGCCGAACCCGGACTGGCCATAACCCTGTTGGCCGAAGCCCTGCTGGCCGTACCCCTGCTGGCCGAAGCCCTGCTGCCCGTACCCCTGCTGGCCGTAGCCCTGTTGGCCGGGGCCCTGCTGCTGGCCGATGCCGTATTGCTGGCTCTGGCCCATGCCGTACTGCGGCGTGAACTGCTGCTGGCCGAACTGCTGCTGTTGCTGCCAGGTCTGCTGCTGGATCAGCTGCTGCTGGACCAGTTGCTGAGCGACCTGCTGGGCGAGCTGGAGCACCCCGGAGTGGGTGAGCTGCTGGATGGCCTGCTGCGCGACCTGCTGCAGCTGGGGGTGCTGGGCGAGTACCTGCACGAGCGGGTGGGTCTGCGCCTGCTGCTGGATGAGTGTGAGCTGCTCCAGCTGCTGGGTGAGGCCGGGCTGCTGCGTCAGCACGTGCATGACCTGCTGACGGATCAGCTGCAGTGCGATGCGGTGCGCCAGCAACTGCTGGGCGTGCTGCATCTGCTCGGGGCCGAACCGGGGGCCACCCTGCTGTGGGCCGTACGCGCTGCCGCCGTCCCCCCAGCCGCCGAGCATCTGGCCCTGGCCGACCGTGGGCATGGTAGGTGCGTACGTCATCGCTGACATCGTTCCTCCCAACGTCCGATCTTGCTGGACAGAACGTCCATCGATATCGGACGCTACGCGTGGTGGTAAGGAGGGACAAGGCTTCGAAACCTATCGATACATTTGATATCTGCGTGGGTAAAATGTGAAACCCGCCTGAGGTGATCACGACAACGGGGTGCCGATGAACCCTCTACAACAGCTCATCCGCGACCGGATGGCGGAGCGGGGCTGGTCGTACGCCGACGTGGCGCGCCGGGGTGGTATTCCACGCTCGACGGTCCACCATCTCGCGACGGCAGAGAACCTGCGCCGGCCACCACACCGGGCCACGCTGGAAGGACTCGCCGAGGGCCTGACCGTACCGGTGGGTGTGGTCAGTGCGGCCGCGGCGTCCGCGGCCGGGCTCGCCGCCTGGCAGGAGTCCACGGTGGATCCGGAGCTGAAGTCGCTCGTCGCGGCGCTGACCCGGCTCGACGCGACAGACCGCCGTCACGTTCTGGCCCTGGTCCAGTCGATGCTGAGCGTCGACCGGTCGAACTGACGGCGGGGCGGCCGCCACCGCTCGTCCTTAGTGGATACACCGCTGTCGAGTCAGCCCCAGGTGCTGAACACCCGACGCACTTCATTGCCCGGGTGACTTGAGGAGTCGTGTTGCGGCGATTCCGCGATGAGATCCTGAAGAAGTTGTCCCAACTGGCCACAGACCACGGCATCACAATCCACACGAAATGGTGCGACTAATGGGCATGATCTTTGAAGTGGCGGGCCGCGACGTCTGGGATCCGTCGCTGGACACCTCGAAGCTTTTCTGCACCCAGATCGCCTCGGTTGCTGCGCTGGTCGGCCGGGACAGCGGCGTCCAGGGTCCGGATAACGACTTCGTCTACGTCGATGCAGGCACGTTCGAGGCATTTCTCGACGCGGTGATCGAGTATCTCGAGGGCAGCGGGACGCTCGAACTCGACGCGATGCTGAGCGGGATCACCGCCGTCGCGCTCGCGCTGGAACACCGGATCACCGGACGGTGGCGAGTGCTGCCAAGCGGACTCGCCGACGTCTTCGGCCTGGCGCGGTCCCTCGTCCGCTGACCACGCTGGTCTGTCGGCCACAGCGGACGAGTGCCCGGAAGGGGCAGTGCTTCGGCTCCCTGCCTTACCGATCGAGGCGGGGCGGGCGCCGTGGCCGGTGCCAGTCGAAGGTGCGTTGTACCGCGCGCTGCCAGTTGTCGTATTCCTCGGCGCGCCGGTCGGGGTCCATCCGGGGCAGCCACTGCGCGGCCCGGTGCCAGTGGTCGCTCAACGCGTCGAAATCCGGCCAGTAGCCGACCGCGAGCCCGGCCGCGTACGCCGCGCCCAGCGACACCGTCTCGGCCACCATGGGCCGGTCGACCGGTACGTCGAGCACGTCCGCGATGAACTGCATGAGCAGGTTGTCCGACGTCATGCCGCCGTCCACTTTGAGACTGCGCAGCGCGAGGCCGGAGTCGGCGTTCATGGCGTCGACCACCTCGCGGGTCTGCCAGCCGGTCGCCTCCAGCACCGCGCGGGCCAGATGCCCCTTCGTGATGTAGGAGGTCAGCCCGACGATGACGCCGCGCGCCTCGCTGCGCCAGTGCGGGGCGAACAGCCCGGAGAAGGCGGGCACGATGTAGCAGCCGCCGTTGTCCTGCACGGTCCGGGCGAGGGTCTCGATCTCCGGTGCGCTGCCGATCAGGCCGAGCCCGTCGCGGACCCACTGCACCAGCGAGCCGGTCACCGCGATCGGGCCCTCCAGCGCGTACACCGCGGGCTGGTCGCCGATCTGGTAGGCGACAGTGCTCAGGAGACCGTGGGTGGATTCCACGAGGTGGGTGCCGGTGTTGAGGAGCAGGAAACCGCCCGTGCCGTAGGTGCATTTCGCATCGCCGGGCGCGAAGCAGGTCTGCCCGAACAGCGCGGCCTGCTGGTCACCCAGGGCCGCCGCGATGGGTACGCCGGGCAGCACCGCCCGCGCCGCCCCGAACACCCGTACCGACGAGCGGATCTCCGGCAGCATCGAGGCGGGGATGCCGAAGAACGACAGCGCACCCGGATCCCATTGCAGTGACCGGATGTCCATCAGCATCGTGCGGCTGGCGTTGGTGACGTCGGTGACGTGGATGCCGCCGTCCGTACCGCCGGTGAGGTTCCAGATCAGCCAGCTCTCCATGGTGCCCAGCAGTACCTCGCCGCGCTCGGCGCGGTCCCGTAGGCCGAGGGTGTGTGCCAGCAGCCAGTGCACCCGCGGCCCGGAGAAGTAGGGCGCGAACGGCAACCCGCACCGCTGCCGGACCTGCTCCGCGCCCGGTGCGTCGCCGAGTTCCTCCACCAGCGTCGCCGTACGGGTGTCCTGCCAGACGATCGCCCGGCCGATCGGGACGCCGGTGTGGCGGTCCCACAGCACGATGGTCTCCCGCTGGTTCGTGATGCCCATCGCGGCGACCTGGTCGGCGGTGATTCCGGCCTGGCGCAGCGCGCCGGGCACCAGGCGCTGCACGTGCTGCCAGATCTCCATGGCGTCGTGCTCGACCCAGCCGGGTTTGGGGAAGAACTGGCGGTGCTCGCGCTGCACCACCGAGACGAGATGGCCGCGCTGGTCGAACACGATGCACCGGGTGGACGTGGTGCCCTGGTCGATCGAGAGCACGTAGCGTTCGCTCACAGGTACTCCCGTCCGGTGCTCACCATCGTGCCCCGCCCAGGTCCCGGGAGACCGCGCGGGCGGCGTCGGACACGTACGTCACCAGTTTCGGTTTCGGCCGTCCCTTCGTATCGCAGATGCGCTCGACCGCGCCTGTGATCCCGATCGCACCGACGACGAGGCCGCCGTGTCCGCGGATGGGCGCGGCGACACCGGCCTGCCCGACGGTCATCTCCTCCACGTCCAGCCCCCACCCGGCCTCGCGCAGCTCGGCCAGGGCGCGGGCCAGCTTCCGCCGGTCGACGAGGGTGCGATGCGTGTACGGCGCCAGCTCGCCGCGCAGCAGCTGGGCCTCGGCGGCGGCGTCGAAGGCCAGCAGCACTTTGCCGAGCGCGCAGGCGTGCGGCGGCAGCAGCGTACCCATGTCGAGTGTCTGCTGGGTGTCGTCGGGGCGGAACACGTGGTGGACGACGAGGACCTCGCCGTCGCGCAGCGCGCCGACGCGGACCGCCTCGCCGCTGCGCGCCGCCAGGGGGTCGGCCCAGTTGATGGCGCGGGAGCGCAGCTCGTTCGCGTCGAGATAGCTGGCGCCCAAATGCCGCAGCGCCGCGCCGAGGTGGTACTTGCCCGAGGCCTTGTCCTGCTCGACGAAGCGGACGTGTTGCAGGGTCCGCAGGATGCCGTGGGCGGTGCCCTTGGGCAGGCCGAGCGAGCGTGCGATCTCGACCACACCGAGTCGTCCCTGCCCGCCCGCCAGCAGCCGCAGGATCGCGGCCGCGCGCTCGATGGACTGGACATTTCCGGGCATCTCGCGATGCTAACCGAGCTGTGATCAGCGGACAACGTTCGACATTGTCGAACCGCCTGCATTGACCGCCATATCGGCCCTTCCTAGCGTCGGAAGCCGGAACACCGGTGGACGCATCCGGTTCGGACAACCCCGCGAGGAGAGACCCGCATGGCTGACTTCGTCGGTGCCGTGGATCAGGGCACGACGAGCACCCGCTTCATGATCTTCGATCACGTGGGTCGCGAAGTGGGTCGTCACCAGCTGGAACACGAGCAGATCCTGCCGCGGGCCGGATGGGTCGAGCACAACCCGCTGGAGATCTGGGAACGCACCTGCTCGGTCATCCGTACCGCGATGCATGCCCGGGGACTGCGGGCCACCGACCTGGCCGCGCTCGGCGTCACCAACCAGCGCGAGACCACGGTGGTGTGGAACCGCCGTACCGGAATGCCGTACTACAACGCGATCGTCTGGCAGGACACCCGTACCGATCGGATCGCCGCCGCCCTCCAGCGCGACGGGCGCGGCGAGGTCATCACCCGCAAGGCGGGCCTGCCGCCCGCTACCTACTTCTCGGCCGCAAAGATCCAGTGGATCCTGGAGAACGTCGACGGAGTGCGCGCGGCCGCCGAGGCCGGCGACGCCGTGTTCGGCACCACCGACAGCTGGCTGCTGTGGAACCTCACCGGCGGCACGGACGGCGGCGTCCACGTCACCGACGTCACCAACGCCAGCCGCACCATGCTGATGGACCTGGAGACGCTCGACTGGGACGACGAACTGCTGTCCTTCTTCGACATCCCCCGGGCCATGCTCCCCGAGATCCGCCCCTCCTCCGACCCGGAGGGCTACGGCCACACCCTCGCCGCCGGGCCGTTCGGCGGCGAGGTCGCCCTCACCGGCGACCTCGGCGACCAGCAGGCCGCCACGGTCGGCCAGGTCTGCTTCGGCGTCGGCCAGGTGAAGAACACCTACGGTACGGGCAACTTCATGCTCCTGAACACCGGCACCGAGGTGGTCCGATCGCGCAGCGGGCTGCTCACCACGGTGTGCTACCAGTTCGGCACCGACAAGCCCGTGTACGCCCTGGAAGGCTCCATCGCGGTCACCGGCTCCGCCGTGCAGTGGCTGCGCGACCAGCTCGGCATCATCAGCGGCGCGTCGGAGAGCGAGGCGCTGGCCCGGCAGGTCGCCGACAGCGGCGGGGTGTATTTCGTCCCGGCGTTCTCCGGGCTGTTCGCGCCGTACTGGCGCTCGGACGCGCGCGGCGCGATCGTCGGGCTGTCCCGCTACAACACCAACGCGCACCTGGCCCGGGCGACGTTGGAATCGATCTGCTACCAGACCCGCGACGTCATCGAGGCGATGGCCCGCGATTCCGGCGTCACCCTCGACGTGCTGCGCGTCGACGGGGGCATCACCGCCAACGAACTGTGCATGCAACTGCAGGCCGACATCCTCGGCGTCACCGTCTCCAAGCCGGTCGTCGCCGAAACCACCGCGCTGGGCGCCGCGTACGCGGCGGGCCTCGCGGTGGGGTTTTGGCGCGACACCGACGAACTCGCCCAGAACTGGAACGAAGACAGGTGCTGGCAGCCCGAGTGGACCGAAGAGCAACGGGAGAAGGGCTACGCCGGCTGGCAGAAGGCGGTACGCCGCACCCTCGATTGGGTCGACGTCGGCTGACCGCACCCGCCCGGCCGCCCACCAGGCACGAGCCCCCTCGCGGACCGTCGCGTCCGAAGACCACGAAAGGAACACCCCATGCGTACCGGAACTTTGTCACCGCAACGCCGCGATGCGGCGATGGCCGCGATGACCAGCGGTGAGGAACTCGACGTGCTCGTCGTCGGCGGCGGGGTGGTCGGGGCCGGTGCCGCCCTGGACGCCGCCACCCGCGGCCTGTCCGTCGGACTGCTGGAGGCCCGCGACTGGGCCAGCGGCACGTCCAGCCGGTCCAGCAAGCTCATCCACGGCGGACTGCGCTACCTGGAGATGCTCGACTTCGGCCTGGTGCGGGAGGCGCTGCGGGAACGCGGCCTGCTCGTGCAGAAGCTCGCCCCGCACCTGGTGCGCCCGGTGCCGTTCCTCTACCCCCTCGAACACCGCGGCTGGGAGCGCCTGTACGCGGGCGCCGGCGTCATGCTCTACGACACCATGGGCGTCTCCAGCGGCCACGCCCGCGGCCTGCCCCGGCACCGGCACCTGTCCCGCCGCGCCGCATTGCGGGAATGCCCGTCGCTGCGCCCCGAGTCGCTGATCGGCGGCATCCAGTACTACGACGCGCAGATGGACGACGCCCGGTTCACGATGTTCCTGGTACGCACCGCTGTCGCGTACGGGGCGCACGCCGCCTCCCGCGCCAGGGTCGTCGGCTTCCTGCGCGACGGGGCACGCGTCACCGGCGTACGGGTGCAGGACCTGGAGAACGACCGGATCGTCGAGATCCGCGCCAAGCAGGTCATCAACGCCACGGGCGTGTGGACCGACGAGGTGCAGGACCTCGTCAGTGAGCGCAAGCCGTTCACGGTACGGGCCTCCAAGGGCATCCACCTCGTCGTGCCGCGTGACCGCGTACAGTCCTCGACGGGGTTGATCCTGCGCACCCCGACAAGCGTGCTGTTCGTCATCCCGTGGGACCAGCACTGGATCATCGGCACCACGGACACCGACTGGGACCTCGACAAGGCGCACCCCGCCGCGTCCAGCCGCGACGTCGATTACCTCCTCTCGGAGGTGAACAAGGTCCTCGTCACGCCGCTGACCCGCGACGACGTGCAGGGTGTGTACGCCGGGCTGCGGCCGCTGCTGTCCGGCGAGTCGGAGCTGACCGCCAAGCTGTCGCGCGAACACACAGTCGCCATCCCGGTGCCCGGACTGGTGGTCGTGGCCGGCGGCAAGTTCACCACGTACCGGGTGATGGCGGCCGACGCCGTGGACGCCGCCGTGAAGGGCCTGAACCGGACCGTGCCGCGCTCCTGCACCGAGCAGGTCCCGCTGATCGGCGCGGACGGGCACGTGGCGATGCGCAACCGGCGCAACGCGCTGGCCGCCGAACTGGGGCTGCACGTGTCCACGGTGGAGCATCTGCTGCGCCGCTACGGCTCCCTCACCGACGAGGTGCTCACCCTCGTACGGGAGGACCCGAGCCTGGGGCAGCCGCTGGAGGGCGCCGAGACCTACCTGCGGGCGGAGGTCGCGTACGCGGCGCTGCACGAGGACGCCCGGCACCTGGAGGACCTGCTGACCCGGCGTACCCGGATCTCCATCGAGACCTTCGACCGGGGCACCACCGCGGCGCGCGCCGCCGCGACCATCATGGCCGGGGTGCTCGACTGGAGCCCGGAGCAGCTCGACCGTGAGGTGACGCACTACCTGCAGCGGGTCGAGGCCGAACGCGCCGCCCAGGAGCAGCCCGACGACGCCACCGCCGACCTGGCCCGGCTCGGCGCGCCGGAGCTTCTTGTCACCAGCTGATCCGGCAGCGCGCGGTGTGTGCGGTTCGTCCGCCCGCACCGCGCGCCCGCAGCGCGTCCCTGTCGCTCAGTGGTACTGGATGCCGGGAATGTAGCCGCCGTCGGTGAACCGGTGACCGATCTCGCCGACCGCGACGCCGTGCTTGCTGTCCATCGCCTCGATGGTCTCCTCGCCGGTGCCCAGCGAGATCGCGACGTGGTTGTACTTCGACCCGTTGTGGCCGGCGCGGCGGAACAGCAGCGCCCCGCGGGTGGTCGCGGCGTCCGAGACGGACAGGCCGAGCCCGGCGTGGTGCGACGCGTCGATCTGCGACACCGAGTAGCTGGGGAACTCGACGCCGAGCCGGGCGCACGCCCAGGAGATCAGTTCCGCGCAGTCGAACTCGTCCTCGTCGGGGTTGTTGTGGTCCGCCTGCGTGCCGAGGACGTACCTGTCGTTGACCTGGTGCAGGCACAGCTCCACGAGGCGGTCCGCGGTCGGAGCGTCGGCCGGGTCGTCCGCGGCGATGTCCTGGCCCTCGTGGCTGCCGAACAGCATCCCCCACGTGGACTCGTCCACCTGGCCGGTGATCTCCAGCTGGTACGTCGCCTGGAACGCCTGCACGGCCTCGACGGTCTTGCGGCCGTAGCCGCCGTCCACGCCGCCGGTCGAGAATCCCAGCTCCGTCAGTCGTTGCTGAACCTGCTCCACGTAATCCCCTGAGTCACCCCGCCTCAGATAGACCGTGCCCGACATCTGCGCCTCCTCGGTAGTCGTGGGCTCAGGGTGCACCGCGGGGCCGGTATCGCTCCCGCGCGAAAGGGCGGCCACGAGGGCATGACGCCCCTCCCTCGTGCCATCGGCCGGACGGTCGGACCGTCGACTCAGGACTTTGGTCCCTCGAACGGTGAGTTTCACGTCCCTAACGTCGGGATTCACCGACCGCGAGGAGTGTTGTGCTCACGTCCACGTCAGCCGCCGTCGTCCGGGCGACCCTGCCCGTCGTCCGCGACCACGCCGAGGAGATCACCGGTGCCTTCTACCCGCGGATGTTCGCCGCGCACCCCGACCTGCTGAACCTCTTCAACCGGGGCAACCAGGCCACCGGGCGGCAACGCCAGGCGCTGGCCGCGGCGGTCGTCGGCTACGCCGCACACCTGCTCGGCGACGACCCCGTGCCGTGGGAACCGATCGCCCACCGCATCGCCCACAAGCACGCGTCGCTCGGCATCACGCCCGCGCAGTACCCGATCGTCGGCCGGCACCTGATGGCCGCGGTCGCCGAGGTCCTCGGCGACGCGGTCACGCCCGAGGTCGCGCAGGCCTGGGACGAGGTCTACTGGCTGTTCGCCTGCGAACTCGTCGCCCGCGAGGCGCGGCTCTACCACGCCGCCGGTATCGACGACCCCGGTCAGGTCTGGCGCAGCTGGGAAGTCGTCGAGCGGACCGTCGAAACCGACGACGTCGTCTCGCTGACCCTCACCCCGTCGGACGGAGGGGCGGCGGGGGAGTTCGTCCCCGGACAGTACGTCTCCGTCGCGGTGGACCTCGGCGGCGGCGCGGGACGGCAGATCCGCCAGTACAGCCTCTCCGGCGCGCCGGGACAGCCCACGTGGCAAATCACTGTCAAGCGGGTACGCGGGAGCGCGGGCAGCCCGGACGGCGTCGTCTCCACGTACCTGCACGAGCGCGTCGCGGAGGGGGACCGGCTGCGGCTGAGCCCGCCGTTCGGGGACGTCAGCAGTGTCGGCGGTGACGGACCGCTGCTGCTGATCAGCGCGGGCATCGGGGTGACCCCGGCGATGTCGGCGTTGCAGGATCTGGCCCGCCGCGACCCCGGCCGCGACGTGGTGCTGGTGCACGCCGACCGCACCGGCACCGCCCACCCGCTGCGCAGGCACCTGCCCGCCCTGAGCCGGGCCCTGCCCCGGTTGCGGCTGGACCTCTGGTACGAGCACGGCGACGCCGACATCGCCACCGGCGCCCGGGTCAACTCCGGGCGGGTCGACCCCGAACGCATCCCGCTGCCCGAGGGCGCCGACGTGCACCTCTGTGGGCCGTTGCCGTTCATGAATCACGTCCGTGCCGGGCTGTTGCGCCGCGGGGTGCCGGGCGACCGGATCGCGTACGAGGTGTTCGGCCCGGAGCTGCTCACCGCCTGAGCGAGCGCGGCGACACACCGGAGGCGGTCAGCAACCGCGCGAGGACCGACCCGGGGTCGTGGCTCGCGTCGATGGTCACCGCGCCGCGTCCGCGCCAGGCGCGGGTGAACTCCCGGTAATAGGTGTCGGCGGCGTCCAGGGTCGCACCGGCACGGCCGAAGTCGTTGCCGACCCGGTCCCGCAACCGGTGCCGCATCGTCGCCAGGTCGATGTCGAGCAGGAACACGGCGTCGAAGCGGTCGGCCAGCTCGGCCGCGTTGGCCGCGTACCCGCACAACCACACCGCCGGTGCCGCATCGGCCGCGGTCTCGGCGGTGACGATCTCGTCCAGGCGCAGCGGATCCCAGGTCCAGCGGTGCGTGGCGAGCCAGGCCGCGTCGGGTGCGGCGGGCCGTTCGACCCGCCGCCCGGCGGCGTCGGTCCAGGCGCACAGCCGTGGGTCGGCGTCGAGGCTGATCGCCCGGTGGCCCCGCTCGCGGAGCCCGCGGACGACGGTGGACTTGCCGGCGCCGGTTGCCCCGGTCACCAGAAACAACCGCACGCGCTCACTGTCCCACAGTGTGCGGCTCAGCTTGGTGCGTGGGCGGCGAGGAACGCCTGGGCCATGGCCGCGGCCACGTCGGCCGGGTCGGTGGCCGCCACGGCCGTACCGCCGGTGGTCTTGGCCATCGCGGTCAGCGCGGTCATGTCCGCGTTCGCGCCGTAGCCCACCGCGATGATCGGTACGGGGCGGCGCGGGTCGGTGGCCGCCGTCAGCTGCCCCAGGAACGCGCCGGAGTCCATCGCGAACCGCGACTGTTCGTCCTTGCCGTCGGTAAGCACCACGACCAGGGTGACAGTGCCCGGCGCGGCCCGTCCCCGCATCATCGCCTGACCGTCCAGCACGGAGCGGAACAGCGGGGTACCGGAGTTGGGCAGGGCGCGGTAGCCCGCGATGCCCGCGCTGAGAATCTCGCGGCGGGTCCGGTCGCCGACCTTCTCGGTGATCGGGCCGAGCGGGACCACCTCCTGATGCGCCGGGCTGGTCGCCGTCGGCGTGCCGAACTGCCACAGGCCGATCGCGGTGTCCTCGCCGAACAGCTGGCTGGCGCTCAGCCCGGTCTCCCGCAGCAGCGCGGCCTTGGTAGTGCCCTGCCCGGCCTTGTCGGTGATCTTCTGGTTCATCGACCCGGACCCGTCGATCATCACCAGCACCTGGAACTTCAGCGTCCGGTACTGCGCCCACTGCAATGCGGGGTCGAGCAGGCCGTCCGCCCGCTCCGGCAGGGACAACGCGTGCGGGGTCGCGGCCACCCGGAACCCGGCCGCGGTGAGCGCCGCCGGGCTGATCGCCGCGCGCAGCCGCTCGGCCAGGTCGCGGTGCGTGGCCGACGCCGAGATTGCGTACGGGTAGTCCGCCTCCACCAGGCCGTCCGCCGGAACGGCCGCGGTCAGCTCCACCGCGTGCGAGCCCTTCCGGTACGCGGCCAGCTGCTGCTCGGTGGTCGGCACGACCCCGATGTCGGTGACCGCGCCGGTCGCCGCCTGACGCAGCAGCGCGGCCGGGTCGACCGTCGCGTCCGCGAGCCTGCTGCGCAGGGTCAGCGCGCGCAGCTGGGCGATGCCCGGGTCCTTCGTGGTCCGCGCCATCGCCTGGTGCACCGCGTACACGGAGAGGATGCCGGTGGTGTCGTGCAGCGGGTCCGGCATGGAGACCCGCGCGATGCGGTGCTTCGCGACGCCGTCGACCAGCGCCGCCCAGGACGCATGTCCCCGTACGGTGAACTGCCGGGCCGTTGCCTCGGAAGCGGCCAGCACGATCGGCGACCGGGCCAGCGGTGCACCGTCGGCGGTGTATTTCGTGCCGTCCACCGCGGCGACCCGCAGCCAGGCACTGCTCGACGGGATCCACACGTCGGGCTTGCGCGCCGCCGCCTGCGTGACCGCGGGTGTCTCGGCGGAGACCGTGACCGGGCCGCAGTCCGTGCCGCCCGGGTTCAGTGTGCGGGCGGCGGCCCGGACCACCGGGGCGATCTCGGGGGCGGCGGCCACGCGCAGCCCGGCGTCCGGGCAGGGCAGCGCCACCGGAGTCGGGCGCGCCGGTGCGGGGTCGTCGTGGAGCCAGCTCACCACGCCGCCGACGGCCGTCACCAGCAGCACGGCGACGGCACCCACGAAGATCCGGCGGCGGAACACCACGCGGGACAGCTTCGGCCGGGTCCGGCGTCGCCGCATTGACCGCATCAGTACGGCGCCCAGCACCAGCAGAACCGGGACAGCGCCGCCGATGGTGAACCAGAATGCGCCGACGAACAACTCGTTGCCGCCGCCCGGCCACGCCGCTGTCAACTGAGTCCCGCCTTCATCCGGATTTCAGGGCGCGAACGGTCCGATGAGTGATGGTGTTCGCATTCCTGCGAAGTGGGCCGTGGCGCGCCCGGAACATAGCAGACCTGATCAATGACGCGGACCCGCTGCCCCGGCGA